>JAZRYI010000078.1:0-24126 GCA_045600665.1 Bacteroidaceae bacterium
GAAAACTTGGCTATATCAAGAAGGAAAGCAAAGACAACAAAAGTCCATGGCTTGTATTGAAAAGGCCTTGAGTCTGCGTAAATTAAGATGAGCTACAACGAACAAGGAATATACTCACAAGGTTTATGAAATACGAAAGAACAATAATCGAAGGACTCCCAAAGAAGTTCAATGTCAAGAAGATTCTTGACTTGTTGTACAAGGGTGGAATACCTGATAATCCCTATTGCGTTCATTATGGGATGAAGGTAGTAGCGGAAGACAAACAAAAGAATGAAACGTGTGTTGTTGTCTTCCGCAAGGACTTATCGGCTACAGGTGTTTTTGTTCTACACAGTGTCGAGTTGAACTCACTGACGTTTGCTGTTCCCGAGTTTGCCTCAGATGCAGATGTCGTATTGTTCGCATCTCTTATGAATGCCGTACAGAAGAATCATCCTCGTACAAAAGCCTTTGATGAATACAACCAAGCAGTTAAATATATAGGGGCACGAGAGATAGAGCAGATGAATACGGACAGAATCCATCTACTCGAAAGACTTCTTACGACAAAAGAAGGTTTCAAAATGGATGGCATAAACCATCCTTTCATCCTAAAAGTCGAACATCTTATACCTTACTCATCGGTGGAGATGCAAGCATACGAACTAAAAAAGATGTTTGTCGGAATGCAGTGGGAGGCTGACGAATAGTTTCTCTATATTAAAAAAGGTAGTAAAATCAACAGAATGTTACAAGAAGACTTCCTCAAAACAGACTGGAAGCATCATGATATTGTGAAGCTTACCAACGGAAAAGAGTATGTGGTACAGAAGCACAAGAAGATATGCATACTCCTTCTGTCTGTAGAATATGGTGCATACTTCGTTGTTGACCACAATATCGTTGTGGGCAGAACCTATGAATCACGCCATGCTACTTATGAGGAAGCACTTGTAATTGACACTCTCACCCCAAGACATCGTGCTTTGATTGAGAAATACCAGGCGAATAAACCAACTTGCAAATATGTCAGCAAATAAGAACGCACAACTTCGATACCAAATTCTTGATAGATGTTTCAGTAACTTCAAGAAGAAATACACCATTGACGACCTCATAGAGGAAGTCAACATAGAGGAAGTCAATGAAAAGTTGTATGATATGAATGGAACGGAGGTGTCACTTCGCCAGATACGTGAGGACATCAAGTTCATGAGAGATCGAATGGGGTACGATGCTCCAATCGAGGCATATCCGCTTGAAGGCAGGAAATGTTACTACCGATATTCTAATAGAGACTTTACAATATATAATAATGAGTTATCTACTGAGGAGGTGAAGAATCTTAGTCAGACGGTAAATATACTCAGACGATTCCGTGGCGTACCTTCCTTTAATTGGATAGAAGAGGTAGTATCAAATCTTGAATATCGATTTGGTGGTAAAACAACACAAGAAAATGTTATCACCTTCGATCAAAACGAGAGGCTACGAGGTCTTGAATATCTTCCCACGTTAATTGAAGCCGCCACGAATCACCAAACTCTTCGTTTGCTCTACTGTTCATACAAAGGAATAGAACATGACATTGTGGTATTCCCATACCATTTGAAACAATACAATAATAGATGGTTCCTATTTGCGTTGGAAGAGCACAAAAAACTTCCTCATGTAAGTACATACGCCCTAGATAGAATAGTCAAGCTCTCAAAGGATGATACTGAGTATGTACCAAACACAGAGGTTGATTTTTCTCAGTGTTTTGAAGATATAGTAGGTGTAACGATGACAGCAAAAAGAGGAACACAACCAGAGAGAATCGTACTGCGATTTTCGTCTAGTAGGTTCCCTTATGTTATATCAAAGCCCTTGCATCCTTCTCAACAGATTGTCAGTGAAGAGGACTGCACAATACAACTGACAGTTCATCCAAATCCAGAACTTAGGAATCTGCTCTTCTCCTATATTCCAGACATAGAAATCCTTGGACCGCAATGGTATAGAGAGGCGTTAAAAAAGAAAATCGAAGAAAATTTAAAGAAATATCAGAGCGATGAAGCTTGACTGCACAGTAAGGTTGTAACTTTGCACTCGTAAACAAATTAAAGGTAAAAAATTCTAACATTTAACGATTATGAAACAGTTACAAGGAAAGTATTGTCAGGACTGCAAGATCTTTACTGACAATGTTGAGGAAGAGGCTGTAGCTCTCGTGCAGTCAATGCTCGAACATCCTGCATTTGCAGAATCACATATCCGTATCATGCCCGATGTTCACATGGGAAAGGGAATCACAATAGGATTCTCTGCACCATTAGGAAAGTTTGTAAACCCAAACCATGTGGGAGTAGATATCGGATGCACCGTTTCTACGATGGAACTGTCAACAGTTGTACCCGAAGAGAAGTACCCTGAGTTTGAACAACTCATTGCTCAGGTTATTCCAACTGGACACAGCATCAACGAACGAGAAATCATCAACCGTGAGGAGTGTTATGCATTCCTCAACAATGAGTACCAACAGGTTATGAGTGACTTCCCTGACATGGTATATCCAATTGAAGAAATCAACGAGGAGTACGTTTCGCGTTTCCTCATGCGCATCGGAATGAACGCGGAGATGTTCTTCTGTTCTTTGCCATCCCTCGGAGGAGGAAACCATTTCCTGGAATATGGAGTAGCTTCGGCAAACTCACTAACTGAGGAGGATGGACGTGGATTCTTTACGGCCCATTGCGGATCGCGCAACCTTGGAGTGAAAGTATGCAACTATTGGGCACGTAAGGCAAAGAACTCCTGCACAGAAATCTCAGAAGAAGACCTTCGTCGAGTTGTGGAAGAGGTGAAGGCATCCTGTCCAGATAGGACACAATGGCAGCGTCTTATCCAGGAAGCAAAGGTGCGTGTCCGTGAAGAGGAATACATGGCAGAATACCTGAGCGGAGCATATCTTAAAGGGTATCTATCTGATATGGTTGTCACACAGGCATACGCTCGTTTCAACCACATAATGATCCATCGGTTGGTGAGCAACATCCTCCGTGAGCACTTCGGAATCAGCGTAGTCAACGAGATCTTCACGACTCACAACTACATTGACTTCAAAGATCATCCAATGCTGCGCAAGGGAGCCATCCGTGCATATGCTGATGAACTATGTATCATCCCATTCAACATGCGAGATGGACTTGCCATCTGCCGTGGAAAGTCAAACCCCGAATGGAACTATACAGCGCCTCATGGGGCAGGACGCATTCTCTCACGTACAGCTGCTAAGATGCAGTTGAAGATGGAGGAGTTCAAGAAGACAATGACAAATGTCTATTCCACCACTGTGTGTGAAGGAACACTTGATGAATCACCTATGGCATACAAGCCAATGGGTGAAATAGTCCGTTTGATTGAACCAACAGTAGAAATCTTGTATTTCGTTCGTCCAAAGATTAACATCAAGGCAACGGATGCAGAATAAATTATTCAGGAGGAGATGTAGGTGCAAGCCCTGCCCAATACGGTAGCCATTCCGTGGTTGTTCAATAAGTAAGAATGCCTCCATGTTATTGAAAATAATGATCTTTAGTTTAAACATCTGAAGGCAAAAAGGTGGAAATGCCAATAGTTGAGTGTTTATACACGAGTATTTTTGTTATTTTAGTAAACCCATAAACAATAATAATTATGGAAGTCATGTTGTTCTTGATATTTATAGTATTTGTCCTTGTCATGTATCTAAAAGAATCCAACACCAAAAAGTTACCGTTTCGTATTGATAATTAAACAAAATATGTTATCTTTGCAGTTGAAAGAGTGATACTCATGCTCCGACTATTGTATATGATGGTAAAATCATAAGTAGGTGTGCAAAATTATTTATACAATCCTTGCACCGCCTACTGCGCATCTTCAGCACCTAAAAACAATCGGGTAGGCTCCACTACGCTCATTTATTTTAGGCACAGAATATGCATCACTAATCAATACAATCATTATAAAAATAATTTTGCACACCTACTTATAGACAGATTAAGAAAAAGATTCAAAATAAAGAAAGAAATGTCAAATATCAAAATTACTACAACATTGGGTGATATTGTGGTTCGTCTCTATGACGAGACCCCACTTCACCGTGACAATTTCATCAAACTTGCAAAGGATGGTTTCTATGACGGCCTTCTTTTCCATCGCGTGATCAAAGACTTTATGATTCAAGGGGGTGATCCCGATTCGAAGAATCCAACTCCGAATGGCAGCTACGGAACTGGTGGCCCTGATTACACCATTCCAGCAGAGATCGTTGCTGGCATGTGTCACAAGCGTGGTGCTCTTGCTGCTGCTCGTCAGGGCGATGAGGTGAACCCAGAGCGTCGCTCAAGCGGCAGCCAGTTCTACATCGTGTGGGGAAAGACATACAATGCTGGGCAGATAGGGCAGCTGAACAAGCAGATGGAGATGATGGCTACTCAGGAGATTTTCAATAAGCTCGTTGCTGAGAACAAGTCTCGTATCATGCAGCTTCGCCGTGAGCGCGACCGTGAGGGGTTGATGGAATTGCAGAACGACCTGGAGTCGCAGACCTATGCTATCGTGCGCGAAAGGGGCGTGAAAGGTCTCACTCCTGAGCAGAAGGAGATATACACAACTGTGGGTGGCACTCCACACCTTGATGGTCAATACACGGTGTTTGGCGAGGTGGTGGAAGGGCTCGATGTTGTGGAGAAGATACAAAACACGGCAACGAAGCCAGGGGATAGACCGAAAGAGGACATTTTCATGAATGTCAGCGTTGTGTGATGAAAAAATGGAGAATGATTAAGTTCATTCTCCATTTTTTTGTTATTTCTTTTTCTTCCAATACTTCTCAAGTGCCTTTGCTTCTTTCACAGTGAGAGGGGCAACGGCAGCGTGTTTCTGCTCCGAGAAGTTGCTGCGCTTCATTGGCGAGCCTTCTGCATCGAAGTAGCCTATTGGCGTGAAGGTCTGGAAGTCGGTTGTCTCTACGAAGCCGAAGTTGTGTGGGTGGCGGTTGTAGTTGTCGAACATGATCACGTACTTGTCCTGTCCGAGTCGCTTCCAGCAGTTTGGTGCTTCGTGACCTTGAGGTTCGCCATCGTCATACTTGTCGTCCATGATGTAAGGGCCTGTGATCTTCTTGCTGGTGGCGTGCTTCACAGTGGCTGTCTTCTCGTGGCTGACATAGAAGAGGTGGTAGGTGTCGCCCACCTTGCAGATGTCGGAGTCGATGACTGTGTATTTTGGCGCTCCGTGGATGTCAAGCGGCGATTCGAACAGAAGCTTTGGCTCGGATGTCATCTGAGTGAAATCGTCGTTCATATATACATAATATATAAGGTTGTTGCCGCCTTTGAAGCGTGTGGTGAAGTGTACGAGCAATCGTCCTGTCTCATAGTCATATACGGTTTCAGGTGCCCACACGCAACCTACCTCGCCCCATGTGTATGGCACACCGTGGTAGTTTGTTGCTCCCGTAGGGCAGAGAAGCTTGGTGAAATCCAAGTTTGTGCGTGTCCAGTGGATGAGGTCGAACGACTTCATCAGCACGAGACCTTTGTTGTTGCCCCAGGTGTATGGTGCCTCGCGTTCCCATTCCGTGTCGCGATATTCGGAAATCTTGGAGAAGCGCGGGTTGTCGGCATACTTCTTTTGGGCAAAGATGTGGAGGTCTGTCATGGCAAGATAGAAGCCGCCATCGGGACCGCGGAAGATGTGTGGGTCGCGAATGCCATGCTGCATGGCAATGCTGTCGCCAGAGATGATGGCTTTGTCGTCGTTGAGCGCTGTCCAGTTGTAGCTGTCGTAGCTGACCGCCATGTGGAGGCTGTGGTCGGCATCTTTGTGATAGACCATCACGTATGCGCCCATATCGGCTTCGGTAGGGATAATCGTTTTGGCTTTCTGTGCATTGGCGCTGAGTGCTGATGCCAATGCTGTGGCAATGATGAGTAGTTTTTTCATTGTTTTTATGGGGTTAGTGTTATACATCGATTGTCTTGAGGTTGATGAAGGATAGTCTGCCGTGGCGTATCGGGAATGTGATGTCGAGCCGTGCCTTGGTAGGCTTCTTGCCCAGCTTGGCTGGCTTGAATTTCATCTTCCTTGCCACTCGCAATGCCTCGGCATTCAGTTCGTCGGACACGGAGCGCACTATCTGCGCATCTTCCACCTTGCCTTTCTTGCCTACAATGACGGCAACGACGATGTTGCCCTCGATGTTCTTGCGCTCGATTGGGTTGCGGAAGTTCTTCAGCAGGAATTCTTCCACTCCTGCCTTGCCCTTGCGATGCTTGGGCGCTGTGTATTTCTCTTGCTGCTGCTGGCGCTGCTGGGGGGCGCCATAGTAGTAGAACTGTGCGCTCGACGTGAGCGAGAACAGCATGAGAAGCATGAATAGTATTTTTCGCATAATGAATCTTTTTGTGTTTTCGAGTTCAAAATTACGTCAAACTTTTTCATTTGACAAGAAATTTTGGGATAATCATTTAAAAAGATAAAAATATTCTTAATTGTGTCGTATTAAATACGTAACTTTGCAGTTCAAAAGTGCAAACTCCACGTGCTTTGCTGTGGGCGTGCACAGCAGAGAGTATTTTCAATAAGTTTATATAATAACCACAATTTTTCGAAAAATTAAAATGGCTGACGTAAAGAAAATCAAGACTGCATTGGTTTCAGTCTTCCACAAGGATGGCCTTGACGAGCTTCTCGCAGAGCTCAACAAGAATGGTGTTAAATTTTTATCTACAGGGGGTACACAAGCATTTATCGAAGGTCTCGGCTACGAGTGTCAGAAGGTTGAGGACCTTACAACATATCCATCAATCCTTGGTGGCCGTGTGAAGACTCTTCACCCAAAGGTGTTCGGCGGCATTCTTGGCCGTCGCGAGCTTGAGAGCGACCAGCAGGAAATGGCTAAGTACGAGATTCCAGAGATTGATCTCGTGATCGTTGACCTCTATCCTTTCGAGGAGACAGTTGCAAACACAAATGACGAGCCAACAATCATCGAGAAGATTGACATAGGCGGCATCTCGCTCATCCGCGCTGCTGCTAAGAACTTCAATGATGTTGTGATCATCCCAAGCAAGGCTGAGTACAAGCCACTTCTCGACATCGTGAAGGCTCAGGGCGCAGAGACAACAAAGGCTCAGCGCAAGCAGTTCGCAGAGCGCGCTTTTGCAACAAGCAGCCACTACGATACTGCAATACATGAGTATTTCGCAAAGTAAATACAGAATATAAGAAATAAGAATTGAATAATAGAAAGGCGTTAGCGTGGCAATATATGCTGTTCGCTATTCACTTTTCACTTTTTACTTTATAAAATGGGATTTTTTTCTCTCACACAAGATATTGCGATGGACCTTGGCACTGCCAACACGATCATTACCTGCAATGGTAAAATCATGGTGGACGAGCCATCGGTTGTTGCACTCGACCGCAAGTCGAACAAGATGATTGCGGTGGGCAATAAGGCAAAGATGATGTATGAGAAGACAAACGAGAACATCCGCACTTGTCGTCCTTTGCGCGATGGCGTGATTGCGGACTTCTTCGCTTGCGAACAGATGATGCGTGGTCTCATCAAGATGGTGAAGACTGGTCATCACCTCTTCACTCCTTCTCTCCGCATGGTGATTGGCGTGCCTTCTGGCAGTACGGAAGTTGAGCTTCGTGCTGTGCGCGACAGTGCTGAGCACTCAGGCGGTCGTGATGTTTACCTCATCTTCGAGCCTATGGCTGCTGCCATCGGTTGCGGTCTGGACGTTGAGGCTCCAGAGGGTAACATGATCGTTGATATAGGTGGCGGTTCTACAGAGATTGCAGTTATCTCTCTTGGAGGCATCGTGAGCAACAACTCCATCCGTGTGGCTGGTGATGAACTCACCGCTGACATTCAGGAGTACATGAGCCGTCAGCACAATGTGAAGGTCAGTGAGCGCATGGCAGAGCGCATCAAGATCAATGTGGGTTCTGCACTTACTGATCTTGGCGACCAGGCTCCAGAGGATTTCATCGTGCATGGACCAAACCGCATCACAGCCCTCCCAATGGAGATTGCTGTCTGCTATCAGGAGATTGCGCACTGCATCGACAAGACCGTGGCTAAGATTGAAACAGCCGTACTCCAGGCTCTTGAGAAGACTCCGCCTGAGTTGTATGCTGACATCGTCAAGAATGGTATCTGGCTTACTGGTGGCGGTGCTTTGCTTCGTGGTCTTGACAAGCGTTTGACTGACAAGATCAAGATTCAGTTCCATGTGGACGACGATCCATTGCACTCAGTGGCTAAGGGTACAGGCATCGCGCTTAAGAATGTAGGTAACTTCCAGTTCTTGATGAGATAAAGGCGCGATTATTGTCTTCGTAAAAAGTTATCGTCATCGTTCTCAATGCGTGCTCTGATAGATTTATTTGTCAAAGGTAAGCACTGGTTTCTGTTTATATTGCTGGAGGTGGTGAGCTTGGTCTCGTTGTTCAGCTACAATGGTTACCAGAAAAGCGTTTACTTCACAACTGCTAATGACGTGGTAGGTACTGCCTACAGCGTCATTAGCAGTGTTACGTCATATCTCTATCTGCAAACTGCCAATCAGCGACTGGAGAAAGACAATCAGCGGCTCTATCGCGAAGTGGAGAGGCTGAAGAACGAGCTTGCAGAGGCAGGGCTTGACACAATCAAACCGCATGGTTTGTCAGAGAGATACGACATAGTGAGTGCACAGGTGGTCAATTCTTCTTTGCACAAGACAAATAATCTCATCACTATAAATAAAGGCGAGGCTGATGGCATCCGTCCTGAGATGGGTGTGGTGTGTTCGCGAGGAGTGGTGGGCATAGTTTATATGACATCTAAGCACTACAGCATCGTGATACCGTTGCTGAATGAGAGTTCGAAGATTAGTTGCCGATTGCGCAGCACGGATCACTTCGGCACTCTGACATGGAAAAGAGGCACCACGCTTTGTGCTTATGCAACTGGCATCCCTCGACACGCTAAGGTGAAGGTGAGAGACATTGTGGAGACAAATGGTTTCTCCGACATCTTCCCACCAGGATTGCCGATAGGTGTTGTGGCGCAGATCAGCGACTCGCCTGATGGCATGTCGTATATGCTTGCCGTGAAACTCTTTGCTGATTTCTCAACCATGCGCGAGGTGTCGGTGATAACAAACTATACGAAGCCTGAACGCAAGGAATTGGAGGCTGAGGCTGATTCGCTTTCTGCAACATTAGAATGAGGCAAAAGACATTCTCATCCTCTTCAAAACAACTTCCACATTCAACAACTCATAAACATACAAATTCCCAACGTGAATTCAACATTCTTCATACGCATAATTCGCCTTGCGCTGCTGCTGACGATACAAGTGTTGGTGCTCAACCAAGTTCACATACTTGGCTACATCACCCCCTTGCTCATCGGATATATGCTTGTGTGCATGCATAGAGGCACATCGCGTGTGGTGACACTGCTGTGGGGATTTATTACGGGACTCTTCTTCGATACTTTCAGCAATACAGCTGGCATGGCGTCGGCTGCTTGCACGATGGTTGCAATGATTCAGCAACCGTTGCTCGAAAAGTTCACGCCGCGTGATGCGGCTGAGAATCTTGTGCCTTCGTTCCAAACGATAGGAGTATGGAACTATCTGCTATACACTCTGATTCTCATGTTTGTGCTTCACGCTGTGTTCTATCTGCTTGATGCCTTCACGCTTGTGGATTGGCAACTCACTCTATACTCCGTTGCTGGAGGCACTTTTGTTTCTGCTGTTTTGTCAGTATTTGTTGAACTCCTCGTGGGAGGAAGCAAGAAATGAAGAAGTAGGGGAGGGGACGGTGATGAAGAACCACGTGTATGAATATCGTAAGTTTGTACTGGCAGGCATAGCTCTCGTGATTGTGCTGAGCTATATTGCCAGACTTGCTTTTCTGCAGCTTGTGGATGAAGACTACACTGGTCGTGCCAATAGCAATGCTTTTCTCAACAATGTCATTTTCCCTTCGCGCGGTGTGATATATGACCGCAATGGCGAACTGCTTGTTTACAACCAGCCTGCATACGACATCATGGTTGTGATGCGTGAGGTGGAGAACCTTGACACACTGGAGTTTTGCAAGACTTTAGGCATTGAGCCCAAGGACTTTGATGCACGAATGGAAACGATAAAGGATCGCAATAAGAATCCTGGTTATTCAACTTACACACAGCAGCTTTTTATGGGACAGATTCCAGCCAAGGATTTCTCTGTGTTCCAGGAAAAGCTGTTCCGTTTCCGCGGTTTCTATATGCGCGAGCGTTCCATTCGCCGTTATTCTACTGATTTCGGTGCTCATGTGCTTGGCGATGTGGCAGAGGTATCACCTAAGGATGTGGAGCGAGATGAATATTATGAACCGGGTGACTACATCGGGAAGCAAGGTGTTGAGCGCAGCTACGAACCTGACTTGCGTGGCGTGAAAGGTGTGGAGGTGTTGTTGCGCGATGCTCGCGGGCGCATTCAGGGACATTACAAGAATGGCGCATTGGATCGCAAACCTGTGCCAGGCAAGGATCTGACATTGAGCATCGACATAAAGCTGCAGCAGCTTGGCGAAAGATTGATGGAGGGCAAGATGGGCAGTATCGTTGCCATCGAACCAAGCACTGGTGAGATTCTATGCCTTGTGTCTGCACCGAGCTATAATCCTCATCGCATGGAAGGTAAGGAGAGAAGCAAGCAGATGATGGAGATGCAGCGCGACCCTATGAAGCCAATGCTGAACCGTGCCATTTCTGGTACTTATCCTCCAGGATCCACATTCAAGACTTCGCAGGGACTGACATTCTTGCAGGAGGGCATCATCACGGAATCGACAGCTTATCCTTGCAGTCGCGGTTTCCGATACGGTAGTTTCAAGGTGGGATGCCACGGACATGGCGCACCGCTTCCTCTCGTGCCTGCTATTGCCACTTCGTGCAATGGTTACTTCTGCTGGGGATTGTATCACATGCTCAACAATCGCACAAAGTACAAGACCACTCAGGAGGCAATGACGACGTGGAAGGACTATATGGTAAGCATGGGATTCGGCTATAAGCTGGGTGTTGACCTGCCTGGTGAGGCTCGCGGCATGATTCCAAATGCTGGTTATTATGACGATCATTTTGGCAAGTGGAATGCGCTTGGAGTAATTTCCATCGCTATTGGTCAGGGTGAGGTGACGCTCACTCCGCTGCAGATCGCGAATCTCGGTGCAACGATTGCTAATAGAGGTTACTATATCACGCCGCACGTGGTGAAGGAGGTGAAGGACGGTCAGTTGGCTGACAGCCTGTTGGAGAAGCATAAGACTAAGGTGGATCCTAAGTATTATGAGATGGTGGTGAATGGCATGCGCAAAGCGGTGTTGGGAGGTACGTGCAAGTCGGCAAACACGTCAATGTATGAAGTGTGCGGCAAGACGGGTACGGCTCAGAACCGTGGTCATGACCATTCAGCGTTCATGGGCTTCGCTCCTCGTGAGAATCCTAAGATTGCAATTGCAGTGTATGTGGAGAATGGTGGTTTCGGTGCTCACTTCGGCGTACCTATCGGTGCATTGATGATGGAGCAGTTCATAAATGGTGAGCTCTCGCCTGCTAGTCAGAAGAAAGCTGATACTTTCCAGCATAGACATATTAGTTATGGTACAAGAGAAAGGTAGTAAGTCAATATTTATGTCCATCGACTGGATGACAATCATGCTCTATGTGGTATTGATCACATGGGGCTGGTTCTCTGTGTGTGGTGCGTGCTATGATTTCAACAATCCTGACTTGTTCAGTTGGGAGACGAACTCTGGCAAGCAGATTGTGTGGGCAGGCACGAGCCTTTGTCTAGCTGGAGTGTTGATGCTGATAGAGAAACGACTGTACGACACTGCGGCATACGTGATTTATGCAGGACTGATGCTGCTATTGCTTGTCACGATATTCATTGCGCCAGATACGAAAGGCTCAAGGTCATGGCTGCCATTAGGACCAGTGAAACTGCAACCTGCTGAGTTTGCGAAATTTGCTGTGGCTCTTGCACTGGGCAAGTATATGGATAAGTATGGATTCCACTTGAACAAAACCAAGGATATGGCAACGTGCGTGGGGATGATAATACTGCCGATGCTGCTGATTATTGGTCAGAAGGAAACTGGTTCTGCCTTGGTATATCTTGCTTTCTTCCTTATGCTCTATCGCGAAGGAATGACAGGTTCGCTGTTGTTTACTGGTTTTGCCTGCGTGGTGTATTTCGTAGTTGGAATGCGATACAGTGAAGTGAATCTGTCGATGTTTTTGCCTGTGTCGGTGGGTGAGTTCACTGTGCTCTTGCTGGCTATGATTTTCACTATTGGCATGGTGTGGGTTTATTGCAAGAATTGGTTTGCGGTGAAGATATTGCTTTGTACGTGCTTGGGCATCACGGCTATCTCTATACTATTCTCTGTGTTTGTCATACCGTTCAATGTGTGCTATGTGATGCTGACGCTGTGCATACTGATGGTGGGGTATCTTGTTGGTCTCGCTCTGTATCACCAGTTGTACAGGTATGGTTTGATAGCTCTGTTTGGCATACTCTCCACTGCTTTTTTCTATATGAGCAGCACGCTGTTTGAACATCTTGCCGACCACCAGCGTATTCGTATTGAGGTGCTGCTTGGCATGAAAGACGATCCTCGTGGCGCTGGATACAATGTGAATCAGGCTAAGATAGCTATTGGCTCTGGCGGTTTGAAGGGCAAGGGGTTCCTAAACGGTACTCAAACAAAGCTCAAGTATGTGCCAGAGCAGCACACCGACTTCATCTTCTGCACTGTGGGCGAAGAGGAAGGATTCATTGGCTCGGCAGGCGTATTGGTGGTTTATCTGTTTTTCATCTGGCGACTCATTGTTGTTGCAGAACGACAACCCGACACGATGGGGCGCGTGTATGGCTATTGTGTGCTAAGCATATTCCTGTTCCATTTGTTCATAAATGTGGGCATGGTGCTTGGACTGACGCCTGTGATTGGTATTCCGCTGCCATTCTTCAGCTATGGAGGCTCATCCCTATGGGGCTTCACTCTCTTGCTATTTATATTCCTGCGAATGGATGCGGAACGAAATTTGAAAAATAAGAGCTAAGCCCCTGCTTTATTTCCTCGTCTCTCCATTCAACTCTCTCAGCTCCACTCCCACGTCATACACTCCATCTATCTGAGTCATCTTCATCAGATGGGAAATCTCGATAGTGTATTTCATTCCTCCTTTAAGCAGTAAAGGAATGTCACTCTTTTCTTCCGTATCAACAAATGGGAATCCTTGCTTCATCGGTTTCCCTTCTTTTGTGAAAAGGGTGAGGTGAATTGTGTCTTTTGCTATGGTGATGCTGTTGCTGTCTTTCTGGGTGACGAGCAGGCTAAGGCTGCGGTATTGAAAATTATCTGTGGTGCGCACCATTGTGCTTAACGCTACTGGCTTGTCGTGGTCAGTGGGTGGAATGTCAAAAATTATGGTGTCTCTGCTGTCCCAAGCATATTGGTCCACAGACATATAGCTAATGAAAAAAGGAATGTCTTGGCAAGACATCAACGATGTCGTGCCAAGCATTCCCAAAACTATATGCTTAAGCCAATGTTTCACTGTTGCTGATGATTCTGTGGCTGTTTCTGTTCGCCGCTGTTATGCTCGCCTTTGTTGCCGCCATTGTTGTTGCGACGGTTGTTGCGTGGTGGTCTTTGGCGATCTCTGTCGCGTGGTTCTTTGTCTCTGTCACGTGGTTCTCTGTCTCTGTCGCGCGACTCTCTGTCCTTGTTGTCATGACGACGGTCGTCACGTCTGCGCTTTTCACCCTTCTTGCGGTCAAAGCGGTTGATATTCTCCTGATCGAGAAGGTCGAGGGAAACGCGCTCTGGCTCGAAACCGTCTTCGAGGAGTGAGTCTGGCTTGATGCCTTCACGGTTCATCTGTATAACGTCAAATGCGCGTCTTGCTGCGATGGTCTTCTCGCCAACGAGCAAATGCTTGTCTGTTGAGTATGTAACCTTGTGAGCAAGGATGTCTGCTTTGAAAAAGTAGTATTCATTGTCCTTGGTGTGGAGCGTTATCTCGCGTGATGGAAGTCGCTTCAGTGATTCTACATACTGATCTACCTCGTAGTTGAGGCAGCACTTGAGCTTTGCGCACTGACCTGCCAGCTTCTGAGGATTCAAGGATATGTCTTGGAATCGTGCAGCACTTGTACTGACACTAATGAAATTTGTCATCCAAGTGGCGCAGCAGAGCTCTCTGCCGCAAGGACCCAAACCGCCAATGCGTCCTGCTTCCTGACGAGCACCGATTTGTTTCATTTCGATGCGCACTCGGAATCGTTCGGCTAGCACCTTGATGAGCTGGCGAAAGTCAACGCGCTCATCTGCAATGTAGTAGAATATAGCCTTGTTGCCATCGCCTTGGTATTCAACATCGCCAATCTTCATCTTGAGTCCAAGACTGAGAGCGATCTGACGACTCTCAATCATGGTCTCATGCTCACGCGCCTTTGCCTCTGCAAACTTGTCCATATCCACAGGGCGTGCCTTGCGGTATATCTTCTTCAGCTCAGTGCCAGGTTTCAGGTTAGCCTTCTTCACTTGCAGCGGAACGAGGCGCCCCGTCATGGTCACTGTGCCGATGTCGTGACCAGGATTGCCTTCCACAGCCACAATGTCACCCTTCACGAGTGGAAGGTTGTTGGCGTTGATGAAATATCCTTTTCTTGGTGGCTTGAACTGCACCTCCACAATGTCGCAAGCTGCGGCATTGTCTGGCAAGTCTGCAAGCCAGTCGAATGTATTAAGTTTGTCTGCGTGCCGGCTGCATCCTTCTGCACTCATGCCGCCACAGCAGTTTCCACATTTGAATTCTGTCATTATCTATTTTTTATTAAAACTATCATTTTCAGTGCGAAGTCGAAGAATACGATCTTCGCGCTTGTATTCTGTGCTATGTCTCGCTGGGCGAGCGAGAGTTCTTCCATTATGCCTATCACGTTGCGCTCGTTGATGTAGGGAGCAAACTTGATAGCGAACTGCGATTCTGCTTCCGACATGTAGTTTAGCTCGCTCTGGCGGTGGAAGTTGTAGATGAAGTTCTCGCGCACCATCTTTTGACTGTATTCCAGGAATGATTTCACTCTTTCTCTGCCCATGTTCGCTACCTTCTCGCTCCATAGCTTCATTTCTTTCACTTTGCGAACGTATGCGAGGCGCATCAGTTCCACGAACAATTCGAAAAAATACTGATTTTCAGCGTCGTTGGTTATCGTTCGGATAGCCTGTGCCATATTTCCTACTGACGAACGCGCTATGCGTTTCGCGTCTGCTGGCATAATGGCGTACTGGTTTGTGAGAGCTGCTTCAATGTCCGACTCTTTCAGTCGAGGCAAAGTGATGATCTGCGTACGGCTTCGGATTGTCTGGATGACGTTGTTAGGGTGCTCGCTTACAAGGATGAACACTGTTTGTGCTGGCGGTTCCTCAAGGAGTTTGAGAATCTTGTTGGCGCATGTTTCGTGCATTTTTTCTGGCAACCAGATTATCATGACCTTGTATCCGCCTTGACTCGATTTTAGCGACAATTTCTTGATTATCGCATCACTCTCGTTGGCATATATGATAAGCTGCTGATTCTCTGCTCCTGCCATATTCATCCACTCTGCCATGCCGAAGTATGGATGGGTAATCACTTGCTCTCTCCATTGCTTCAAAAATTCATCGCAGAATGAGTCCTTTCCGCTGCTCTTCTTGTATATTGGAAAAGCAAAGTGCAAGTCGGGGTGCTGCAGCTTGTCCACCAGTGGACTATTGTTCAGCAACATCTTGGCATACGCCAAAGCCAAAAGCAATGCGCCGCATCCCTCTGGGCCACACAGCATCAACGCATGAGCCACACGCCCTTGCTGCAGCTCGTCAGCAAGTCGCTTCTTTGCCTCTTCCTGTCCTATGATGTTACTGAAATCCATTCTAATACACTCTCTTCGCAATCTCCCTAATGCTATCCACCGCACTCACTGTGTAGAAGTGCAAGCTTGGCACGCCATGCTTGATCAACTCCTTGCATTGCTCCACTCCCCATTCTATACCCACTTGCTTCACTTCCTCATCGCTGTTGCATTTAGCCACCTCCTTAGCAAGGGCTTCTGGAAGGTCAAGATGGAAAGTCTTTGGCAGTACTGTCAGCTGGCTCATCTTTGCCATTGGCTTGATGCCAGGAATGATTGGGATTGTAATGCCTGCATCACGAGCTTTCTCAACAAACTTGAAATACTTCTCGTTGTCGTAGAAAATCTGAGTGACAGCATAGTTTGCGCCAAGTTCTTGCTTCATCTTCAGTACCAGCATGTCAAACTCCATGTTTGGAGCTTCCTCATGCTTCTCTGGATACGCAGCCACACCGTATGAGAATGGAGCACCAGGGTATTTGATGGCATCGCCATTCACGAACTTGCCATCGTTGAACATGTTTATCTGCTCAATCAACTCAGTTGCGTGGCTATAACCATCTTTCACTGGCACAAACTTGGCATCCTCTTTCGCCTTGTCGCCTCTCAGCACGAGCAGATCCTGAATGCCAAGGAACTGCAAATCAAGAAGCATATACTCTATGTCCTCTTTTGTCATGCCACTCACCACCACGTGAGGTACAACTTTTATGTCATACTTCTGCATGATAGCGCTTGCCACAGCTACAGTGCCAGGTCGGCGTCGCATGTTCTGGCGCACATACGAACCGTCAACTTGTTCCTTATATACGTACTCGCTTCTGTGAGTAGTGATATTAATATATTGTGGATCAAACTCCTTCAGCATATCTATGGTGCGGAAGAGGCTTGCCGTTCCTGTACCCTTCAGCGGAGGCAGCACTTCAAACGAAAAAGCTGTCTTCTTAGTACTATTTATAAGTTCTGATACTGTCATAATGCGGTTTTATCCAAATTTACTGCAAAGATAATGAAATAAAATGACAAAATCAGTGTTTTCCTTTGAAAAAAGGATTTGTCACATTATTTAATTAGAGATTTTTATTATTATGTACCCTAATCTTCCTGGGAAATGCATCAAGTACAGCACGCAATTTTCCTGTTCTATTTACAAGGTGTGTATAAACAAAAAAGCAACTCAATTTGAGTTGCTTTCTTGTGGTACCACCAGGATTCGAACCGGGGACACACGGATTTTCAGTCCGATGCTCTACCAACTGAGCTATGGCACCAATTTTATTTGTTTTTCAACCGTTCTGTATCGTTGTTTCCCGATTGCGAGTGCAAAGGTACGACATTTATTTGGACTGACAAACTTTTGCGGAGTTTTTTTTGCAAAAAGCATGAAAAAAGTAGCATGAGGCATATTTCGTGCCACTTTATATGTGTATTTGTTGCTAAAATGCACCGTTTTTATACGATTTCCAGTACTTCCTGCAAAACTCTTTTCTCAGGGGAAAAGTATAGCTTTTAGCTCTCGAAATAGTACAAGAATGTTGCGATGCCTTCCAAAGCAGGCTTGCGCTGTCCTTCGATTTCAAGTTTGAACTTGATTTCAGCCTTGCATACGCCACGAAGATTGGCGATGTTGTGGAGGCTTGCAGTGAGGCGCACCTTCTGACCTACGAGCACTGGCTGACCAAATCGCATCTGGTCCATGCCATAGTTTACAAGCATCTTGATGTTGTTCACCTCTATCACCTGTCCCCAAAGGTAAGGAAGCAAAGAGAGTGTGAGGTAGCCGTGAGCAATAGTTGACTTGTATGGGCTTTCAACCTTTGCACGCTCTACGTCAACGTGGATCCACTGATGATCGAGTGTGGCATCTGCAAACATATTGATTCTATCCTGTGGAATCTCCAACCAATCGCTGATGCCAAGCTGTTCTCCGAGATGTGAAGCGAACTCTTCGTAAGAGTTAACAATGAGCTTTTCCATATATATTATTAATGTGTCGTTTAGTAATTTGAATGCAAAGTTACACAAATTCCACGATATGTGTGCAAAAAACTTTAATATTTCTTCGCAATTTCAACAAAAAGCATCCTTAATTTACCATTATGGGCTCAAAGCATAGGCTATTCAAAATAGAATGTGAGAACAATCATCTTGCTTCTGCCGCTTTCCAGCGACTTGGTGAAGATGAGCTGAGATTGGTCGGTGAGGTCGGAGCGGTTTTTCTCTATGAGGTCGGTGAGTCCCCAACAGAACTTGAGTTCTGGGATGAACTTGAAGAAAGGAAGGTAGAAGTCGCAGCCAAGGCCAAGTTCGAGGTAGCAGTCGAAAGGCTTGAGGAGATACTGCTTCTGCTTCTTCACAGTGAGGTCATATACGGGATTCACGCCTGCCATCATGTAGGGGCGGTAGTTGTTGAAACGCTCGGCTGAGTATTTCACGTCAATTGGCACAGAGATGTAGGTTGACTTAATGGTCTGGTACTGCTTGTCTCTGTTCAACTCGTTGCGGAACGTGAGGTTCTTCGTGCCGAAATGCATGGTGGGGATGACGCGCAAGGCGAGGTTCTTGGTCATGTACATTTCGCCAAGAATACCCACAGAGAATCCAGGCTCGTAGTTTGGAGTTTCTGCAAACCATTGGTTGCCCTCCTCGTCGGCGTACCCATCTTGCTCCAACTCCAGATCCTGCAAGTGGACACCAGCCAAGAAGCCGTAATGGAATCGTCGCTGATCTATGTATGGGCGATTCATCACTTTCCTTGTCTGTGCTGTGGCGGCTGTTGGCAATAAGCAAAATGCCAAAACTGCTGCTGTAAATGCTATATATATATATTGTAGAATAGCCTTCATCAAATTAAATAACGAGAAAATGGCATTTTTATTTTGCAGAGAACGCACTTTCGTTTAACTTTGCAAAGTTTTAGTGACAAAAAGAAGCCTGATATTCCAAAATGCAGAATCTCGACTTCCAATCATAACTAATAAACACATAAACCTATACACAAACAAACTTTCGAACTCACAAACTTAGACATATTATGAAACTTACTGTAATTGGCGCCGGCAACATGGGTGGCGCACTCATCAAGGGATGGGCAAAGAGTGGCAAAGTGGAGAATCTCACTATTGCAGACAAGAACGAGCAGCTGCTTGCTCAGTTCAAGAGTGATTATCCTGCTATCAACACAACTACCGACAACATCGAGGCTGTGAAGGATGCAGATATCGTGGTGCTCGTGGTTAAGCCTTGGCTTATGAAGCTTGTCTTGGCAGAGGTTAAGCCTATGCTTGACTTGAAGAAGCAAATCATCGTGAGCGATGCTGCCAACTTCACTACAGGTATGCTCGCAGAGGAACTTGGCGAGAAGGGGCAGTTCTTCTATGTCATTCCTAACATTGCTGCAGAGTTTGGTGCCAGCATGAGCTTCATTGCAAAGGGCGAGGCTGCAACAGATGAAAGCCTCAAGGCTGTTGAGGAACTGTACGCTATCGATGGCGACATCCTCACCGTTGCTGAGAACCTTATCGGCCCAGGCATGATGATGGCTTCGTGCGGCATTGCATACGTGATGCGCTACATCCGTGCTCAGATGGAGGGCGGTTGCGAGATGGGCTTCTACCCACAGCAGGCAAAGCAGATTGCGCTTCAGACAATGCAAGGTGCAGTTTCTCTCCTCAAGGAGACTGGCTGGCACCCAGAAGAGGCAATCGACAAGGTCACAACTCCTGGTGGCGTGACTATAAAGGGTCTCAACGAACTTGACCACGCAGGCTTCAACTCTGCAGTCATCCGCTCATTGAAAGCAGGGCTTAAGTAAGAAAATATGCTTTTTTTGCTGTCAAAGTGAAAAAAGTTACGTTTTTCGTTTTGCGATTCAATAAAAATGCCTACCTTTGCACCCGCAAATCAGCAGATGCCCTGATGGCGGAATTGGTAGACGCGTTGGTCTCAAACACCAATATCGAAAGATGTGCCGGTTCGATCCCGGCTCAGGGTACTGAAACGGAGGAAGAGTAATCTTCCTCCTTTTTTTCTTCCTCTTCCCCTCGCAAATGCTTGGTTTCGTGATATATCACATCAAGTATTTTGTTATACTCTTTGGTTCGATATTTTTTTCCATCAAACTCGATTTTTTCGGGAAACATCGAACCAAGCACTTTAATCTTGACTGCAACTGGTGCGTTTTGGACAAAATTGCCGATATTGTCTAATAATTCTATAGAATATTTAAGTTTCGGCTTAATCTCAGATTTGTCTGCATTATCAAGAATGTCTATATTTTTCTTGATGTTTTCTGCATCTGCTTTAATTCGTGTTTTCATTCTCATGTAATCATCTTTGTCAATATCGCCTTCGATATACATATCCTCAACCTTAGCAAGTTTTACTTTGTTTCGTGTCAGTTCCTCTTTGAGTGCTTCAACTTCCTTCTTCTTGTTTCTCTCGCCTTCACCGTGAATGTCTAACAAAATCTCTTTGTATAACTCTAAAACTTCCTTTCGTGGCTTTAAATGGGAAACATATTGAACAAACCTATCGTTTGCCTCTTCTGCTCTTGCACGAATATGCTTAGGAGTGTCACAGCAATTATAATACGTGTAATAGCCTCCGTTGCCCTTACTTCTTGCACCCGTAATAGCGTGTCCGCATATAGGGCATACGAGAAACTTTCGTAAATACAGGTCGGGATTTGCGGTTTTACCGACCTTTGGCGTTTTCTTTTTCTTGCCATCAAGAATGTCTTGAACCTTGTAAAATGTTTCTTCGTCAATGATGGCTTCGTGCTGTCCGTTTACGATTTGCTCTGGCTCGCCCTTGTAGGCTGGAACTCTGATTTTTCCTATGTAGAACACGTTACGTAGCATATCGAAAAAAGAACTATCTGCAATACTCGGACACAATCTTTTGCGTACTCTTGATGGAGTTTCAACACCCTTTGCAACTTCTTGGAAAACCTCACGAATTACTATTGCCTTAGCCTCATCAATTTCAACGTGCGTATTGTGCTTTGATGTTCTAACGTTCACATATCCCCTTGGTGCTTTGTTGGAACACTTACCCTTTAGCAATGTACCATGTATGCCATCACTCGTTGCCTTAGAACGCTTGATATTGTCACCTTGTGCCATACCAATTTGCAAGCCTATAAGAAGAGACCACATTTCTGAATCGTAGTCAATTTCACACTCTATAGCATTAGGTTCAACACCCATTTGACGCAATTCTTGGATATTCGCCATAGCACTTGTGAGGTCTCTTGAATATCTATCCCATCGTAGGAATAGCAGTTTTTGCACTTGCCCTTTATGTTGCTTGATATACTTCATTATACCTTGTATTATAGGACGCTTGACAAACGTTTTTGCACTCTCGTCTTCCTTGTGAGGTATATCTATAACATTATATCCCTTCTGCTCACAATAGCGTAATAAACGCTGTTCCTGCACATCTAAACTTGTGCCTTCCCTTTGTTCGTCGGAACTAACTCGACAATAAATAATAACATTCATATTTACTTTTCTATTTGATTTTGACTATTATTTTCATTTGTTATAGTGGCGAGGAGGTAAAGATATTCTCTTAGTTGCTTTACCTCGTCAGCACTATATTTGTGTGCTCCCTTGTTAAGTATCTGTGTGCATTTTTCTAAAGTTATCACTGATTTAAATTTCTTACTATGCCATCACTATGGCTTATTTTTGTAGCAGTGCCTTGCACTTGCTAATGGTGTTGACTGATGTTCCTGTCAACTTACTGATAGTTCGTAATGCTATGCCCTTTTTGAGATACTTTACCTCTTCGGCATATTGTTCTAACATATCAGCATCACTTTTCTTGTAGCCAACCTTACGACCAACCTTGCCACCATTGGAACGATAGTTGTTATAGCCACTATCCATACGCTCTTTGATGGTTTTACGTTCCATACGTGCCACTTCTGCAAGAATAGTGATTAAGAATTGGCTCATCGGATTCACCTTGCCTTCTGCCGTTAGCGTCTCGATGTTGTAGTTCGCTATATATAGGCTAATTCCTTTGCTGTTGAGCATTTCTATCACCTCCAATACTTGTAGCGTGTCACGTCCTAAACGGCTTAATTCGGTCACTATTACCTTGTTTATTTTATGAGCCTCAACATACTCAATCATATTCTTTAACTCGGTTCGCTCGTTATTCTTCTTTGCTCCGCTGACTTTCTCGGCAAAGATAGCCTCAACGTTCCAATCTCTTGAAGAAGCAACTGCTGTAAGTTCGTTTACTTGACGGTCGTAATCTTGGATATTTGTTGATACTCTTGCGAAAATTACTATATGTTCCATAAATAATGTTATTTTGATTGTAATTGATATTAACGTTAATTAATTTACATTGCAAAGATATAATAAATCAATTACAAAACCAAATTATATTGCAACAAAATTATCATAAAGGTTAATTTTATTTATAAAACTTGCTATTTAAAACAATTTTGTATATATTTGCACATTATTTCAAATCAATATGGAAAAAATTTTATCAACAAATGTCAAAAGGCTTTGCAAGCAACAAGGAAAACAATTGAAAGACCTTGCCTTAGAAATGGGCATAGACCCAGCCTCACTTACACGTGCTTTAAATGGTAACGCTCGACTTGATACTATTGAGAAAATAGCGTCAGCACTTCATGTAAACGTAAAAAGCCTCTTCGACCAAATGGACGAGGAGGCTGTTGAGGGTTATATAAAAATCAAAGGAGTGATATATCAGTTCAATAGTAAAGAGGAACTTAACTTTATATTGGAGAATAATGATTTGTGCTAAATGGAGTCATATTCAAAGGAATCAACTTCAACATCATAATACTCTTCTTCAATGTACTCGTCGATTGCAGGAACTGCATCATAAATTGTGTCTGATGGTGAGGAATAGTTTTTCCCATCACGAGAACAAGTACCAACTTTTGCCATTTCGCCTTTTAAATTAACAACCCAATATACCGTTTTGTCCTCCGAAATCACAAAATCATTATCTCCTACAGTAATGCGAATTGCCTTTTGGGGAGTACCATCTCCACCCTGTGACATTGGATTTTCTAGTTCTACGTTTTGCCACTTGCATATTGAATATGCAGGAGACAATACTATATCAGAAACAAAGTCGCACTTACCCGACCCGTCTGGCCATAATGTAAACGTTACGCTATTTGCGATACTAAAATCACTGTTGAATGTGACATAAAATTTTGTCTCTTGGGTAACTTCAACAAATGAAGATGTTCCGATTGAGTTTTCGGAATCAGACGAGCAACTGTTACATGATTTGCTAAAGAAAATACATGCACCAATAACGACAACCCAAAACAAACATGTAAATAGATTCTCTTTAACATCTCTTTTACTTTTGAAATCATAACCACAATTTGGGCAAGAATTAGCAGTATCGCTTACGCTGTTACCGCATTCAGGGCATTTTATCATTCCCATAGGTAGAGTAATGTGATTCGGCTCAAAATCGGTAGATAAGTTAACAACTGAATACATAAAAAGAAAAGTGTGAGCCTACTTCGATAATCCTACAGATAGGCTCTGGACTGCCTTAGATACGGATAAAGAAACGACCCACACCTTTGGCAGTATATGAGGAATACATATATCACACCAAAGGGAGAACGCTCTCGCAATCCTTGTATCTAAAGGTGAATTGTCCAGATTCATCTGATAAGAATATAGCGAAACGCTTTCCTAAATATGTAATGTTATCATTCGATAATGTTGCAAATATAAGCATTTCTTTTGTATGAGCATTCTTTGTGGGTCGTATTTATTCACAAAGGTAATATTTTTCATGGTAATATGGCATTATAATATTCCATTTTGCTAATTACAATAACCTTTTAGATTAGATTAAGACAAAAAAGAATGTATCAACATAGTCTATTTAAAGATTATATTGATACATTTTTAAATTGATACATAATATCGAGCAATTCAATACATTGCATACAATATTACATCATTGATAAGGGTGGTTGTTATATATGTATATTCTAACTTAAAAATGCACCACCTGTAATAATCTAAAACTGCACCACTATCATTGATGAAAAGTTAATCCTTTCAGGTTATTCCTCTGCTTCCTGAAGTGAGGCGTAGCCGAACGGAAGGAAGCAGAGGAA
>JAZRYI010000079.1:0-11352 GCA_045600665.1 Bacteroidaceae bacterium
ACCGCAGCTCCCTCGCCTCGCACTCCAGCAGCACCTTGCCCGAGTCCGCCACGAGCGCGAATCGCGACTTGGTCACGTTGTAGTCGCCATAATACCGTGTCAGAAATGCCTTCATGATTGTGTCACAATGTGTTTTTCGTTCGTATTAGATTCAAGGTCTGCGATGTGCACATTCCCCTATGCGTCCGCATCGCATCTCCCTCATTTTCACAATGCAAAGTTACGACAATTTCACGTAAGAAGCAAAAAAAAGCATGGAAAACACTACATTTTCCACGCTCCGTTTTGCGAAATAAGTCATCAAGGGGTCAGACCCCTTGATGATGCATGTTTTCTTCGTCCGCCTAAGGCGATAAAAAAGTGATGGGGGCTTACGCTGTCCAGTTCTTCACCGAGAGCACGTGGACCCACACCTCTTCGCCAGCGTTGGCGGCTTGCTGGATTTGGTCCATCAGCGACTTGAAGTGGGCGCGCGAGTCGGTCAGCTCGCCCACGATGGTGTTCTTGCCCACCAGGATGCAGCCTGTGGTGTCGGACTTCTTGCCCCCATAGCCAGCGGAGTTGCCCGTGTGGATCATCACGCCTGTGAACTGAGGCACGCTGACGAGGTAGGGCATGATGCGCTTGAAGTGGGGGCTGTGCTGCAAGCGGATGCGATAGCGGCCTTCGGGGATGGCTGTCTTGCCCCAGATCTTCTTGTCCTTTGTCCAGTCGATGGCACGCAGCTCGAGCGTGTCGCAATGGTATTTGCCATTGATTTTGAGGTAGCCGACTGTGTAGCAGTCGCGAAACCATGTGCGTAGGATTGTAATTTCCATAGTGATTTTGAGTTTTTTAGTTTGATAATTTGTTTCATTGTGTGGGGGAGAATCTTGTTTGCTGACAGAGAGGTATCTTGCTGAAATTCATATTGCTTTAGGTGTTAGGGGGAGAAATGGGTGAGTGAATCGTCAAAAAACGTATATACGCATGTGCGTGTGTGCGCATATAGGTTTTAGAGGTTTTTGGGGTCAAAACTCCCCCTCTGTTTGGCAAGTGTCAGAAATTCATGTTGTTGCTGCAGGAGATGGAATTTCTAAATCTCCGAGTTTCTGCTATTTCTCCCAAGACGTGTGATGCGGTCTGCGATGAGGCTGTCGGCAAAGTCGGACTTGCTGTCGGCATCGGCTTTGAGCAATTGCGAGGCATGGCAGATGGCAAAATGGGCAATGTGGCGCATGTCGTGTGTGCGTTGTGTCCATAGGTCGGTGGCATTGCAGTCGGGAATGACGATGACATTGCGCCCCTCCAATGGCTTTGCCACCGAGGGCTTGAACTGCCCCATGTTGCCTGTGGCAAGCCATAGGTAGGAGGGAAATTCGAGAGCGCCAATGATGGCGTTCTTGGGGCTTTCCACGAGGCATACGGTGGCTTGCGGATGCAGTGGCAGTAGATGCTCGCCGAAGAGGCAATCGGTGGTGTAGCGAGCATGGGCTGGCAGTTCGCCTCTGCGCTGAAGGATGGATGCGAGCCAGAAGCAATGCGACTTGTCGTTGTGGAGAAATCGGGCATCGTGGGGATTGGCTACGGGGTAGCTCTGCACCTTGACGTTGACCACCTTGCCCTCAGCTGTGATGGATGGAAACAGCACGTCGTCGGGGCGTGACAGCTGAGTGTAGGTGCCGAGACGGTAGAGCTGCGTGACTCGCTCCACATCGTGGCGAGGGTATATGGCGAGCAGGCACTGGCAGAAGGAGTTGGTGGTGGAGATGCGAGAACGGACGAAGGAGGTAGGGATTTCGGCTGGGGGTTGCGTTTCACAATGTTCGAGTCTTCGAGATTTCGAGTCTTCGAATTTTCGAACTGTCGAGTTTCCGATTCTTCGTCCCTCTTCCACAGCTATGCCAAAGCGGTCGCTGAGCCACTGACAGGCATCGGCGAAGGAAAGGGATAGGCGCGCCATGGTGTAGTCGATGACGGACAGGCGCTTGAAGCACACGTGACAGTAGGCGTGGTTGTCGCCACGGTCATGATAGATGGTCATGGAGGGCGTGTGGTCGTCGTGCAGAGGGCAGAGGGCGGTTTCGTGGCATCCACAGCGGCGTGTGGTGGCTCCTGTGGATTCAACGACGGTGCTGAACGGAATGTCGTTCAGCTCAGCCGTGCGGTAGCGTGTGTAGTGCTGTGGCGAGGTGGTGCTATTCATTTGCTATGCTGATGTTGTAGTATGTCTGATTGTGGTGCGTGACTGGCTCGCCGCAGAAGCCGCGCAGTATGGCCTGGAACTCACGGTTCTTGCCCACAGGCTTGAGGTCTTCATCCATCTGGCAGAACTGCTTGTAGCTGGCATAGAGCTGAGAGAGCGGTATGCTGTTGGTGGCAGATGGCTGATAGCCGCGCTCTGTGAGCCACAGGAGCACGCTGTTGAACTGAAGCTGATAGTCTCTGAGGGTGCGCTCGCACAGGGGGCTGTCGGTGAATCGCTTCGTCTGCAAGAGTCTGCCCAAAGCAGCGAGTACAAGATTGAGGATGGCTGGCAGTTCGGAGTGGCATATCTGCTTGTCGAGGTCGATGATCTTCTTGTCGGCTGGCACGATGTAGTTGAATGGCACGAGGCGTATGCGTCGCCAGTAGGCGTTCGACTGCTCGGGCGCAGGCAGCGTGTTGAAGCTTGTGATGAGCTTGGCATAGTGCTTCATTATGAATGTATCGACATACTTCTGGTGCACCTCCACAGGGTCGCCCGAAGCAAGAATCTTGAGCGTGGTGGTGCATATCTTCTTGGCGTCAGCCTCCGAGCTGATGTTGGCTCGCTTGTCGCGAAGCTGCAGGCGCGCATTGGCATCGTTGGTGATGGACGAGAGCGATGCGAAGGAGCAGTTGGCAGAGCCAAGCAGGGCGGTGATGATGCTGAGCACCACCGACTTGCCGTTGCCTCCAGGCCCAGAGAGGACAAGGTGGGTTTCGAGGCGCAGATTGCGAGTGAGGCAGTAGCCGATGTACTCGTAGAGGAACTGCTGTGCCTCATGCTCGGGCAGCACTTCGCTGAGGAAGCGTGTCCACAGTGGGCAATGAGTGGCAGAGGGGTCGTAGTTGTAGGGCAGCACGAACTTGAGGTAGTCCTTGCGACGGTGCTCGCGGAAGAGTATGCCATGCGAGCTGACCTCGAGAGTGCCGTTCTGCAGATTGACCAGCACCGTGCTCTCATCCTCCTCGTCCTTGTCCTGATGGCGCGAGAGGCAGAAGAGTATCTGCTCGCGCACGGCGTTCATGAACGAGTGGTCGTGGGCATAGACTGAGGGTATCAGCATTCGCTCGGCGCAGTGGCGGCAGAAGTCTATCATGGCTTGCTCGTCCAGCTGCTTCCAGTGGGTGTCGGCATAGACAAGCGCATGCTGCTGGGCACGCTGACGCTGGCTGTATCGCTCCACGTAGATGTCGTCCTTGGCAGCTTCTACCACAGCCTCGCACACCAGCGACTGCAGTGCCTGCATGCGCTCATTCTTCTTCATCTCCATGATGTCGCTGATGGTGCTTTGCTGTGGCGCCACCACCTTTTGCTGGATGGCGCTGAGCACGTCTGCCACCAGCTTGCCATTGGCAGACGTGCTGTCCAGATGGCGCGAGAGGCTGTCGAGGGTGCTTGCCATGACTAATGCCGCAGATGACTGAGCGTCTGCGGCATTGGCGGTAGGGTTGATGTTGGGTTTTGTCATTGTTGAAGTTGTTTTGTGTGAGAGAGTGTGTGTGAAAAAGAATTACTTCTCCATGTCACCAAAGATAGCCTCGAGAGCTGCCTGAAGCTCAGCCTTCACTGTCTTCTTGCCCACAGCAGCGAGGCGTTCGCCAGTGTAGTTGAACGTGATGCTGTACTTCTTGCTCTTGTTGTTGAGCGACGCACGCACTCCGAGGAGAGAGCCCTTAGCCAGCTCCGAGATGTCGCTTGGCTCTGGAGCCTTGCCGATGCTGATGTTGAGAGTAGTGTCAGGCTCAGAATACTCAACCTTGCCTGTGATGCTCACTCCCGGCTGGAAGCGTCCGAATGGATCGTTGATGTTTGCCTTGCAGTTGTTGATCACGATTGTTGGTGCTGTTGCAGTTGTTGTTGCCATAGTTGTCTTTATTTGCTATAGTTGTCGTTTTTGTTTTTTTATAACTTATAATCAATGAGAATTGGCATTGTGTTCTGAGGATGAACAGAGCCGTCCTTGTAGGTGATCTCCTTCGCATCGAAGAGTAGAGAGAGCTCGTGAGGCTGACCGTCCATGAGGCTATCCTTGTCGTTGAGGAAATGGTCGAGGTTGTTGCCCTTGATTCGGAACACGATGCGAGAAGCTCTTGTAGGTGCATCAACAGGCTGGGCTACTTCACCCACAGCGTCCATGTACTGGTAAGGAGTGCCGAGGTACTCTCCCTGGACGATGTCGTAGATCTTGCATACTTTGATGAACTGTGTAATCATACTTTTTTGCATTTAATAATTTAATAATGTGATTTTTTCGATTTGTTTGAAGTTTGTTTGAAATGTGGTGGTGATCTCATAAGCAATTTCGTTTTCGATATTGCAAAGGTCGGAATAATCAGCGAGGATACAATGTGTAAAATACGAAACGTCCCGACCATTTTCTTCATGAGAAACGGTCGGGACGGACTTGTAAATATATGTAAATCTGTTATGTGTGGAAATGACTATTTTGGTCGGAAGAAACTCTCCAACGCATCAAGCTCGGCGC
Source organism: Bacteroidaceae bacterium (assembly GCA_045600665.1). GTDB lineage: Bacteria > Bacteroidota > Bacteroidia > Bacteroidales > Bacteroidaceae > Minthosoma. Next base: position 4,713 of record JAZRYI010000079.1, read on the forward strand.
TGAATTCTTGTGTGGGCTTGGCTAATTGTGTCAGTTTCTTCCCTTTGTTCTGGAAGCATGAAGGCGCTCTTCGCTCTATCTCCGCAAGCTTCAGCGCACCTCGCTTCAAGGGGGCATCAAATGCCAAAGTGAGCATCACACGAAGCTGCTGCACAGTCTTCAGCCAGTTGATAGGTTTCATTTTAATTGGGGGTATGCTTGACACTCCCATCAGGTAGAGGAAATTTTCAGACGGAGTGCTCGATTCGATATAGTTGCCGTCTGTGAGGAAGGTGTATAGTTCCATTGCTCGCTCACGAGTGAGGTGAGGAGGCATCTGCACAGGCATGGACTGCCCCACTGTGATGCTGTTGTTTTGCTCAAGCACTATCTGACCTATCCCGTCTGGTCCTACTCGGTCAAGAATGTCTCCGAGCAGAGCTCGTTTTGTTGCTTCATCCATTTGTCAAAAGTTGCTGGTCGTTTTTATTGTTTGTCAATTCTGGGGTAACTCCATGATTGTTTTGCTCTAAGACCAATGTGCTAATGGTAGGTTTCTTTGCCATATCTTTAATTCCCTCGGCAAGCTCTTTCTGCACATTCAACAGCTGGTTGACGGCAATATCGTCCTTCTCAAGCATTTTGCCGACAACCTTCGCTGCCTCTTTTTCGTCAGCATCCATAAACAACTTGTAGAAATGCCCTAACGCTTCTTTGTCGTACTTGTAAGCATTAACCATCAAGTCAAGCAGTCGCAGCACAAACTGCATCTTCGTGGGAGTATTTCTCAGCCTTTCTATCTCCTCATTCTGCTTACGAACTTTTTCTCTGTGAGACACCAATGCGTATCTTTTTTTGCCAAGTGCGATGATTTCTTTTGGATGAGTTCTGACTATCCTCCTGATGTTTGCTTCGGGAGTTTTTGCGTTGCTCCAGTCAACATCTTTCAGATTAAGAGCAATGAGCGTTATCCACTTCAGCTCACCCTCTCCATGCAGAATGTTCAATGCCTCTATTACGGCTTCTTTTTGTGTCATTTCCTTGTTTCCTTTAGGTTAGATCGTGTAAAGATCGCCAAATTCTCCGATCCGACCAAACAAAACAGGCATGAAATGTTAAAAGATGATCATTTATTTGCTTACAGAGTCAATATTCACTAATTTTGCTCATCAATGGAATATAGAGTAAACATAAAAGAAGTGCTTGAACATGAAGTTTGCATAGACGCATCGAGCAAAGAAGAAGCCTTGCGCAAGGTACGCAAGGCTTATAGCGATGGGGAGATCATCCTGAATTGGGAAGACATGAAAGAAGCTGACTTTTCTATTGACTAAAAAGGCAAGTCGCAATAAGGATTCAGTTCATCTTCACAAGCGAACAGGTCGCCTCCTTCATCTATACCCAGCGGAGCCTGCTTGTTCAGCTTATTCATGTATTCTGTTCTTTTGGAATAGTATTCCAGCTCCTCCCTTCTGTTTTTGCTGATATTCAGAAAATCTTCCTCTTGCTCAATTCCTAAATAGCGTCGTCCAAGCAGTGACGAGGCAATGCCAGTAGTGCTGCTTCCTGCAAAGGGATCCAGCACCCACGCCCCTTTCTGTGTAGATGCAAGTATTATGCGAGACAGCAAGCACAAAGGTTTCTGTGTAGGGTGTTTCCCTTGCGATTTCTCCCATGTTGCAATTGCTGGCAATCGCCACACATCAGTCATCTGCTTGTCGGCATTTATCTTCTTCATCAGTTCATAGTTGTAGAAATGAGCCACTTTCTCTTTCTTCCTTGCCCAAATGATGAACTCAGTTGAATAAGTGAAATAGCGGCATGAAATGTTTGGTGGAGGATTTGTTTTAGCCCATGTCACCACGTTCAGAATCTTGAATCCAAGCTTAGTCAATGTGTTTGCTACAGAGAAAATGTTGTGATATGTGCCTGAAATCCATATCGTGCCATTGTCTTTCAACTTGTCACGACAAGCACTTATCCACTCCTCATTGAAGCGGTCAATATGCTCTGGTGTGCCGCCTTTATCCCAATCGCCCTTATCGACACACACAATCTTTCCGCTCTGCATGCTTATCCCACCATTGCTGAGAAAATAAGGAGGGTCGGCAAATATCATGTCGAACTTGAAAGAGAACTGGCGCATCAATTCTCTGCAATCGCCATGCAGCAAGGTAAAGTCACGATTTGGGGATTTATAGAATGAGGTAAGCATCAGCGAATGGAGTTGATGAAATCGTTTATTGTTGTGAGATTGTAGATGCTTGGGATGATGTGATATGCTTCTTGCAGCTTGTTCTTCGCACTCTTCCAGCCGATGCCATCAGTAACCCATACAAATTCAAAGCCTTGCACAGAGTTGATCTTTGGGGCTATATCGGAGTAAGCACGAGCAACCTCGTTCAGCTTTGAACCACCGCTGCTATAGAAATTAACCTCAATGAGATAAGTCTTGCTTGCCGTCTTTATGACAAAGTCAAAACGCTTCTCATCATCGCCAAGCACTCGTGTTATTGCAGGCCATTCGCTTGAATAAACTTCTTGACGGAATGCAATGCCACTCTTCTCAAGAATGCGTGCCACCATGCCTTCCATGACATGACCACTTCTGTTCTTTCTTGCATTGGTGTCAAGTCCTGTCTCAATGCCAAACACATAGTCCACCAAGTCGTTGATTCTCTTATCACGGAATATGTCGGCAAGACCTGTGCCTTCAAGGTATTCCATAACGCCATCAACTGATTGAAACATGGAATCTAACACAACGCATCTGCCGAGATTATCAAGCACCTTCTTTTTCCCTTCACTTCTCACAGCAATAAGAATATCCATCACATTGAAAGCAGACTTGTCTCGCTTCCATATTGTTTCGACAGCCTTGTGCATGTCCGAGGCCCCAATCAGGCTGTTAAGCATACAAAGACTGAGCTTTATGTCTTCGACATTCTGCGAAATCTTTTCGAAATCGCAAAAGAAGTCAAGCGTCTGGTTTGTCTCTTGCAACTGAGACATGAACAGGTCAAAATTCTTTTTCATGGCGTTATCATATTTTATAGTTATGCACAAGTATTTCTGTCAATTTTCCTCTCTTCGTAGCATCAGCATTTATGCTGCGTGAAGCCCACACTCTATCGATTTCATAATCCGAATAAAGCATGTCGAAGAAGCTGTCTTTCTCATTCTTGCCCTTGCAGTCAGAATTGCTAAGCATGAATGTATGACCAGCCTCGTTCACTACGTCGCAGAACTGCTTCAAGCGAATCTGTGCATCATCGTTGAACGCCTCTTTTGTGTAATCGTTGAAACTTGAAGTGTCGCTCAGTGGTCGGTAAGGAGGATCGAAGTAGAAGAACGTCCTGCCTTGTGCATGAGAAAGCGTATCCTCAAAATCCCCATTCAGCAAGGTCACTCTTTTCAGCAAATCGCTGTCTGCAAGTATCGTATCTGCATCGCAGATTTGTGGTCTCACGTACTTGCCAAAAGGCACATTAAACAGACCCTTCTTGTTCACACGATACAGCCCATTGAAGCATGTTCGATTCAAGAAAAAGAACTTAGTCGTATTCTCAATAGGATTGAGATTCTTTTCATTATATCTGTCACGCACAGCATAATAGAACTCTTTGCGAGCATCGTTGGAAGTCAGAGCATAGAAAGCACTTTCAATATCCTTCAACGATGCGATGAGCTCGTCAGCCCTGTCGCGAACAGTCTCATAGCAGCAAATGAGATCTGCACTGATGTCGTTGATATAAGCACGCTTGATGTTCGGATAGCGCTGAAGCATATAAAACAGCATAGCGCCACCACCGACAAATGGTTCAATATAAGTCACATCATCCCACTTTGAGAAATCAGAAGGAAGCAACGCATCAAGCTGCTCTATCAGCTGTCCCTTGCCTCCTACCCACTTAATAAAAGGTTTTGCTTTGGTCATGTCCGATCAGATCTTGGACTTGCATGTCCGCAAGTCCCCCAAATCGGACATTGGTGATTGAAATGAGTGGATTGTCCTACAAAACAGATAAACGTGGGTACCTGACCTCCGCTCGTCTGCAGTTCATGGTCCTAGGAAAACCTTAGCAGTTCGACGAGCAGAGTGATACCCACGCCGTAAGTATATAATACACCCAAAAGTGTGCGTGAGGGCAAAAAATCACCCTCTGCACACTCCGGGAATGTATATACCACGCCCGTGGCAACACCTCTACAATGCCCTCTGACTGCTGGTTCTGAATTTCCTAGGTTCTGAACTGCCAGAAAACAAAGCGTTAGTGACGCCTTCTTATTATGTAAGTGTCCCGTCCCTTGCCCTCCAGCAAATTTTGTGCTCAAAAGCTGCAATCGCTGGCACGGCGTGGGTTCACGACTATGCAAATGTACGAAGAAAAAAATTAACCAACAAGCAAATGCAGATCTTTTTACAAAAATAAATTGAAGGTGACGTTTGACTTCGTCGAGCTTTGTTTCCCTCATACACCCCCCCATAACACAAGTTCCCAAAGACCACCAATGATCTTTGGGAACTTTTCTTTTCTCTTTTTTCAAATGCGAAGCGGTCAGATTGCCTCGGGTGGGGGAGAAAACAGCAAACAAAATGGGGAGGCCATTATTGGTTTGGGTTCTCTGGCCAAGCGTGCTTTGGGTATCGTCTCTTCAGCTCTTTGCGGACATCGAAGTAGGTGGTGGACCAGAAGCTGCGGAGGTCTTGGGTGAGCATGAAGTCATTGATGTCTTTTGATGCGCCCTTTGGCATCGGTATCGTTTTACTCACGCCAGTAAAATGATCAGCCACCTCAATATCAGCATTTTGGCAAGCTTCTTGTGCTTTTGCCAACACGTTCTCAAAAGTCTGCCCACCATGCAGAGAAGTCTTCTGCGCCATCCGTTTGACAGAAATAGCTATGACCAATCTCAAGACCATTGTCAATAGTTGCTATCAATTTGTTAGCTGTTTCAACTTTTGTGATAAGTGCATCCACATTATTTTGCGAGATGCCTCTTGCTATAAGGAACTGCTTGAAAGTTTCATTAAACTCTGGCTTGATAGGGCAGAATGCGAAGCGACGACGTAGTGCGTAGTCAACGATAGCCAGAGAATGGTCAGCAGTGTTCATGCAACCAATGATGTACACATTCTCCGGGACATAGAATTTCTCATCTTCCTCCTCGCTGTAAGTTAGCTTAATAGCGTATTTGTTTGAACGCTTATCTGCCTCGATGAGCATCATCAGTTCACCAAGAATCCTACTGATATTGCCTCGATTTATTTCGTCGATGATGAACACAAATTTCTTGTCAGGAGAAAACCTTGCCTTGGCACAGAAATTTAAGAATACTCCATCACGACGAGTGAAGCCATCCTCAGATGGACGAATGCCTTGTACAAAGTCTTCGTAGCTGTACGACTGATGGAACTGCACCATCTCGATGTTTTCATCCTTCACTTCACCAATAAGTTGGTATGCCACCTTTCGTGCCAAAAAAGTCTTACCTACGCCAGGAGCACCTTCAAGTATGATGTTCTGTTTGCGTTCGAGTAGTGACACTATCTTCTTAAAATTTGCTTCACTGATAAAAGGTTTGTCGGAGTCGGCAGAGAAATTATAGATGGGTTTTGTTTTGAGAATTTTCACAATATTCAAGGAAATCAGCGTACTTAGCCAAATAGCACTTGGCACAACTGAAAGTATGCTTCTCTTTGCTCCGGCTTAGAGCTTTCACTTTCATATCCTCCAACTTCTGCAGCACCAAATTTATCTTGTCAATGTCAATGATTTTGAAAACATTGTCAATATGCAAAACTTCCGTAACAACCGATGGCAAAGGACTTGAATTCAGGTTCTCATAATTTGCGCCATGTTGGTCAACAATATCATTGAGGTAAACCTTGTAAACGGCCTTTACCTCTGCAGGAGTTTTACTCCCTAGGTTCAAAAATATGTTTTTATCTACCATATTGTTGTTTTTTAACTTGTCGATCTAACAAGATCTAAAAGAACTGCTCAAAGATATAACAAAATATAATTTTTTTGTTCAACTCAGCATGATCTCCGACCTTTGCAATGTCAAACTTTTATGTCGTTTATCATTATGAATAAAGATTCTATTACTACACGAGAACTGCTAACTTTTCTCAAGCAGAATCCCTTTCGTGAAACAGAGTGTCGCCTACTTCTTGGTCATCGCCTTGGCTCCACTCATTATTTGTACTGGGATGCCAGCAAAAGATGTTTCATGCACACCCGAGAAAGGACGATTTCATCTATTTCTGAGGATGTGTTTTTGGAGTGGTACGGTGATTGCAAATGGAGGATTAACTCATGAACAACCAACGTAAACTTGAAAGACTCCTTGTTGAGGAATTACGCAAGCGCAATGTCCTCGAAGACATAATCTGCGAATATGAGATAGAGTGCGTCCGTGAGTGTTGCTTATGCAAACGCCTGATGAACGAAGGATGGATTTACCAAAGTATTGAAGCCTTTTGTTCCGACAAGTGCTTGATGAAAGCTCATCCAAATGAAACCCTCATGACATAATTTGTAGTCGCCAAAGTTCATGAAAAGGGTTGACGCCCGTCTATATTATATACACTAATATACATTAGACTATGGCAGACATCCAGTTCACACAGGTCGTATCGCGCGGTTGCGGTATG
>JAZRYI010000080.1:0-21742 GCA_045600665.1 Bacteroidaceae bacterium
TTAGAAAAACCAAAAAAAACAAAAGAAAACAAAAGGAAAACCATAATGTTTTTTCTTGTTTTTGTTCTGTTTCTCAAAGGTTTTTCTTAACATGGCGCTTGCGCATAAACAATCAAACACAATTCGTCGAATTCACGTTATTTACCTCCTACTCGATTTACCAAATGTTTTGCATGTTATCATCTAATGCACCTTCCACTCTGAACTGCGCATTTGCCTCCTCTTGAAATGGGGAATCGCAGTAATAGCTTGTGGATGGCGGTGTTGGTGTAGGAGGGTTGTCTGTAGGAGAAACGCTCAATATGAATTGGCGAATCTTTGGGAATCGCACACAAATGCTTGGTTGTTTATATTGCTTTTTCATATCACTTTTATGTTTTTAGCATGAATTGATTGTTCTTATTTGATCATGAATCTCTTGCCAGCGCGGATATAAATGCCCTTGCTCAGCTTCCTTGTATCTGTGCCAAGCATCCTTCCTTGCGCATCGTAGATTATTGCTTCTTCGGGTACGAACTTAACTATTTGAAGTCCAGTCGCATCCTCTTCAAAACCTGCAAATCGGAGTTTAGCTGAGGTAGCTCCATGTCTTTCAAAATGTTCGTGAGGAGAACTTGATGCTCTATCCTCTGCTGTCTCGTCGAATTTATAGTATGCCCTAATGCCATTCATTGTGGAAGGATCTGCTGTGCAAGCTTGGCGCACAGTCTCCTCACCGCTGGAACCCACAAGAATGTGGAAGAAACCATTGTTGTTTGCTGCATCATAAGTATCATGCTTCTCGTAGTCCATTGCAGCAACAAATTCGTATGTCTTGTTGTCGTCTCCTGTGATGCTGATAGGATTCTTGTCATTGTAGTAGTCAGCACTCACTTTCTTTGGTCCCCTGATGGTTGGATTCGTGATTCTTTCTCTCACATAAAGCAGATATGGTTTCCCAGGATTCAACTCATTCACTCTCACGTAATTGAACTGCGGATAAGTCTGATTGTCGGCTGCAACAGATGTTACGCTGTTCATTTCCATCAGCGCCATTCCGCTTCCGAAATATGTTCTCAATTCTGCTTCGTCAAGATGGAAAGGCAGGCACAGCGTGTACCATGTGTTTGGCTCGAATGTGCGAGTGACATAAATGAAATCAAAAAGCTTGTCCTCGCCTGATTTGTCTTTTAGATTGATGGATGCACGGTAGTGGTTATCTCCATAGGTTTCACTAACCCGGTATTCCTTCGCAGTGATCTCAAAATCATCATTTCCAACACTTCTATTTCCTCTTGCTGTTATGATGAACACAAGGCGAGTGTTATAGACAGGCTGACTGTTGTACTCCGTTGGAAGCTTTAATTCTTTCAGATCATTCACGTTTCCAGTCAGATTCATATTGAAAATGCCCGAATACACATTGTTGTCTTCCTCTTCAGCAGGAGGGGGGATAGAGATATTCTTCTCGTTTTCAGTGTCAAATATCCACATGTACGAAACAGAAGCCTTTCCCTTCCAAGTGGCATGATTGCCCGACTCAGCCGAAAAGGCAAAATAGACATCTTGGTCTGTGAAGATCTCTGGCGACGTGAGTGTGCCCACATCTTTGCCATCGTTGTTGCCAAACACCCACTTCTCTTCTTCCTCAACGGTCTCGCGACGCACAACAGGATAGCCATCTTTGTCTTTCTCTGGTCCGGGTATCCAATCTTCCGTAATCGTCAGAAGTACAACGCCTGGAGTGATTTGGCTCCCACCAGGATCCTGTGCAAACACATTGCTGATGCATGTGAAGCAAACAATAAGCATTGATAAATAGTTCCTCATACTGTGCTTTCTTTTTCAAGTTTTGTAATGCATGAATAAATTTCGATTGCAAAAGTATGACTATTCTTTAGAGCTGTAATCGTTTCGCTATTGTTTTTGATTAAATGGTTATAATGATATCTTGTATGTAACGAATACTCAGCTGATTATATTAATGGCCATAGTATGGAACGTGCAGGATAGGAGACGCTGTAGAATTATAATACAATTGGTGTTGTGACGGATTTGATACAATGATACAACTTTTTGAAACAGATTGTTTCATTTGTTCAATAATAAATGCCTACCTTTGTACTCGCAATTCTATATGTAAGCAAATTATAAGATTATGAAAAAAATACTCGTAGCCATAGCCCTGCTTGCAGGCACAGCTTTGCAAGCTCTTGCGCAGACAGCAAGCATCAGCATCGATAGTAGAGTGCAGTATCAGCATGTCACAGGTTTCGGTGGTTTCTCCCCAAGCCCTCAGTGGTCGTACTGGCTCAACGACTCCGACATGGACAAACTGTATGGAAAGTCATCCACACAGTTGGGACTCAACATCGTGAGACTATACATCTCTCCGAACAAGAATTTCTGGAACGCAGGCGTTGCTAATGCCAAGCGTGCGAAGAAGTATGGCGCTTTCGTGTTTGCCTCTCCTTGGAGCCCACCTGCAGAATGGAAGTCGAATAAGGAGACAGCCAATGGTGGCTCGCTGCTGGAATCGCACTATGAGGATTGGGCAAATCGTCTGAATGAGTACTACGACTACATGAAGCAAAATGGCGTCATCATCGATGCCATCTCCCTTCAGAACGAGCCTGACTGGAAAGCTGAATATGAGAGCTGCGTGTGGACAGGCGAGCAGATGGCAAAGTTCTTGAGACTGTATGGCTCTAAAATAAAATGCAAGATCATTGCTCCTGAGGCAATCCATTTCACAAAGAGTATGCACGAGCCAATACTCAAAGACGCAGAGGCATGTGAGCAGCTCGACATACTTGGCGGTCACTTTTACGGGTGGAATGGCTCGTCTTATCCTCTTGCCGCAGAGAAAGGCAAGGAGGTGTGGATGACAGAGTTCCTCATCAATGAGCGACAGCAGAATGAGGGCAAGAACATCACATGGAAGGAAGACGGATTCCTATTTGCGCGTAGCGTGAACGACTGCATGTTGGCAAATATGAGCGCATGGGTGCATTACTCACTGAAACGCTATTATGGCGTGTATGGCGATGGACAGTTTGGCACCACAAACAATGCTATCACAAAGCGTGGTTACATACTCTCGCAATATGCTAAGTATGTGTCGGGCACTACTCGTGTGCGCCATGTCCTCACCGATGCCTCGGGCAAGATGAGTTCATCAGCATATCTCAGTTCTACTGGCGACAGCATAGTCGTGATGCTGCTCAACCCTACGGACAACACGGTGAGCACAACCATCGATTTGCCATTCCTCACCGAAGGCGGTGCAGCGGTTGTGACAACATCAAGCAAAAATGCCAGAAAGACAACATTGGAGTTTGATGCAATGACTCACGAAGCAGTTGTAGATGCTGAGCCTTGGAGTGTAAACACTTACATCTTCACAAAGTCAGCTGTTAGAGAAGATATGCCAGATACTCAGGAAGAAGAAAGCTTGTTTGCGGATAAGTTCGATTACAGCGGTGGCAACTGCATTCCAGAAGGATGGAAGGCTGTGTATGAGGGTGGAACTCGATCGGCAGGAAACTATGACAGCGGTCCTCGCATCATGTCTTTCTCGCCAGAAGGATTGATGCCATACGCATTCTATTTCCGCACAGGCACAGATGGTGCGGGCTCTGTGTCGTATGGCGAGAACAGCAAATACCGACTCACTCTCGAACCTGGCAAATATACTCTCTATTATTCGCTGGTAGGCTGGAAAGCCGCTCCAAATATCACAGCCACAGTGAGGGTGGGCAACACAACTGTAGGCAATGCGAGAAAGAAGCCTGAGCACATCATCTCTGCCAATGGTTCCGCATCGCGCATCACTCAGTCAACAGACGTGGAGATTGACTTTGAGGTGACAGAAACAGGCAACTGCATTCTCAAATGGACAGTGCCAGCAGCCACAGGTGGATTGGCAGAAGCGCTGGTGGGCAACATTCGACTTGCCATGCACAATGACAATGGCGAGACAGAAATTATCCCACTTTTCCAATCTCCAGACTTCAATGCCGGCGATGCCGAGATCTATGACATGCAAGGACGCAGAATCCCTCAGTTGCAGCAAGGCATAAATATCATCAAGCAGAATGGAGTGGTGAAGAAGATCCTGCGATAAGCTTTTACAATAATAATTGCCCGATTCACAAGCTATGGATTTGAGAATCGGGCATTTTTTTTGCTTGTTGGCAAAACTATGATTCTATGTACTTATTGTACACGGATGACTCATACAGATTGATTGCATCATGCTTTTCAGGCGAGCATGCCATCACAAGCTCCTTATCTAAAGAAATGAAAAGAGTTCCATCCTTCTTTTTCTTTATTCGATAGTCAGAGTGGTTGTTCATGATCTGACTTGAATCTTCGAAGAATTTGTTGATATGGCATATACTTGGCCTTCTGATGCTGTCATCGGTCATGTCGGGAATTTTGTCAGGTCTTCCTCCTAACATTAAGTATAGCGCATTGTATTTGTGCGATAGCTCTTTTCTGTGCTTTTCGTCCTCTCTGTAGTTGTCAGTAGAAGCAAATCTCACGCCTCCATTGATGGATTCCATCAGAATCAGAGCATATAATACACGCTCTCTTCTGGAAACGCTCAATTCGAAGTCCCTTCCAATCTGAGGGAAGAAAATGCTCTGGCGCACAGTGTCAATTAATACGGTTGTGGATTCTGCTTTCCTGTACAGATACAAGTCATAAATGTATTTATAGAAGCCGCCATACAGGAAATGACCATCTGTCTCGTCTGTTTTGGGAATAACGACTACGTCATAGCTTAGATGCTTTGTGTATGTATCCAAGAATGAAAGAATCTGCTCGCACGAGTTCTTTGTGCTCTGCAAAGAGACTTTAAGGAAATTGTTGTACAGCTTATTGGCAACAAAAGACGTTCCTATGTGAATCAGCAGTCCCGGCTTTGTGTTGTAAATGGCACTCATGCCAAGTTTGCCAAACAGCTGATCCAGGCAGAATTTCTTTGTGTTTACCTTCTGGATATAAGACATCATATTCTCAAGCTCCGTATCATCATATCCTGGTGCAAGGAATTTGCATACGTTCTTGAATAGCAGAGGCTCGGTTTCACGATAGTGCTCCGCAACCTTTGGCAGATAGAAGAAGTTCAGTCCTGAGCATTTGAATTCCGTGTTAAGTTGTCTGTAATTCGACAGTATTTCCTTGTGTATAGACGGATTGCTTTCTGACTCGACATATACAACTTGATCTTCAGCGATGGATATGTCTGACACGTTGATTGATATGATTTCTGACGAATCAAGCGTGTCCTTTGATAGGCAATAATACATAGCTGTAAGGATGAGCGCTTCCTTCTTTACGCAAAACCCATCAACAAGAGTAATTTCTTTTAATTCTTCCAGTAATGTTTCTCTCTCTCTTTGCAAGAATGCATTGCTTTTCAGATGATAGATTGCTTCTGCTAATGTCTGCTCAGAGGCTTTCTTCTGATGAGCGTTGCTAATGTGATATTTCGCCTGCATTCTGCAAAAATTATTCATTTCTGTAGAATCTATAACTGAATCAGCCTTAATAAGGTCAATCAGGATTCTTAATATTGAAGCTTGTACCATGATTCCAAATTTTTGACAAAAACAATAAGAATGTCTCCCTCCCTTTTGCTATATTAAGAATCCGTAGTTCTTCAGGTGCTTCTTCACGGTGTCCAATGCTTTTCGCTCTATCAGCAGATGATAGCCTTCGGCTCGGAGGGTGTGCTCTTTGATGTATTTGTCTGTTGCTATAATCTTCAGCAATTCGTCATTGTTCTTTTCTATCTTATAGACATAGTATGAGTTGGCAGGGCTTTGCAGCGGATAGCAGCGCATGATCATCTTGTGGAAGAAATCTTTCCAGCACTCGGATGGCTCTTCGCACACGTTCTTATGGAAGAACTCTATTTTTGCATCCACATCGTTGAAGCTTTCACAATTCTTCAGGAAAGATGCAGGAGTGACGTGATGCCTGTGGTTGCCAATTGGTTCGGCAAGACCACTCAGCAGACCTTCGTATGGGTTCTCGCCATCTATGAATAGCGCACGGATGAGCAGTCTCTCTTCATCCACCTCAAAGTACTCGGTTGGCTTCTTCATCTCCACAGGCGTGTAGTCCGCTTGCTTGCCAAGCACGAATTTGCCGAGTGATGTAAGCTTTACATATTTGAGATTGCTGTACGGTGTAAGGCTGTCATCGTCGGGCATTGTGTATGCAATCTCTACAATGCCGTATGTAGCCAGGAGGAATAGCAACTCTTGGATGACAACGACACCTACGCAGCTTTGCACATCCGTGATTGGCAACTTCCTCCCATCGCCATCTGCAAGATAGAAACTGCTATTGTAAATCATTCCTTGAGTCATCATGCACAGTGTAATTTTGTCGCTATGGCGATGCATGAATTTCTTGTAGAACGAATCGAAATCGTGCCAGTTGTCGTTCAGCAAGACGAGGGTGTTGAGCACAGCGCTGTGCAGCATGGAGAATTTGGAATTGGTCAGCACATAATCTCTCTTCATGCCTTTCAGATGCTCAAGAAACACCATAAGCATATACTCATAGTTGAATCTAAGTGTTGCATCTTTCATGTTTTCCCAATAGCGCGTTATCGGTTCTTTCTCTCGTCTCACATGCGAAGCCAGAGCTGGCACCATCAGTCCTGCGGCACAGAATTGCAGCTCTTTCTTGTCGCTGTCGGGGAAGAACTCTCTGATGCCCAGTTGCTGCGCTGCTTTCTTCACCACGGAGGCCAGCATCTTTGTTGCCCCAAACTCTATCGTGCCCTGCTTCCAAAGCAGCTGAATCATGTTCAGGTGCTTGCCAATGCCGTTCTCGTTGCCGTAGGTGTAAAGACCTTCGTCAGAAGGAAGCTGCTCGATGCCTGTGTGTAGCAATTTCTCTTTGTAATCATCCTCGAATATGCTCTTTGCATACAGTTCTCTCCATTCATCGTAAATGGATATGAAGTCGCAATCCAATCCGTAGCTGTAGCCGCCACTATGCAAAAACCAAATGTAGTCGAGCTTCGAAATCGCCGTATAAGTCCAGTATCGTTCTCTTCTTGTCTCAAGAATGTTTACACCCAGAACTTGCCGCACTTCTTCTTCTGACACATAGCAATAGCGGAAGCAGAAATCCCACACCGCTTTTGTCTTGTCGTCCAGAAGGTTGAAGTAAGCCTTGAAGTTCTCCGTGTCGCCAGCTATCACAGCAATGGCATTCACATAGTCAGCCTTGAACTTCACATTGTCTGCCAGCAAGGCTGTCAACTGTCTGATTATGAAACCTTCTTTGTCTATAACTTTGTAACTCTTGAACACGCTTCTGAAATGCTGCGCAAACATGTTCAGCTCGTCGAGCTTATATTTTGAGTCAATAAACTTTGCGGTTTTCTTATATTGCTGAGTGCCAGTGATGTTGTTCAGCATAAGAGGTGTGCGTTCGTCTTTCACATTGCCAAACATCTCCATCTGCACTGGCTCTTTTGTCTTCTTTGCCATAATACTAATTAGCCTAAGATAAAGTTAATGTCCTCTTCTGTCAGCATCTTTGTTGACGACGAGTCGCTGCCTATCAACCCCTCAAACAACTCTGCCTTCTGCTGTTGCAGCAAGAGGATCTTTTCCTCAATGGTGCCTTCGGCTATGATGCTGTAGCTGAGTACTTTCTGCTTCTGTCCCATTCGGTGCAAGCGGTTGATTGCCTGTTCCTCGGCAGCCTTGTTCCACCAAGGCTCGAAGATGAACACCGTGTCGGCAGCGGTGAGATTCAATCCCACTCCGCCCGTCTTGAGCGTCATGAGCATCACCTGACAGTCGGGCGAGTTCTGGAACCTATCCACAACCTTTCCACGGTTTGTGGTAGCGCCAGTCATCTGCTCGTAGCCGATGCCCAGTTCGGTGAGTTTCTCTGCCACAAGTTCTATGCCTGTGAGGAAGTTGAAGAACACCACCACTTTGTGACCGTTCTCCACAGCCTCGGTCAGCGAGTCGATCAGCACCTCCGTCTTTGGTGAAGCAATCTTACCGTCGCTATAGTTCTCTGGAATAGACGCTATCTGTCTCAGTTCGTTCAGTGCCTGGAACATCACGAACTGGCTTTTCTGCACGCCTTCAGCCTTGATGTTCTGATTCACAAGCGAATGGTAATACTTCCTTCTCTCTTCATACAGCTTCTTCTGCCCATCGTTCATCTCCACTCTCAGCGTCTGGTCAATTCTGTCAGGCAATTCAGTAAGCACATCTTTCTTCAGTCGGCGCAGGAGGAATGGGAATATCTTTCGGCGCAACTGACCGAGCACAGCCTTGTCGCCATCGCGCTGAATAGGGTAGGTGTAGCGCTGATTGAATGTGTCGAGGCTGCCGAACATTGCGGGATTGAGGAAGCGGAACAGAGAATAAAGCTCCGTGAGGTTGTTCTCCACAGGCGTACCGCTCAATGCCAGTCTGTGGTCGGTCTGCAACAGATGAATGGCTTGTGTGGCTTGTGCTGCCACGTTCTTTATGTTCTGCGATTCGTCCAGAATGACATACACGAACTTCTTGTCCTTCAGGCTTTCAATGTCGTTGCGCACCACAGCGTAGGTGGTCAGAATCACTTGCGCCTTCATCGCATCGTCCAGATTGCGCTCTGTGCCATAATATATGTATGTGTTGAGCTGAGGAGCGAATTTGTCTATCTCGCTCTTCCAGTTGAACACAAGGCTTCGTGGCATCACAATCAGCGTTGGCTTTTTTGTCTTTGGATAGATGTCGGTGAGCACGGCGATGGTCTGTATAGTCTTGCCAAGACCCATATCGTCGGCAAGGCAACCGCCAAGGTTGTTGTCATACAGGTACTTAATCCACTTCACGCCCTCTTGCTGATAGTCGCGCAGGGTAGCGTTCACCTTCGGCTTCTTCAGCTTCTGGTTCTTCAGATCGTTGAATCCCTCATACACCTTTCTGTGCCTCTGCATCACCTCGCCCTCGAGTCGCTCTTGCAGCATGTCCTCCACTTCTGGGAGGTCGAAGAACGAGATCTTCACGCCCTTGCCCTTCTTCTTTGTGTCGAAGATGCGCTCCAGCCTCTTCATGTAGTCGTCGGCAATGATGGCTCTGTTGCCATCGCTCAGCACCACATAGCGCTGCTTTCTCCATGCCGACAGCACATCCTGGATGGTCATCACGTCATCGCCAATCTCTATGCTCGCATCGCCTTCAAGGAAATCTATGCCGCTGCTCAGCTGCACGTTCAGCTTTGGCTGTGCTGGCGACACTTTGTATTCTCTCAGCTTGTCGGCACCAATCAAGGCGAAATGCTTCAACAGCTGCGGAAGAGCATTGAACAGGAATGGACCTGCGCTCTCCTCGGGCACAATGAAGAAATCTCCCTCCTGGTAGATGTCTTTCTTTGCCTGTCGATTAGGCGCATGTGTTGTGAGAATCTTGCTCAGCGTATCGATGCTTTCCTCCAAAGGCTTTCTCATCACATGCTTCAGCTCCACCTGCTTGTCAATGCCTATCACGGCCTTGGTGCTGAGATTTAGCTTGTTTATCAATTCATTGTCATTGCCTGGAATACTGTTCATCACTCGCAGATACAGCGCCTTGTCGGCATCAACTTTCTCGAAGCATAGCGTAGGAATGCACTCAATCTGTTCGCCCTTGTCCACAACTCGCAATCTGTCATCGGTCATTAGATCAACATTCTTGACATAGCTGTAGAATATGCTGAGGAAATCCTCCAGCGAATCTTTACTAAAGATGTTGCTCCTAAAAGCCATCAGCTGCATGCCACCTTCGCCAAGACTCTGAACAGGATAGATTACATTATTGTTGCACATCGCGAAGCTGTCGCTAAGCACCATTTCGACATTGTGCTTATCTTCTTCCTCTTTTATATATAAGGTGGATACGCATTTTGTCTCTTTCTTTTCATTGATGGGCAGATCAATGATGCCGAGCACAACTCTCTTCACGTCATCATGAAACTTCACGCTCTCACCTTTGCTATTTACGAGCCATTCCTCGCATTTCATCAGCATATAGACCAGTTCGGGATGGTCACTCATCAGCACCTTGTTCTCTTCCTCGCTGCCCCAGCTGCCAAACGACTGCTCTGTTGCGATTCGCTCCACGCTTCTCAGCACCGATCCCAATGCTCCGTCATAGTCATTGGCATCCACCGACACATTCTGCAGTTTCTTGTCCACCACGCTCAATGTGGCTTGCTGTGTCAATACATCCACACCAACCATCAGCCTGACTTCCTTGCGTTTGGCAGTCTTGTCTTTATTGTCAGTATTCATCCATTGCTGTTGCCTTTGCAGGGTGCGCAACAGCAATTCAAGGGAATTGTCCATATTAAGTTTTTGTAATGTTTTCTCGACTGACGCATAAACGTCTCAGCGTCAGTATTCATTCTTTTTGGTAATATGTAGCAAAGATAGTTAAAAGTTTTGGTATTTAGGATATACTTATGTCGTAAAATGTCAAAAACGCTTTATTTTTTCCATCTTTCTCTTCTCTTTGCCATTGTTGAACGGTTTAATATAAAAATCCCAGCATCCAAAGTGGAATCTTGTTGCCACGTGGCATTTCTGTGTCGTCAGCGAGGACAAACGAATCCGGTAAATCCGCTATTTGTGCAAATGATTTCTTTTCTCCACCGATTTCGAACGTCCATTTTCCGTCGATTTTAAGATCGCCTTGTGTCTTGGCATACTCCACAGTATGATTATAGCTCAACTGATTAACAGCAAAGCATTCTCTTGCTGTTCCAATCTGTACTGGAGACGTGGCAAGAGCGTATAGCATGTTTGGGTTGTCAAGGAATATCTTGTCTGGCTTCTGCATCTTCTTTACTGAAAGGAGATCGCTATAAAGAAGTGAAATAAGTTTTGCATCTTTCAAGTGGTTGAGGTATTCCAGCACAGTATTACGCTGTAGAGCAACAGCCGCTGCAATCTTTGTAATGTCCACATCGAAAGGCACTTGTTGTGCAAGAACATATAGCAGAGCTTTCAGTTTGCGACAATTAGAAGGGGCAACATTGCGTAGCTGAGGCAGTTCCACATCTATAACATAGTTTGTGGTTTGCTCAATCAGTGCGTGATAGTCAATTGGATTGTTCAAATAAAAAGGGTAGTACCCGTTCTTCAGGTATTCGTGGAAATGTTGCAAAGGACGACACACCGCATTTACTTTGTTGGCTATTTCGCGAGGCGACTCAAGTATCTCTTCCAAAGTGTAGGAAGGCAATTCTATGCCTTTGTAAAATTGCAGATATTCGCGGAATGACAATCCAGGCATATCATACCCCATGCATCTTCTTGACAAGTCCGCATCGCCGTCGAGAATCTTCAGCAAAGAGCTTCCGCTTAGCATAATTTGCATATCAGGATAGACCTCTGCTATTTCTTTCACTTCTCTGCTCCAGCCTTCGTATTTGTGTACTTCATCGAGCACAAGCACTTTTCCTCCTCTTTTATGGAACGTGTCTGCAACTTCCAGCATGGTATGTTGTGTGAAGTACGACCAGTCTAAAGAGCAGTATAATGCTTGCTCTGTTCCTACTCCATATTTCATTTTCACATACTGTCTGAGCAAGGTTGATTTGCCCACGCCCCTTGGACCTCTGATGGATAGCATAGGTGCATCCCAGTTCACACGTTCCATGAAACTGCGTACAATATTCATGCTCGTAGCATTGAGCATAGCGTCTTGTCTGTCAAAAAGTGTATCCATATCTTTGTAGTTGTGCTTTCCGTAAAAAGCATATTAGTGTAAAATTTGCTTTTGGTAGAAAGCATTTTTGAGTACGATTTGCTTTTTGCAGAAAGCATTTCTGTTTGCAAATGTACGATTTTTTTCTATAAATAACTGGATTCAGCAAGTGATTTCGTGCCAAAAACTGCACAGTTTATCAAAATTGGCACGAAATAGGGGTTGAAATCGTGCCAATTATTGCAATTTGACTTGTTTTTGGCACAAAATCATTTGGGGGACTTTGCTTTTGGCAGAAAGCATTTTCGTTTGCAAACAAACGATTTTCTGTTTGATGGATAAGATAATAATTGTACTTAGTTTGCTAAGCATAAACACCTTTGTAGGCAAATTCTATCATATCTTTGTCACCACGACTGTCTCCGTAGGCATGTGAGAGGTATTAGGGACTTCTATCCACCAATAATCTTGTTTGCATATTTTATCTTACTAAGGATGAATGAAAGTGCTAGACTTAATACAAAAGTTATTATGCTGCAAATAAATATTTGGAGAATTCCATTCATGTTTTGCATCCATTCTGTTTTCCATAGAAAACTACGCATGATAGGAAAGTGTAGAAGATATATGCCAAATGACATTGATGATACGAATTGTATAGTTTTAAGTGTGATTCTGTTTAATTCGCTGATAATAGGTTCATATTTAACGAATAGGTTCTGCTAGAAAGAGTGTGGGTTAGTACAGGTCGAGCTTGCCGTAGAAGAACAGGATGGCTGTTCTGAAACGCTTTGCTGTAGCATACCCTCTTCCTATGGTTTTTATCTCTTGTATCGAGCCGTTCATTCGTTCGGCTTTGCCATTATTGGCTTTGGTTATCCAAGCACGTATGATGCCTTTCAGATGTCTCTTGAACATGAATGCAACATTCTCAATTGCTGTCAGCTTTAGTGACAATGCATCACGAAACCAACTATCGAAGAAGAGGTATGCATCAACATCACCACCATAAGGCATTTGGATAAGCTGACGGAACTGCTCCTTCACTGCCCAGGCTTCTGCAACTCTGAGGTTACAAGCCTTCAGCTGATCATATTTTGTCTGCTGCCAGTCTGTGTAGTTTGCCTGATCCTTGAGCCAAATGTATCTCGTATTCTTCAATACTGGATTCTTCTTTGCTTCCCAGCGTCTGACTTTGTCAATAGCATCATTCAGATATGATACGCAGTGGTACATGTCATGACAATGCTTGGCATTCGGAAAATATGTCTTAGCTGCATTGATGAAAGGATCCCACATATCTGTGCATACGGTTTCAACTCCTTGACGTTGTTCTTCCGTAAACGCACTGGTACACAGGGTATTGACATCTTCGCCCTTGCGACCTTCCGTGCAGTCTATCACACTTCCATCAGCTCCGTCATAAACGATTGTGATGTAACTGTGTCCCTTGCCAACAGACTTCTCGTCAATACACACATGCTTGAAGATATACGTCTTGTCTCGTCTGCTCATGCCTCGCTTTACGGCACGTTCCATGACGCTGTGCACCTGAGAGAATGAAAGCCTTAGAAGACCGGCAGTCTTTGTCTGGTTCTTTGTAGCCCTTAGGGTATCTATCGTTTTTTTTCCATCAGCCAAGACATCCTCGCTTCGGGTAATGCCCACGGTACTTCGATGCTTATGGTTCTGCCATCTTTTTGGTAACGTGGAACCCTTGCTGTGATGATAGTCTTGTACTGCCACATGTCCAAATGACGCCATTCACGCTCTGGTCTATGGTCATATATAGAATAATGTACACCATCAATGAAGATATCTGGTTTGCAATAGCTTAGCTTGACGCGAATCTCCTCAGTTGAGTCATCGCATGTCACTTCTTCTATGCTCCAGTCATCATTGTCTGGAAGCAGTATTTTCTTGAGTATCTGATCTGTCGTTTTCATATCAAATGCAAAGGTAATACTTTTTCTCAATTATGAAGCTACCCACACGAAATCTTGTAGAACCAACGAATAAAATAAACCAAGCTGTTGATAATAACGCAATCGAAGGAGAAAGATACCAGAAGAATTCGTAGAAATTAACATTAAGTCCAAAGAAGAGTACATAAAGAGGCATTGCAATAGAGAAAATGACAAATAATGAACACAAAACTACCAGATTGTGTGTTTTTAAGAAAGCCTTTCTGTGTGTATGAATGTAAAATCCCAATACATAATAACCTACATAACCATGAAAATAATACATCCAGCTGTTTATGCCCTCATTAACATTAATAAATTGCTTTGTGTAAGGTATGCATAATGTCATAAACCATATACAAAGATATGTACATATTTCTCCATTCGATGCATGATGTAGCCATCTAACTAATATTGGTGTGAGGATGTACAATCCTGAGATAGTCCAAAGGAACCATAAAACTCCAAGCTGTTGTATCTCTATACCAAAGTGTGAAGCGACATTACAGATTAATATCCAAGAAAACAAAGGAATTAAAGTCTTCGACAATCTGTGTTTTAAGAAAATGTAAAATGAAAAATAATCCATATTTTTCTCAGCCTTATCAATGATGAGAGCGCCGCTTATCATGAAAAACAACCCAATACCTGGTGCTGTCGTATATGATATACCGCTTAATACATAGTTTGGAGTACCCAATCCTGGCATAGGAGAGTGCATAAGTACAATCATTGTACAAGCTATGACTCGAATACAATCGAAGCATAGCATTCTTTCATTATTTTCCATATATGAATTGAATTGATGTAAGCGCTGGCTCAATTTCGCTATACGGGCTTGGTGAAACACACAAAGAAAGAGACAAGAAAAAGGCGTGAACACCTTTTAGCTTATCTCTTCCTCTGGGCATTTGGCGGGGCCCGTATCACGAAGACAAGTCCAGTGCCCACACCAATACAGCGTAGGCGTTGAACTTATTCTTATTCGTGATACTTCTACTTCAATCGCCAAATTTTAGAGGAAGTACGAATAAATTAGCAACGCTAATAATTATAAATATGTCTGCCAATCAGCTGTAAAACCGAAAGACTTTGCAAAGATAGGCAAAAGAAATAAAACTAAAGCACAGACGAGCGAAAAAGTTACTTGTCTGTGCTAAATTATTGGTTATGTTATGTGATTTGACAGATGTTTGATTGCCGTGGGTCATAAGCTATACCCATATTCCTCCATCTTCTTATTCTTCCTCATAATAATAAGAATAATCGATTCCTTT
Organism: Bacteroidaceae bacterium; assembly: GCA_045600665.1. Taxonomy (GTDB): domain Bacteria; phylum Bacteroidota; class Bacteroidia; order Bacteroidales; family Bacteroidaceae; genus Minthosoma. Next base: position 14,950 of record JAZRYI010000080.1, read on the forward strand.
CAAAAACATTTCGCGACTTGTGACATCGTCCGTCAAAGCATTGGAGATAAGTTGTTTTATCGCAGTTGCATTGTTCACGCTGAGCCGCATAGCATCCAGATAGTCATATTTGTCAATCCTGCTCCAATCCACGCATTTGTTCAAACGTGCCTTGAGCATCATGTCCAACCAAATGCGCATGCTGCGTCCATTGCCCTCCATGAAGGGATGAGTAATATTCATCTCCACATATTTGTCAAGAATCTCGTCAAGCGAATCTTCCGACATTGACTCTATGTATGCAAGCACCATAGGTAACTGCTGAGCAAGACAGAATGTGAAACCACCCTTCGATATGGTCTTAGTACGTATCTGACCTGCGAAGTCGTACAATCCTCCAAAGAGATAGGCATGAATCTGCTGCAACCCTTTAGTCGTGCCCTCTGGGATCGTCTCAAGTATATCGCTGTTGAACAGCGTATAAGCTTTCTGCTTGCTCTGCCCATCAATGGAATTGTCGCTATAAGTGAGCCAGTCGAGAAACTTTGTTGCTTTAGAATTTGGAATCTCTTTTGCGAGCAAAGCTATTCCTTTTGCATCAAGAGTGTCAGTCACGCGTCTTTTGCCATCAGGTGCAAGCAATTTCAACTGGTTAGTGGCACTAACCAGTTCGCTGTTGGTCGCTTTCAGCTTAGTTTTGAGATATTTCCAATAGTTGCGAGTTTTTGTATAATCCTCTTGCTCATTTATGGCCCCAATCACGTCAAGCACAGAAAAGAACCATCTGTTCTTTTCTTCACTCCACACTGCACGCACCTTTTTATCATTGTAGAAACGTATGGATATTTTATTCTCTTCCTTTTCCATCTATCGCAATTTTGGACAATCTTCAGCAAATGTACTACATGAAATGGCAATCAGAACTTCTGTTCTTCTATTATCTTGCCTTCTATGTCAATGGCTTTCCAATGTGTGATGTTGCGTGACTCGGAAGAGATGGAAATTCCGCATTTCGTAAGGACTCTCCCCGGCCCTCCCTTATAGGGCGGGAGCTCTGCTTCGTATGGTATGGCATATCCCTTGCTGTCTATCTGTGCCAGGGCATTATCTACGGTGTCATCCACTTTCAGCTCAAGAACATAGATGTCGGTCTTGGTTTTGATTACGACATCTGCGCGACCAAGGATGCTCTTGACCTCTGTGTCAACCTTGCTGTTCAGAAGTGAGAAGATGACGTAGAGGAGCAATTTGTAGAATGCTTCTCGTTTCTTCTTTGCCATCCACTCCTTCTTTGTGATGATGTCGTATGGGATGGATGCTATGTATGAGCGGAGCTCGGTGAGTGCATCAGACAGATTGCCTCGCTTTATTGCACGAGCCATGGCAAGAATTGCTGCATCTCGCTCCAGATTGTCTGTGTCCATCAGATAGTTAGTCAAGCCTTTCACCATTCCTTGGCGAACCTCATAATTAGGGAAGTGCAAAGTGTACACTTCGTCTTCCTTGTCGTAGCTCTCAATACTCAGATACCCGCTTTGATAAAGCAAAGGAATAGGAGTGTCTGCTTTCTCGCAAGGAACATTGAATGCATCAGGCGACAACTCGACACCATCATAGTCGAGTGGGTTGAAGCTTGGGAAATGCTTTAGATGCTCAATCAGTGATGTTGTTGTACCAGACTCAAACCAGTAGTGGTCGGTTGTGTTGTAGTTAAGTGCTTTTAGCAAGCTGAATGGCGCATATACATCTTTGCTGTTTTTGGAAAAATGATACCCGTCATAGTTCTTTTTCAGAAGCATGTATGCCTCAGCTGTTGTTATGCCAAGATTGTCGGCATACTCCTCCACACAAGGGCGAAGAACCGTGTTAAGCTCCTCTTCTGTTATTCCGCAAATTCCAGAGTATTCGTCAATGGTTGATATTTGGTTCAGGTTGTTCAGCTCAGAGAAGATGCTCAACTGCGAGAACTTAGTCACGCCAGTGATGAAGACAAAGCGAAGATACGCCCCCTCTTTCTTGAGGACTTGGTAGAATCCACGCAGCATAGTGCGCATTGCTTCCATGTCTGGTGAGTAAAGCAGTCGCATGATTGGAGCATCGTATTCGTCAAGTATAACTACTGCTTTTTGTCCTGATTTCTTGTTCGCATTATGTATGAGATCTCGAAAACGTGAGCCAATAGTTATGGATATAGGGTCACGCCCGTATATTTCCTCGTAAGTTCGCAGTTGTGCCTCGAGATTTGACTGTGCCTCAGGGATGGAGTAGTTTTTCAAATCACTCAGGTCGAAATGCAGAACAGGATATGTATTCCACTCCTTCTCCATTTCCATTATCTTCAATCCCTCAAACAGCTCCTTTTGCCCTTGAAAGTATGCCTTGAAAGTGTTGCAAAGCAATGACTTGCCAAATCTGCGTGGACGGGCAAGAAAGACATACTGATATCTGCTGACAAGATCGAACATCAGGTCTGTCTTGTCAACATATACCATTCCTTTTTCACGGATAAGCTGGAATTGGTCAGTATCTATCGGGTATAGGAATCTGCGCATTTGTCTGTTTATAGTGAATTTATATGCAAATGTACAAATTTATCCTCAATAAAAACAAATAAAACGGAGGAATTTCTTTATGGCGAATGATAAATTGCTTTTCTTGATTAGAATGGATAGGTTGCAAGTGCTGAATTGCCAACATCGCTATGCTCACAACGAAAACGAGACAAAAGCCTTGCCTCGTGCGACAAATGCCTTGGTTCATTAGCCAAAAGTTTTGATTTGTAGGGAGTTTTCTTGGTGGTTGCGGGAAAAAACATTAAATTTGCAACCGACATGAAAACAGGAAGAAATGAAACAACTAATTGATTGGTATGGATTTCTTAAACAAAACAAGATATGGCGAGAGATAGAAGTGCCTTCGTCTCTTCGACTCACAGCGCTGGCTGTCCACATCCAAAATGTGATGGGATGGGAGTTTGAGCACATGCACAACATCCAGAAGGGCAATAAATACTATTGCACCACATCGATGGAGTATGCTGATGGCGACCTCGACGGAAGCAAATACTCAGTCAAGGATCTGCTGAAGAAGGTGGGCGACTCAATGCTGTTCACCTACGACTTTGGCGTTGATCGCTTCATCACTCACGCCAGCATCGAGGAGCAGATACTGCAATTGAAGGACAGGAAGAAGAGCCTCGTCGATGCCGTCCTGCCATTCTTGATGAAGAGGTGAGTAGGATTTTTGTGTTATGAAAATTATGGAGTAACTCAATTATTTCAAATATGGCAATTTCAGTAATAGAATTTCAGAAACGCCATCCGCTTGGATTGGCATGCTCTACAGACAGAGCATACACATATTTTGCAAACGAGATATACAATTACTTGGACCATGCTATCGACTTCCTGTCCGAGTCATCTCTCAAGCAGGTGGCTATCAGCATTGCGCAATATTATGAAGATCAGCGCTCAAGCTTGCATCTTTGGACAGTATTCTTGAAGCTCCACAAAGGTCTGTTCGGAAAATACATGCCTTTCTCCAGCGAAGATGATGCCCTCGCAGCATTGTCTAATGTCAAGTTGCTGAGCTTCGTGTTGTGGCTCAGCATAAGTGCCGAACGTCCGCAGAGCATTATCGACCCATGCGGAGAATTCTTCAGCTACCATTCCGAAAACCTGTACCTCATGTTGCACGAACGAGGGCTCATTGACAACCTGCCTTGCAACACGGAACTTCAGGATTATCTATACGCAGAGTCAACGCAAACAGACGGCGTAGAAGTGAAGCGTGTGCTCATCTGGCTGGAGAGCGGATGCTATTTGGGCAAATGGTACAACAACCAAGACCACAAATACACTCGTCAGGAATTGGATCACATGTTGCCAAAAGTACATCTGTCGTCAGCAGATGTCAACTACGGCAACCATTCGCTCAACGCTTTTTCTAATCCTGCATGGCCAGTAGCTCTGCCTGCCCAGCATATCTACGCAGAGATGATCCGCGAAGATATGCAAGACGAGGAGGACGAACTGGCACAAGCCATTGAGGACATCAAATACTCAAAGATGGCTGTGCACTGGGTTGTGGCATACGACAAAGAAAAGCTCTTGATAGAGAACCAAGCTCGCGAACGATTCGAGGTGAAAAGAAAATACTTTCAGAACCTCAAAGACCAAGTGCTGAAAGACTGCAGCTCGCTTCTGTCAGCATTCATCTGTTTCGATGGCGAATGGCAAGAGATAGGTCTCACCATGTGGTACAAATGCACTCAGGCAGAATGGAATGCGCTATGCGATGAGTACAGCCATAAGGACAAGTCAATTGCTTCCAACTCGGCTTTCAATGCAGAATATGCCAAGAAGCACAATGGACAGCGCCTGTTCTTCTTTGCCAATATAAAAGAATACTTTGAGTGGCAAGAAAAGGAGATGAATACTATAATCGATGACAAGAAAGTGGTTGCCAACATGCCGCAGAATGACCCATTGGCAGTATTCCTGCAAAGCGACGGCACGGTGTCAGCCTCACCAATAGCACAAAGCATTTGTTCTCCAAACAACCCTTTCTACTCAGCAAAAGTAGCACAAGAGGAAGCTACAAACGTTATTTGCCTGCCTGAAAGTTGCACCATCGAGTGTCTGCAATACCTCATTGCCAACAATCTTATACCCGATGCCCAGCTTTTCTCTCGCAAGGTAGATGGCAAAGAGCTGATGCAGAACAACATAGAGTTCTTTGCAAGATGCTGCCGGCGCGACTGGAAAATGTAGACACATTCCATTCTACTACGTTGGGCAGATAGATGAACGATTGAGGAACCAGTGAGGAAATTGAAACGAAATGAAAACCACTCTTCACTCTTCACAAACAAGGAGAAACATACTGATATTCATGTCTTTAACGGTATGAAGAGTGTGTGAAGAGTTGATAAGCACTCTTCATACACTCAATAATCTGTTGTTCAATCATTTATCCCTAAAAGATGAAGGGTGAAGAGTTTTCGCGGGCATTCATTTTTTCTTGAGAATGCGAACGATGTCGCCTTTACAGACCTCAACAAGTACTCTTCGCTCCTTCTCTTAATTCGCATTCGCTGAATACATCTAACCGCTTCCTGCGAATACCGATATTCATACCGTGTGAATAACCGCATTCATACCGTATGAATATGAGTATTCACGCCGTATGAATAAAAGTGCATACAACTGTATCGTATGTATGCATCGAAAAAGTTGACACCTAAGCTGTATAAATAACACAAAAATGCTTGCTTATGCTAAAAAAACTCCCCTTGTACCATGATTTGAACCAATCTCCTTTTAATTTTGCAGCCATAATATAAAAAGCGTTCGTTTTTGTGCGTTATATATATTATAATGTGTATATTTGCAATTGCTAACAAAAAGATAAATCGATATGGATATTAAAAACATAAAAGTTGATGGCGAGGAAGTAACTGTGAATTGTCAGGAGTTTCGATTAGTGACTGATCCTGATGCCTCTTTCAAGGATTATGGCTGGACAGCGGAATTCGTGGAAGATATGCTGTATGTGGCAGAGTATGAACCTGAACACGAATGGATGAGCGACAATGAGATTCTCAACAATCTCGGAATAGTATATAGTGATGCTGTCGGCGTTGAGCAAGACATGGAGAAAGCAATCATGTATTACGAGAAAGCTGCCGCTCTTGATGATGATCTTGCCAGAAGCAACCTTGCAGACATCTATCGCAAGGGTGTTGGTGGTGTGCCAAAGAATCCAGAGAAAGCTTTTGAACTCTACAAGGCATGCAAACTTCCTTATGCCTATTTCCGTGTAGGTGAGGCGTATGAATATGGCAGAGGTGTGGAGCAGAATCTTGAAGAGGCAAAACGTAACTATCGCTTCACCTACGAACCTGGGCATGGATTGGCAAGAAGAAAGTTGCAGACTTTTAACTTTTTGAGATAAGAACATATATGAAGGGAAACGACAAATTTACGTTCAGAGGCGATGAAGATATTGCCGCCGTTAATGAATTTTGGGAGTTTAGTTATTCCTATCCTTTTATGCACTTGAATGACATTTCCGTATTCATTGTAAGTGCTGCGTTAGGTTTAAAAGAGCCATGTGGCGAAGAATATTGGTCTTTTTGCAATATAGTTTATGATGGACTTAGAATTAACGTACGAGCGGTTGCTTATCGCCCCTCGTGGGAGATAGTAAGTGTGTTAAATAAAGAACAGTTACGTTTTGACATTGCAAAAGCCAATAATGGGTATAAATATACCGTAGATTCTACAAAACGCAGAAGTGAAATCTATGTGTTTTGCCTTCACACAAATCAAGGCACGCCAAGTCCTCTTGAATTAGAAGCCTGGCGTTTCTTCATATTCAAGACTTCGGTCATAGATGAGGTGTGTGGAAACAGCAAATACATCACATTGAAGGAGGTGAATGAATTATGCAAGGCAGGACTTGGGCATTATTGTATGTTTGATGACATAAAAGCTACTATTGACAATCTGTATTCGCATTCGGAATGGAAGTGCTTTGCGGAAAATGATTTCATTTATAGAACTAAATTGGTTCAGTATCTGTCTAAAAGGAAATGGAATAGCTATGTGCCGAGTGTGGAAGAGGCAATACTAAGTCAATGCCCAGATTTTAGATTGTTGAAATGGGTTGAACCTAGGCTGTCAAGTTAAATATTTCTTCTGTCCCATTTTCCAGGAATTCCAGAGTCCTACTGAGTTACATTTAAGTACTTGAAATTTAACACTTTAGCACTAATATTTTAACATAAAATATTTGCATAACTCGCTGATTT
>JAZRYI010000081.1:0-12405 GCA_045600665.1 Bacteroidaceae bacterium
TTGCTTTACAAAGGTTGGCGGAGTTTCACGAAGAATAGAAAGACACAAATCAAACAGGCTACAAACTTACATGACGACTTTACATCACCATGCACATGGTGGTGCAAAGCCGTATGGAGATAATGGGCCTGAATAGTTACGGGTAGTTGCATTTGGTTAAATTCTTGTTAAAATGAGTTGTTGAAAGGTTAAGGATGCATAAACGATAGTGGCGGTATCAGATCGTGTGCGTAACTTTGTGCATCAAATCCTCAAAAAGAAAGAGAATGGCACGTTATTGTTTGTTTATCTTTTTGCTGGTCAGCACCGTGCTATGCTGTGCACAGAGCGTTGACACCATCAATATAGTCGGTTCGCGAGACTCTATTACCGCAAACAATGAGCCAGACACCGTCCAAGGTGGAAGGCTGCAAGAAGTGGTGGTGTGGGACAAGTCAAGTTTCGACAGAGCTCTTCAGCTCAGCGAGAAAGAGAAGATTAACATGAAGCTGAACAACGCACCGAGAGGTTTCAATATCTTAGGTCCTATATTCTGGGCAGTAGATAAGTACATAGTGCAAAAATGGAAGAAGAACCATCCCTCGCGCAAGGAAAGAGCAAAGCGCCTTGTGGAGATGTACGGTCAGCAAGACGATTTGCTGATGGAAGCATACAAGAAAACAATGAAGGAGATGGAAGATAAGAAAAAGAGAGAATGATAGCATCAAAAGCTTGGATTAGGGGGAAAAACAAGAAAAATCCGATATGGTGCAATGATTCTCCTATTATTTTGTGTAAAAATAGCGAAAAAATACCGATTTTTGCATTCGAAATATGATTAATTGAAAAACTAAATGAAGAACAGAACAATACTCTTTGCTTCTTTTATTGCTTTACAGCTCATGACGGGCAACAAAGGCAATGCGCAGACTCTGAAGGAAGGACAGATGCCAACTCTGCTTCCTTTTCCAGAAATTCCAGAGAAAAAACCTATTGGCTCGGTGAAATTAGGCGACATCAACACCTTTGCCGAGGTTAAACTCGACATCCCAATCACGGATGGTCCTTTCAAGCCTACTTGGGAGTCGATAGAAGCTAACTATCCTGGATCTTCAGAGTGGCTGAGAGAGGCTAAGTTCGGATTCTGGGTGCATTTCGGACCTCAGGCAGCAGGCGAAAGCGGCGACTGGTATGCGCGCAACTTATATAAAGAAAAGGAAGACCACATAGCCAACACTAATCATGTGAAACGCTATGGCCATCCTTCAGAGGTTGGCTACAAAGATGTGTTGTACAGCTGGAATCCATCGAAACTCGACCCTGAGTATCTGACTAAGCTCTATCAAAAGGCAGGAGCCAGATTTCTTATGATTCAGGGCGTACACCACGATAACTACGACCTTTGGAACTCACAGTATCAGCCTTGGAACTCTGTGAACATAGGTCCGAAGCGTGATTTGCTTCGTGAGTGGGCAGATGCTTGCAGAAAGTATGATATGCACTATGGCGTCACCTTCCATCACGAATACACATGGTGGTGGTGGCAAACGGCTTTCGGTGCGGATTCCAAAGGCGACAGGGCAGGCGTGCCATACGATGGCAACCTCACGCTCGAAGATGGCAAGGGAAAATGGTGGGAAGGGTACGATCCTCGCTTGCTCTACGGCATCGACCTCAGAGAGTATGAGACGGTGGAGGAGTGTACTCACACACGTTCTAATCAGCCTAATCCTGGTGTGTATTGGCGACATCTCGACTACTGCAAATGGTATGCCACTCAGTGGGCACTGCGCATGATGGATGTGGTGGCAAACTACGACCCCGACTTCATCTACACCGATGGAAACGTGCAAGGACCTTTTACAGGTAAGGGAACAGGCACTGGATACAAGTGCGACGCCATGCAGACTGTGATGGCAGATTATTATAACCGTCAGTTGAAGAAGAAGGGCAAGGTGGATGCGTTCAGCATCATCAAGTTCCGCAAAACAACCAATGGAGCAGTGAACACAGCAGAGTTTGATTTCCCCGACACTATCAATGCCGTTCAGCCTTGGATTCGCGAGGCACCTGTTGGCGACTGGTTCTATGCTCCTGGCTTCACATACGATTCTGGTTCTATGATTCGTTTTGTGATAGAGGCAATATCTCGTGATGGCAATGCTGCTCTCAACATCCCAATGCGTCCAGATGGTTCGATAGAGGATGCATGTGTGACGATGCTTGAAGAGGTGGGCGACTGGATGAGCATAAATGGCGAAGCAGTGTATGGCAGCAAGGCTTGGAAGAAGATTGGTGAGGGTGAGATGGTGAAAGGTAAGCTGAAAAAACTGCCTGGTGGCAAGTTGGGAGAGGCTCACCAGAACTTCAAATTCAATGCTCAGGACATTCGTTTTACAGTGGGCAAGAATGGCTCGCTCTATGCTTTCTGCATGGCTCTGCCAAATGGTGGCGAGGCGGTGAAGGTGTATTCGCTTGCCAAGAAGGAAGGCAAGAAAGTGAAGAAGGTGCAGTTGCTTGGCAGCAATGCCAAACTGAAGTGGGCACAGACAAATGAGTGTCTCACAATTCAATGCCCTGAGTCATTGCCTTGTAAGACAAGTATCGTGTTTAAGATTGACTAAGTGTTGACTCAAAAATAAAATGACGCAAAACAGAATTAGTTGCACAAAACACTTGACAAATACGATTTATTTTCGTATCTTTGTAGTGCAAAAGATGTGTGATCACAATCTTTTGTATCACGTTCCCCATTCGGTTGCATAGCATCTTTTTCCGCAACAGAATGGGGAACGAACCAACAAACCAAAACTTATGGCTAATGAACCAAAGCTTTTGTCGCACGAGGCAAAAGCTTTGTCGCACGAGGCAAGGCTTTTGTCCCGTTTTTGTTGTGGGCATACGCATGTTAGCTTTGTTAGTGCAACGTATTTGGCTTTGTTAGCACAGCATGCTTAGCTTTGTGAGTACAAGAATGCATTGTTCCTGGATTAAAATATAGAAAACGGCAATTTACAGTTTTTGATACTATAAATTGCCGTTTATTCGTTGCAATTATTTGCTATATGAAAAAGGAGAGATTACTTATAAAGTATCTTCTTGCCGTTCTTGATGTAAATCTGTCCACTCTGAGGAGACTCTACTGGTATGCCCTGAAGATTGAAGTATGTGTCTGGAGCATAAGGAGTCATAGTTGCTTCTGGCGCAGAGATAGAATTTACTATGCCAATATAATCATTTATTTCATTAGTATATTTATCTTCTTTGATAAACATTACACGCTCACCTTTTACATCCCATATCACATAGCGCCCACCAGTCCAATTTGTCCAATTTGGGAATTGGAAATATTCGAATGAATCTGAGTATGTCAGGTTGTACCATATGTCAGGCTGAGGTGCACTATCTATTTTGTAATATCCACTGCTATACATTGATGCAGGTGGCTGTATATACCATCTACCGCCGTCTCCAAGGCGTTTGCAATAGTAGTCTTCGTACTCGCCTCCATGTATTTTGACATCTTCATCAAAAATATAATATCCGTTGCTGGTCCATTCGTACCAGTTTTTGCCAGTGACATAGATATTGTCGTAAATCGATGATACATTCACACTTTCTTTCTTTTGCTGCACTTCTGATGTGATGCGTGGATACGCTCTTGGTGATATGCCCTCCTTAAGGTCCTTCAGTTTACGCATCTCTAAAACAACGCTACTTGCAAAGTAGTGTAGTCCTGCATAGGTCTTTACGTAATATAGGCCTGGTTCCATTTTAAAATGAGTGTAAATTTCTTCATTGTAGTTGTCGAAAGTCCACCATTGATACTCGTATGGTTGCGCGGAAGTTGACACATTGTAAGAAGTGAAATATTGTTCTGGATACCACCAAGCACCAGAGCCTGCCGATCCAAATATCGACAGTCTTTCCCACCAACCGTCTTTCTTTCCTATTTGACTACAAAGAGTGCTATTGCTTGGAGTCCATGTGCCAAAATAATACTCAGAGGAAGGCTCCCAATAGTCTGTCTCCTCATTAAGGGTCATCTCGTAAAAATAATCGTATGGGTACATCCAAAAATACTTGTCATCCTGCGTGTCATGACATATCAGATATACAGGCTTGTTTGTTATTTGGACATAATGATAAGCGTCAGGATCCAAATATATCAATGAATCTGCGTAGATTCGTAAATCTGGCGAGCCTAATAAACTACTAACTTCATGAATACTGTCAGAGAAGAGAGCCATCTCATACCTGTCGAACCAAAGGTGCTTGTTGTCTTCCTGTCCCCAACATACCGTTGAGCATATCAGCATTATTACGACCATGAAAACCTTAAAAGAGTACTGTTTCTTCATGCTTTTACGATTTTATTGTTAATACTAATTTTATTGAATTGAAAAAGCGTTTGATGTTTATTATGTACAAAAGTACACTTTTGTGCCTTCTCTTTTGTGGTTTTTCATGTTGTATTTGTGTACAATATGGTGTTTTTGTCACAAATACTGCTGTTTTTCATAGCATCACAACTATAAGCATGCTTTACTTGCATACTCTCTCGGAGTCATGCCTGTAATCTTTTTGAATATGCGAGTGAAGTTGGAGCGGTCGCAGATGCCAACCATATCCGCAATTGTATCGTATGAATAATCGGGGTTTTCACGAATGATGGAGCAGGCATAATCTATGCGCAGCTTGGTGCGCCACTGACGGAAGTCCATCTGATACTTTTGATTGAAATATGCTCGTAGAGTGGTAATGCTGACACCTAAAGACTGAGCAAAATCTTCGGAGACAAGATCGTTTTTCACAAAGCCTCGTTCTGATATCCATGCTTGCAATTTAGTTTCTAATTGAATGAAATCAGATGGTTCGGTTGCGGATGCATGCTCCCTCTGCAACTGCTGTGGCATCTGTTCTGCCTCAGCAAAAACCGATACATGAGATGTGCTTTGTGTTTCAGCTTTTTCTGCCTTATAAACATTGGATACTAATTGTGCTGTGCTGCCCCAGTAATTTACAAAACTGAGCACCACATACACATAGAAAGCTGCGGAACAAAGCATCCAAATGTCGTATGCTATGGTGGGTAGGAATGGAGCAATGCCTGCCGTAAAACCTAAAACAGAAACTGCTATGAAGAAATGCTTGATCCAAGCAAAGCGGCTCTCGCTATACTCATCTGTAATGGTATCGGCATGACGAATGCAATTATTGTACTCTCGATAGAACAGAAACTGATAGCTTATCAACAACACAAAGTAGATGATGCATGCCATTGCGGCAGACAACCAGAACCATTGTTGCCACCATATCAAGCTTATCAAAAGAAATGCTGAATAACAAAAGATAAGCAATATGTTGCCACACACCCATTTCTTGCGCACCCAATTAGGATTGACAAAAGTGATACTCATGCAAGCAAAGAGCAATGATTGAATACCGGCACTGATCATCGTACTGGTTATTATGATATCCGTATCGGGGCCAAGATTGAAGAATACTGTCTTACTGCACGACACCCCCACTACAAGAAACACGAGGCTGAGATAATACTTGCAACTGCGCAGATGTCTCCACATTGGAGCATGAGACACATGCACCAATGACATAAACATTGCTGAGTTCAGGAAGGAGAATCCTGCCACACAGTTGGCTATGAAGTGAAGGGTAAGTATTTCTTTCATATTTTTATATAACAAGAGTTATTACCCGCCTTTGTTGAGGGAATCTCAAGTTGACTGCAAATATACAGCATTTTGATTGTTTACAAAGTCTTTTGTTCATTTAAATTATATGCTATCGCTATAATAACACTGATGCCATGCCGTTCATGAGGGCGACATGGCATTTGTGTGTTATTGTGTCTTTATCCTTGGTGGTGAGTAAAACTCACTTAACCACTACCTTCAAAGGGTTCTTGACCTCTTTTGCTGCTTTGGAGAGCTGAGCTTCCCAGTCGGTGAGGGAGTGGAGACCAGCGTTAGGATTGCCGCTCCAGCCTGTGCCGAAATAGTAAGTGTAGGATGATGAAGGAGAGATTGGGGCAGTGGCGAGCACGTGGCCAGAAGCGATGCCGTTTTCGCATGGCTGATATTCTGTGGTTGTGAGCTTGTCTGCATACACAGTGCCTACGTATATCTTGCCCATTTGCTTGGCAAGTTCATCCTTGTAGTTCTTGTTGTAAACGCTTGCGTCGCCAAGGTCTTCATAGCCGATGTAGCCTGCCTCGCGATTGAGCACGTAGGCATTTGGGTTGTCCTTGTGAACAACAACGCCAGAGGCGATGCTGACGGCTTTGTCGAGACCTGTGAAACTGACTACTGACTTGTTGAAGTTGGAGCCAGCATCGAGAGTGATGATGCGTGTCTCAACCACTTTCTTTCCTTCGTATTCGTTCTCTGGATATGTCATCTTGACGCAGAAACGAAGAGGACCATCGTCGAGGATCTCGTACTTGCTGTAGCACTTAGGCATGCAGAGGCTGCCATCGGTATTGACGAGGGCGTCAGCGCCGCCTCCAAGAGTTGGACCTACGGTGTAGCAATCCATGCCTTTGCCGTGATTGATGTGGTAGCAGAATGCATTATACACTTGGTCGGCAAGGTCGTGGTAGCCACGGTCGTGAAGCTGCTTGCTGACGGAGCGCATCTCTTGGTTCTGCTCAGAGGCGTACCAGTAGTTGAGCATGAGCTCTGAGGTGCTCTTGTTGAAGAGGTCGTAGCCTACGGCTGCGCCATGTCCATACACGCGGTAGGCGACCTTGTCGTTTTCCCAACCGAACTCGTCGCCGCGCTCTGTGAAAAGGCGTCCGAAAGCTTTCTTCTCGTATTGCTTTGGCGTGCCAGGCTTGGCATAATAGATGCTCTTGCCTTTACTTGCTACGCTGACTTGGAAAATGAGTTTTCCGTCGTGGGTGATCTGGCTGGCAATCTCATTGCCATCGGCATCTGTGATGATGACAGACTCTGCACCCTGCAGTTTCTTCTGCACTGTGGTGAATGATACTTCCACCACCTCGTTAGCACGGGCATTATTGAGCGGATTGCTTACAGTGAGTGTAACTTTGTCGGCACCGTGTGCCAATGTGCTGAGCAAGAGCGATGATATTAAAAAGATAGTTTTCATATATAATAAATTTTTATTTGCTTTGCAATTTGAAGGTAGTCACTATTGGCAGGTGGTCGCTTGTGCCTCCTTTATATACGGGACCAAGGTAGGTACGACGCGGTTTCTTGCCTCCGTGGGTAGTGTCATCTTCCAGGAGGAAGGGTAGAGTGAGGGCGCGTGTGGCTATGTGGGTGAGGTTGGTGGTGCGATAGAGTATATGGTCAATCACAGACCAGTCGCCTTTGTATTTATATGTGCCAGGTAAGAGTGTTTCTGTTGCATCGATGAGGCAATGCCCATTTGTGAGGAGATTGAGCTGTGGTGAGCGTGTTTCAGCATTGAAATCGCCCATGACGAGTATGTTGGGATGCTGGCGAAGCGTACTGACTGAATCAACGTTTGCTTTGAGCATTTGAGTCACCTTCATGCTGCGTGCTTGTGACGCTGCGCCGCCAAGTTTGGATGGCAGATGCACTACGTACACATCGAGAGTGTCGCCATTAGCTATAGTGCCTGACACATGCAGAATGTCGCGAGTGGGATGATTAGGCATGGATGGGCGTATGTGCTGAGTGCTAAAAGGATGGAACGTGAAAGGTGAGTAGAGCAATGCAACGTCTATGCCTCGCTGGTCGTCAGAGTTTGTTATGATGTACTGGTAGCCTAAGCTGGCAAGCGAAGAACGGTGAGTGAGCTGGGTGAGCACGTTATCATTCTCCACCTCGCATAATGCTACTAAATCTACAGGACGATCCTCATCGGCAGCAACAATCACCTTGCTAATATCTCTCAGTTTCTTGCTTAGTTTCCAATTGCTCCATTTGTGGTTGCCGTCAGCGCAATACTCATAGTCATTCTTGCCTTCGTCGTGGATGGTGTCGAATGCGTTTTCGCAGTTGTATTCCATCACAGTGAAGGTGTTTTGCGACCAAGAGTTGATGCTGATTATAAGCATCAGGTAGCATAAGTAAGCTGCATTCTTTATTATTGTTTTCATTCTGAATAGCTTGCCACTTGGAGTACTGGGTGGATTCATTTAATGTGCCTCAAGCCAATTCTTGCCCCATCCGCAATCTGCAAACAGTGGCACTGATAGTTTTATAGCATTTTCCATCTCTCTAATCACCAGTTCTTTAAGCTTATCCTTTTCCTCTGGAACAACAGAGAAGTTCAATTCGTCGTGTACCTGAAGAATCATCTTGGAACGGAAACCTTCCTCACGCATTCGCTTGTCGATATTTATCATTGCTACCTTTATGATGTCGGCTGCAGTGCCTTGGATAGGGGAGTTGATAGCATTGCGCTCCGCATATCCGCGCACCACGGCATTGCGAGAGTTGATGTCGGGGAGTTGGCATCGGCGGCCATAAAGCGTCTCTGTGTAGCCTTTCTCTCGCGCTGTGGCTATGCTCTTGTCCATGTATTCCTTTACACCTGGATAGGTGGCGAAATACTCGTCAATGAGCTGCTTTGCTTCGCTGCGGCTCACTTCCATACGTTCTGCCAATCCAAAGGCGCTGATGCCATATATGATGCCGAAGTTTGCTGTTTTTGCCTTGCGGCGCATATCGCTTGTCACATCATTTATATCTACCTTGAATATCTTGGAGGCTGTGGCTTGGTGGATGTCATGACCGGAATTGAAGTCGCTCACCATATTGGTGTCTTGACTCAGATGCGCCATGAGGCGAAGCTCTATCTGGCTGTAGTCGGCAGAGAAGAACTCTTCGCCTTCGTCTGGAATGAAGGCTTTGCGAACCTCTTTTCCATTCTCATCGCGAATAGGGATGTTCTGCAGATTGGGGTTGCTCGAAGAGAGGCGACCAGTGATTGTTACGGCCTGATTGTAAGAGGTGTGAATATGACCTGTGCGAGGATTGACAAGCTGTGGGAGAGAGTCGATATAAGTGCTCAGAAGCTTCTTGTAGCCACGGTAGTCAAGTATCTGTTCCACCACAGGATGCTTGCTCTTCAGTGCCATCAGAGTAGCTTCGTCTGTGACGTATTGCCCGGTCTTGGTTTTCTTTGCTTTTGAGTCGAGTTTGAGTGTGTCGAAAAGGAGTTCGCCAATCTGTTTTGGCGATGAGATATTGATTTCTTGACCTGCCACCTCACGAATGTCTTTCTCAATGCTGTTCATTCTCTCTGTGAAGGTGCGAGAGGTTTCGGCAAGTGAGTTCTCGTCTATCCTTGCTCCGTTTCTCTCAATATGGGCAAGCACAGGAACTAATGGCATCTCTACTTCGCTGAAGAGTTTGTACAGTCCTTTCTCGTGCAATTCTTTTTCAAGCACATTCTTCAACTTAAGTGTGATGTCGGCATCTTCTGCTGCATAGTCGCAGACAACGGCAGGGGCGACGTCTCTCATGGATTTCTGCTTCTTGCCTGTTCCGATGAGTTCATCTATGTGAATGGTCTTATATTTGAGATAGATCTCAGCGAGGTAGTCCATGTTGTGACGCAGCTCTGGCGAAATGATGTAGTGGGCAATCATGGTGTCGAACATCTCGCCTTGGAGTTCTATGCCGTAGTTGCCGAGCACCATCATGTCGTACTTTATGTTTTGTCCTATCTTGACGATTTTCTCGTTTTCATAGAGAGCTTTGAATTTGTTTACAACTTTTAACGTTTCCTCGTACTTTTCTCCTTCCCAACTCTCATGAGCAGGAATCGGAACGTAAAATGCCTCTCCTTCCTTGACTGCGAAGCTTAAACCGACCAATTTTGCTTGCATGGCATCGAGTGAAGTGGTTTCTGTGTCTAAACAAACAAAATCGAAAGTCAGCAATTTTGCAACTAATTCGTCCATTTTCTCCTCCGAATCAATAAGTTGATAGTCGTGAGGGGTGCTCTTTATGTCTGCGAGATTTGAATAAAATAAATCACCTTGGAAAGAAGTCGAAGATTCTGATGTGTTTTTTGTGCCAGAATTGCCATTTTCGTTGCTCTGATTGCTTGCTCCAAACAAATCGCCACTGAAGAGGCTTGCTTGCTGACTGTTTGCCTTCGACTTACTCTTTGGGGTAGGGGAGGGTACAGAAGGCGTGTTGATTCCGAAGATTCGCTTCAAGAGACTGCGGAACTCAAGTCGCTCAAAAATCTCTTTCAATTCCTCTTCATTGATTTTTTCTCTCTTCAGTGCATCGAGGTCGAGAGTGACTGGCACATCGGTTTTAATAGTGGCAAGGAACCTCGACATCTTAATGTCCTCCACATGCTCCTCCACTTTCTTCTTCATTGCTCCTTTCAGCTTGTCGGTGTTGGCGAGAAGGTTTTCGATAGAGCCAAATTCGTTGATTAGTTTCACAGCGGTCTTTTCACCTACACCTGGACAGCCCGGGAAGTTGTCGGCTGTGTCGCCCATCAATCCCAAGAGGTCGATGACCTTGGTAGTGTCGTCAATGCCATATTTCTCCTTCACTTCTTCCACCCCGAGAATGTCAAAGCCTCCGTCATGACGAGGCTTGTACATTTTCACATTATTAGCTACAAGCTGACCGTAGTCCTTGTCGGGAGTCATCATGTATGTTTCAATTCCTTCGATGAATTCGCTTTGTTTTGCAAGAGTACCGATTACATCATCTGCTTCGTAACCCGCCATCTCAAGAATTGGGATGCGGTATGCCTTAAGTATGTCCTTAATGATAGGCACAGCAAAACGTATGCCTTCAGGCGTCTCTTCTCTCTGTGCTTTATACTCAGGAAAAGCTTCGTGTCTGAAAGTTGGTCCGTGCGGATCAAAAGCTACACCGATGTACTCTGGATTCTCTTTTTGCAGAATCTCTTCCAGGGTGTTTACAAATCCAAGCACGGCAGATGTGTTTTCGCCTTTACTGTTTATACGAGGGTTCTTGATGAATCCGTAGTAGGCGCGATAGATCAAAGCGTAGGCATCGAGAAGGAATAGTTTTTCCATTGTTATGATTGTGTATTTTTTGTTCCTAATGATTATTACATTTATAATATAAATGATTTTCGAGTGTAAACTTACGAAAAGTTACGGTTTTATTCAAATTATTCTTGAAAAAACACTACCTTTGTACACTATTTAGTAAATAATATGGATGCATTGCAGCAAATAAGAAAACCAATTGAACACGAAATGAGTCGATATAGAGATATATTCGACCATAATCTTGTACACTCAAATCCAATTCTGAAAGAGGTGTTGGAGAGGGTTGGTGAGCGCAAAGGTAAGATGATGCGTCCTATACTTACGCTGCTCAGTGCAAAGCTTGTGGGCGAGGTGAATGACAACACGCTTTATTCCGCTGCTTCGTTCGAGTTTTTCCACACAGCCAGTCTCGTTCATGACGATGTAGTGGATGAGAGTGAGGAAAGGCGCGGACAGGTGTCGATCAATCGTGCTTTTGGCAATCAAATAGCTGTTCTTTCTGGCGATTACATCCTTGCTAATGCTCTGCTTTGTGCTTCAAAAACTGGCAGCACAGCGCTTGTGGGGATTCTTTCTGTTGCTGCTCAGAAGCTTGCAAATGGAGAACTTCTGCAGTTGAAGAATGTGAACAATAGGGAGTTTTCAGAGCCTATATATTTCGACATAATAAAGAACAAGACTGCAGCCCTTTTCGCAGCATGTGCCGAAGCAGGTGTAATGTCGGTTTCAGCGGATGAAAAGGCTATGAGCATTATGCGCGAATTTGGAGAAACTATTGGAATCTGTTTCCAAATACGTGATGATATTTTTGATTACAATGACGACAAGCAAATTGGCAAACCTACCGGAAATGACATGAAGGAGGGCAAGCTTACATTGCCTGTTATCTATGCTCTCATGTCAACAAATAACCAAGACATGATGGCACTTGCACGTAAGGTGAAGTTCGGAGATGTTTCTGTCCAAGAGATAGCAGAACTTGTTGCTTTCACCAAGGCTAATGGGGGTATCGATTATGCCGTAAAGAAGATGCAAGAATATGCTGACCGCGCAAAGTCTCTTCTTTCTTATTTCCCTGAGTCTGAATCAAAAACAGCTCTTGAAGTCTATGTTGATTTCGTAGTTGATAGATTGTTGTAATTGTTTCACAATGACACATATACAATAAAGCCTTCGTAAGTTGTTACTTGCGAAGGCTTTGTTGTTTTAAATAATACATGAATATTTCAAAATAAAGTACCTTAATTTATGATTAAATTCGTGGTCTATTCATGATAATGTATATTCTAACTTAAAAATGCACCACCTGTAATAATCTAAAACTGCACCACTATCATTGATGAAAAGTTAATCCTTTCAGGTTATTCCTCTGCTTCCTGAAGTGAGGCGTAGCCGAACGGAAGGAAGCAGAGGAATAA
>JAZRYI010000082.1:0-68866 GCA_045600665.1 Bacteroidaceae bacterium
GAATTGTTTTCATGCCTTCGGCCAATTAGAAAAACCAAAAAAAACAAAAGAAAACAAAAGGAAAACCATAATGTTTTTTCTTGTTTTTGTTCTGTTTCTCAAAGGTTTTTCTTAACATGGCGCTTGCGCATAAACAATCAAACACAATTCGTCGAACTCACGTTAAATACTATTTCTTTACATACTGTTTCAACTCTGGTACAGCTTTAACCATTTTTGCAAGCAATGCTTTTGCAACTACGTGAGCACCTTCAATATTAAGATGTGTGTCATCCTGCTTGCCATCCGGGCAGAACTCATATTTGTTTGGCTCTATCCACATATAAAGCTTCTTTGAATCTTCGTTGCCATACTTCTGAACAATCTTCTTTGTGATCAGGTTAGCTTCTACAAATGGAACTTTCTCTGCCTTGGCTATCTGTCTTGGGACTATGATGTAGTCGCCATGAGTGTCTGTAAGCTTAGCAGGCTTGTTCTCGTCAAACTTTCTTCTTACGATGGAGTTCATAAGGATTGGCTTGGCACCTTTGCTTCTCGCCTCTGAGATGAATTTTTCCAGATTGGCTTTGAATGTAGTATGCGGATCGGTGTGGCGTGCCTCATCCTCTTTCTCGTCATTGTGGCCAAACTGAATGACTACGTAGTCTCCAGGCTGAATACGCTTCATAACCTCGTCCCATCTACCTTCGTCGATGAAACTCTTTGTGCTTCGGCCATTCACAGCATGATTGTCCACTTGTATGTCGTCAGTGAGTAATTCGCTGAGAATCTGTCCCCAGCCACGTTCCTGATTCTGCTTTTCCAACGGCTTGTTTGCCATTGTAGAATCACCAATCATGTAGATAGTCACAATGTTCTTGTTCACTGCAAAAGAGCAGAAAAGAACGACAGCAATAGCTGATAGAATAATAAGAAATGTTTTTTTCATGTTGATTATTTATTTGATTTTCGAGGATTCCAACCTTTAAGCACAAATGCAGGATTTCTATAGCAGTTAATAATGTCTGCATCAGCCTTTGCGTCCAGCTGGCGCGAGTATTGCTGACGCTCCGACACAGGCACAGGTTTGTCAGTATCTATATCGCGAGTATTGAATTCTAACATATTCACAGTTGGCTCACCTAAAGCCATCCATCCCTTAGGATTCAAGTTGCGAACCTTGCAGTCGATAATTACAAGCTCAGCATAAGGATAAGTGTATTTGCCATTAGTTGGCGTGCGTCCATAGTCACACATTGTGCCATCGGGACTTGAGAATGTGCATTCCACAAACACGTCACCATGCACTCCCTTCGTGTTTCTCACCCAAGTGAATGGGCCGCCTCCATTGCGGAAGTCGCAATGATAGGCATACACGCTGCCTCTGCCCAGTATTGCGTCCCAACCGCCATCAAGCTGGCAATCCTGCATATACACTGTGCCATTTGCCTGTAGTGCGTCGCCGTCACCTATGATGTGCACATTGCGCAGATCTATTCTCTCGCCATTCAGCAGCAAGCCTTCTGCTTGCCCTTTCAGATCAGTTGCAATACAAATATCGCGAATGATGATATCGCTACAATTGTCAAGCATGAATGCTGCTCGCCGCGAGGGGAATCCGCCTTGCCATTCATTAGTTTTCACTTTGAGAGGATGTGGATTAAACACTTCATTATTAGCATAATGCACTTTTGTCTTGCTTATGCCAGCACCTTCAATTATCACGTTAGTCTTATTGCGAGCATACACTATTTCTTCATAGTCTCCTTCCGCTATTTTAATTACTGTGGTTTCTGTACAGAAATCTGGTACAGCATCTAAAGCACCCTGAACAGTACAGAAATCAGCATTTCCATCAGCACTCACGCTAATAGTTTTATTCAATTGAGTTTTCTCTTTGGTTTCAAATATCCAATTATCCTTTTTCGCTATACCTTTGAATTTCTTGTTTGCAAACACACTTTTGTCAACCGTCACGTAATACTTATGTCCATATTCCAGAACATTGTTATGAAGATAAATCACCGCTTTGTTGCCCCTCACCAGTACTGGATGAAAATGGAAACCATCAGTGAAACCACCAATTATATTCAGTTGGTATTCGTCTGATGTCTGTTCTGCCGCTGCGTCGCTGGGCGTTCCAGGTTTAACAGTGCGGTTTGTAGGCATCACGCCTCTTATATACGAATAGGGTGTGCGCAAGTAGTCACAACTGGCATCGTATGTTCTTGACTCTGTCAAGCCAGAAGGCTTACTGAGGTCAAGAGAGTCTATTGGCTCATTCGTATCCGCATCATACAGTCGAATCCATCCTTTGCCAGAAAGAATAGGTTCTTCCTCAAACTGAATAGACAAATGCGTGTCGATGCATACAGCTTGCTTCTGCCCAGTTTTCGCTAATGGTGAAAATGTATATTTCTGTGCCAATACATTTCCGCCAAGCAATGCCATTGCCATTAATCCGGTAGTAATTCTTCTCATATTCCAATTGTCATGATTTAACATAAGGTCGGTTAGTCACTAAAGTATTTATTATAATAAATAAACTCCTTCAAGGAATCCAATTGTTTAGACAAAATTAATAATTATATTCGGTATATTTGTATAAAAACTTAAAAAATTACAGTTTAATTGAATTACTCTTGCTTTTTGGGATGGCAAGATGCAAGAAAGTTATCGAATTATGACAAATAGATTTCACAATCACATCTATTTCGTAAGTATTTCATTCAATTATGCATCTCGCTTGCATAGAACGTTCATCATGAGGTAAGTTTTATATAGTTATTAATAAATTTGTGTATATGAGGAATTATATGTAACTTTGTGGCGGATTTTTTCGAGAAAATAGCGAACATAAATTAAAACTGTAATATAGAATGTTAGGAACAATAGTGAATACCACTACTATATTGGTGGGCGGCACTTTTGGTGCTTTGGTGAGAACTGGAATTGGCGAGAAATACAAGAAGGCATTGTTCAATGCGCTTGGATTGTGCTGTCTGGTACTCGGAGCTAATGCGTCTTTGCCTAATATGGCGAAGAGTGAGTTTCCTGTGCTGTTCATCCTCAGCATGGCAATAGGTGGCGTGGTTGGCACGAAGCTGGATCTATCAGGAAAAATAGACAGGATGAATGCTAAGCTGAATAAGAGGAACGGTAATGAGAATAATGGTTTGCAAGGACTGGTTACGGGATTGCTGCTGTACTGCATAGGCAGTTTCAGTATCATTGGTCCTGTGTTGAGCTGCTTGTCAGATAGTCATGGATGGGCATTCAACGAGCCTGGAAACACATTCCTATACACGAATGCTACACTGGATCTTGTCACATCCGCAGTGCTGGCTGCATCATACGGATGGATAATGCTGCTGGCTGCTCCAGTGCTGTTCTGCTGGCAGGGAATGTTCTATCTCATAGCGCTGTACTGCGGTGATGGTATGCCAGAACAGATGCGTGTAGAACTGAACATAGTGGGCGGATTGCTGATTCTCAGTTCTGGATTAGGAATACTTGGCATCAAGGATTGCAAGACTGTGAATCTGCTGCCTTCGCTGCTTGTGCCAGTGATATACTATGCAATCAAGGGATTGTTGTCTTGATAAATGAAGGTGATGAAGATAGAAGAAAGGTTTGAACGTCTGCTGACAGCCTTGACTCATGGGTTGTATGAGAAAGATCATGAGATTGCACTTTCGCTTTTGTCGGCAATATCTGGCGAAAGCGTGCTGCTGCTGGGCCCTCCTGGTGTTGCTAAGTCTATGATAGCAAGAAGGATAAAATGCGCTTTCAAGGGGGCAAAGAGTTTTGAGTATCTCATGTCGCGTTTCAGCACTCCCGATGATTTGTTTGGCCCTGTGAGCATCAGCAGATTGAAGGAATCGGACAGTTACGAGAGAATCACAACAGGATTCTTGCCAGAGGCAGACATCGTGTTTCTTGATGAGATATGGAAGGCTGGCCCTGCCATACTCAACACATTGCTCACCATCGTGAATGAGAAGACATTCAGAAATGGCAAAGAGGTGAGTCATGTGCCAATGAAACTTCTGATAGGCGCAAGCAATGAGTTGCCAGCAGATGGCGAAGGTCTTGAGGCGCTGTGGGACAGATTCTTGGTGAGAATGGAATGCGGATGCGTGAAGGATGAACAGAACTTCTACAAAATACTGATGGAGGACAATGAGGAAGAGGCGTTGAATGGTTTTGCTATAGATGATGAACTCCTCATCACACCTACGGAATATGAGGCATGGCAAAAGTCTATTAGACAGACAAATATTGACACGGAAGTGCTGGAATGCTTTACGTACATCAGGCAACGATTGCCAAAGCTGAAGATTGTGGACGATGGAGACGAAAACACATCGAGAATGCACAATGTGTATGTGAGCGACAGACGCTGGAAGCACATCATGCGATTGCTGCGTGCATCAGCTTTTGTACAAGGGAGAACAAGCGTAACATTAGCAGACGTGCCAACGCTGCTGTATTGCCTTTGGAACGAGCCTGAGGAGATTGAAGCTCTGTTGCCTGTGATTGTAAGCGCAATGCTGCATCCTCTGCGCAAAGAGATAGAGAGAGTGGATGGAGCAATAAGCGTGGAACTGAAGAATGCTCGCGTGAAGCAAGCCTTGAGGCAGGCAGAGGAGAGAGGCGACACAAGAGATGAAAATAAGCAGATCTTCGACAACTTCTATTACAGGGTTGACAACTACGGCACTGGCAACACATTCATCTTCCTCGTGGACTTCCGCCATTTGCCTGCTTTCAGTCATGTAAATGCGCCTATGGATGGAGTAATCTATCCTGACCCACAGAATCCGAAGAGAACCATCATCCGCTCAATGGCAGACAGCGTAGGGCTGATTGGCAACGGAGTGAATGCCACAAGAGTGAAGCTGTACAGAGGTGAGAACGACATATATTTGAATGGCGTGAAATACCCTATTCATCAGCTGCCAAGAGGCCAAAAGCAAATGGTGGCTGCTGTGACTCCGAAGATGAAGGTGGATACTGACTATGAAAACCTGATGGAGGATTTGTCTGCAAGGCTGAGAAATGTGACTAACGCTGTGACCATGCAGAATGCATTCACAAGCAATAGTTTCGTAAAGGAAGTTGAGAATCAGAAGCAAACGCTGAACAAGAAGATTGCTCTGATGAGAATCAATCTGCAGAAATTGCTGTATGATGAATAATGCGGAAGAGTTTGATAGTCACGAGAATTTTGAGGAAGCCTTCTACGTTGATGCTTTGGAAAAATATGTGTCAACTGGCGAAGTGATAGAAGTGCAAGCAAGCGATGTGCTGTATGACTACCTCGTGTCTGTGATGCACGACCCATGGCTAAAGACTCAGGTGCTAAGCAGTGAGGTGTGCGCAAAACTGTTTCTCGACAATATGATGCGATTCGTGGATGCTGCGCTGAGAAGGAAGCGTTTTGACATCAGCAGAAAGCAATCGGAGCAACATGGCGTGAAAGAAACCTTAGAATGGAGTGAGAAGCATCGCGAAGACGGCTGGAAAGCAATACTCGACAGCATCGATGAGGGGTATGAAAAATACGGTTTCAGGTCAACGTTCTATAGAAAGCAGTTTGAGTCACAGGCAGGATTGAACGACGATAACAATTGGGAAAGCCTATACAAAGACTACCAGATAGCATTCAGCGAATACCTGCGACAAAGGCAGGTTGAGGACATTCAGCAAAAAGCAGAATCAATGCGCAAAAGGCTTGAAAATCAGATGCAGAGCGTGCCTGATTACTTAACAAGCCGTGCAGTAGCCACCGACGACTTCATGCAAGCCTGGGGACTTATGGGAGGCGAATGGAATGAATATGACTTTGAAAGACTGCTGCGAATCGCACGATTGCAAAAAGAATACCCTGTACTGACAGCGATAGCACGAAAAATGGGTCGAATGCTGGATCCCGACGGCAAGACATCAGTGTATGCGGGTTTTGGAGCGACAAGCAAAATGCAACATGCCTCCAAGAGCGACATCCAAGGCATTTCCATTGGCAACGACATCAACTCGCTGCTGCCGCTTGAGATGGCACAGATGGTAGATGACGAGATGAGCGACCTGTTCATATACAAATACGCAACTCGCAGCCTGCAGACCTTCCAACATCGCAGCGACATGCTACGTCCATCCAGGCATCTGGAAAGGAAGCGCGCCAAGCAATGCGGACCAATGATAGTGGCTATCGACACATCGGGCAGCATGCAAGGCACGCCACAGAATATCTCACGCTCTTTGCTGATGAAGCTCATTGATATCAGCAGAAGGAAAAAGCGAGAAATGTATATCATCGCCTTTGCCGTGTCGGCACTGCCTATAGATGTGCATCGCGACCATGTGAAACTCCTGGACTTCTTTGCCCATGACTGCGGGGGCGATACCAATGCCACGAAGATGTTTGAGAGCGTGTTCAGTTTGATTGAGCGCAATACGGTATATCATGGAGCTGATGTGTTGGTAATCAGTGATTTTCATTTGCCTCTAATTTCTGCGCAATTGCTTGATAAGATACTTCAGCACCGACTGTTAGGCACCTCCTTCTACGGTCTGCAGATAGGAGGAATCAAAGAAAACAAATGGATTCCACACTTGGACACCATGTATAGAGTGGAATGGAGATCACTTTAATTTTTTCAAATGATTATACAAAACATCATCATTTATCTGCCAAACAGCAAGATAAAATAGCCGAAAACTCACTTCAACTGCAACATTTGCTGATATTATGCTCACATAATCAAAAAATCAATTATCTTTGCAAGCATTATCAGAATCTACTAAAACAAAACTAAATATGGACGAAATACTCATGTCGCCAGATGTGTGCATGCGATTCCTCGTGTGGTCATACTACTACCATGGCATTCTGCCAGAATCAGATCGCAGCTACGCAACCTATCATGTCTTCTCCGACTCGGATGCTGCTCGCCTCGACGCATTAAAAGACTCCCTTTTCAAGTGCTTTGAGGAATCTTCTGTTACTAATGCCTGCAAGCAGTTTCAAATGGCAAAGATGCGAAACGAGCCTTGCCCATTCCCGCAGGAGGAACTGGACAAGATGTTTGCAAAGGAACAATAATGTATCAATATAAATATGATTAAGTTTCCATTCTATCGAGGATGCTTGCTTGCATTCTCATTAGCAATTTCGATGTGTGCCAGCGCACAGCAGATTCGCGTGGCATGCATTGGCAACAGCATAACATACGGTCATGGCATAGAGGATAGAGAGCATGACACCTATCCAGCCCAGATGCAGGTTATGCTTGGTGACGAATATGCAGTTTCCAACTTCGGCGTTAGCGGCACCACAGCCCAGAAAGAAGGCGACTTTCCTTGGGTGTCAACTGAACAATACCAGCAAGCGAAGGCATTCCTGCCTCAGATTGCTGTTATCAAGCTTGGCACAAACGACAGCAAACCGCAAAACTGGGTTGGCAGCGAGCGCCTTATTCAAAACGTGGAAGCACTTGCAGAGGAATTTGAAAACCTACCAAGCCATCCGCGAATCATCATTGCATTGCCTGCCAAAGCATATAAAGTGGCATGGAGCATACGCGACAGCGTCATCTGCAATGGTGAGCTGAAGGCACTAAAGAAATTGGCAAAGAAGCATAAATGGCAGTGCATCAATCTCTACAAGATAACGAGTGGCATGCCAGAACGGTTCCCAGACGGCATACACCCTGACGTGAAGGGTGCTGGCGTGATTGCGCAAAATGTGGCAAAAGCCGTGCAAAAGGAAAGAAAGAGAATCAAATAAAAAATCAGAACATTACAATGAAAAAACTCATCTGTACATTTGTCGCGCTATTATGCATTGCGGTTTCAGTCTCAGCACAAAAGAAACTGAACTACACCACAAAAACTGACATCAGCTATTCCACCAACGCTGATGCCTATGCTCAGGAGCGATGCAAGCTCGATGTCTATTATGCCACCGACGGCAAAGACTTGCCAGTGGTGGTTTGGTTTCACGGCGGAGGCATTGAAGGAGGTAACAAGCACATTGATGCTGAGCTGCGCAATAGTGGCCTTGTAGTCATGGCTGCCAACTACCGCCTTATGCCAAAGGCTTCCATCGATCAGTGCATTGATGATGCAGCGGCAGCCGTGGCTTGGGCATTCAAGCATGCAAAAGAATACAATGGCAACCCAAGCAAGATTTATGTTGCTGGTCATTCAGCCGGTGGCTATTTGCTCGACATGATTGGCTTGGAGAAGAAGTGGCTTGCTAAGTATGGCATTGATGCCGATTCAATAGCAGCTCTCGTCCCATTCAGTGGACAGTGCATCACCCACTACAATGTGCGCAAGCAGACAGGCATTGGTCCTCTGCAACCAGTCATCGACAAGTATGCACCAATTGCTCACATCCGTCCAGATGCACCACCTATGGTCATCATCTCTGGCGACCGCGAACTCGAGCTATATGGCAGATATGAAGAACAGGCATACTTCTGGCGAATGCTCAAGCTGACTGGCCACAAGAACACATGGCTGTATGAGATGCAAGGGTTCGACCATGGTGCAATGCCTCAGCCTGCATACCATATCCTAAAAGATTATATCAAAGGAAAGATTAAGAATAAGTAAATAAAAAGTGCCGTTGGGACAGCAATCAATTCCAACGGCATTTTTTCTTTATGCAAATCAACGCTTTGCGACTCCATACAAGCAGGATGGCAAATAGTATTCTGGTTGATAATATCCAAAATGCGCTCACGCCAAACGAAGCGAACACGCACGTGTCTTCCAGCATCGAATGATTCATAACCAGATGATAGTTCACGTCATTAGCGTCCTCGCGCGTTATCATTCCCTTTTCTTCCAAATCTACCATCACCGCAGATCCGTAGCTGATGCCTAATACATTGCCAACCACCCACATATATGATGCATCCTCCGGCAAGCCAAACACTTTCATCAGCGGACCAAGGAAACGAGAAATCTTATGAATGAGAGCATACGCTTCCATCAGCCTCTGCACAAACATCAATGCATATACAAGCCCCAGAATCATAACCGACATCTTCAGTGTTGACACGCACCATGCCAATAGCACCGATGAAAGCGAGGCTGTGGATTCATCCACAACCGATGCTACGAAAGGTTCGGGCATCTCTGGCAAAACAGCATTGAGATAGAATGCGCATACGAAAGCCATAACAAAACGGATTACTGCCATCTTCCAGAACGAAGAACCTGTTTTCTTCACAACTGCACTCTCCACAAACATAGCATGACAGATGCCTACCATAATGGAAATGATGGTTGCCTCGCGCAGCGTGAGTACCATGGTCAGCATCACCGCAACACTTGCATAGGTAGTGACAAAAGCTCCCGTCAAGAAAGCTATTGCAGAATATCCTGGCAAACCAAGATGTACAAACAGTGGATCAAGATACTGTGCCATCCATTCTATCACTCCATAGTATTGCAGTAGCTTCACTGCAAAAGAGATAGGAACCATTAATCGCAACAGCCATAGCGTAGTTTTCCACGTTTGAGGCCATGCACTTTTCAAGCAATATTTTACCTTATTATCCATGAATAATATAATCTTTTCAACCCTTATTCTCTCACTTCCCACAGTCTAAACCTTCAGCCATAGAGGGCCATTCCCATGCCCAATATGCAAATCCTTTCCTCCTTCTATAACTTCTGTCACATACTTCTTTGCTTTCAAAACTGAAGGAATAAGCGAGTGGTGTTTAGCAAGTTGAGACGCTATAGATGAAGAAACGGTGCACCCTGTGCCGTGCAGATTAGTTGACTCTATGCGTGGAGAAGTGTATTTCTCCATCCTGTTCTCTTCACGCAAATACAATGTATCCGTCATTGCATATCCTTCCGCATGACCACCTTTCAGCAATAGATTCGCATCAATTGAATATCCATGCTCAATAAGATAATTATGCTCAGGAATATTTGGAGTGACCAACGTGCAAAGCGGAAACAGTTCCTTTGCAATATACTCAATGCACTCTTCCGACATCAGTCTTGTGCCGCTTGTGGAAAGCATGATTGGGTCGCAAACAATAGGTACAACACGCTTTCTTATCTCTTCACCCAACACTCTCACTATCGCACGCGCAACTTCCACATTCGGAATCATTCCTATCTTCACTGCATCCACACGCAAGTCGGAGAACACAGAGCGCATCTGACTCTCAACCACTTCCGCAGGCACAGCCATCACACCCTGCACACCGACAGTATTCTGTGAAGTGATAGCCGTGATCACAGTTGCTCCATAGCAACCGCAATTCGTGATTGTCTTCAAGTCCTGCTGAATACCTGCCCCCGCACTCGAATCGCTGCCAGCAATAGTAAGCACGATAGGCAGTTCTTGCTGTTTCCATGCGTCTCCTAACACCATTACACCACCGAAACCATACTTCAGTGCTTCGTCCACATTCTCACTGGATATGCCACCTAATGCCATAACTCGCTCATCTACAATGCCATCATCTTTAGCTATCTGCAATTGTTCTGCTGTGAAAGCAGAGTTGTAGCCAGACTTAGATATCGAATCAAATATTGGCGAAAGGGACAGATAATCGAATGATTCCTTTTTCCTTTCTTCCAGTTCCTCTATGCTATGGCAAGATACAGAAACGTGCCCCTCCCACCCTATTGGTGCTATAGGATTGCGTCTATTCAAATGCACACCGCACAGAGCGAACTCATCCAAAAGTTCAAAATGATCGTGTATGACAATGCGATTGTGGTATGCCTGAGGAATGGCACTAAGCAAACGACGGCACTCATCTTTAGTGCCATCAGGCTTGCGGAGATGCAGATGCTTCAAACCACTCTGAAACATCATGGTAATCTGCTCTGCCTCTCCTTCGAAGAAATGCGGTAGTGTGAAAACTATATACATTATTTCAATGTATGGATATATTATCCCAATTTTCCAAACAAATCGAAACTTGCATCCCAATCCTTCCATACGGGTTCACGCCCGAGTTCCTTCAGTCGCTTGTTGATTTCCACAGCAGTGCGTTCATCACTTACTGTGAATTGCTCAAGAGCTTGAGGATAAGTGTGATAACCACCAGGATTCACTTTACTCTCTGCCGACATTGTAGTCACGCCAAGTGTGCACATATTGTCTCGGATGAACGCTGGTTCGCGTGTAGAATACGAGATGTCCACATCATGGTCGAATATTCGCATGGCAAAAGTAGCTTGTGCAAGCTCTTTGTCAGTCATATAGCAGTTAGGATGGAAATCCTCGTTCTGCGCAGGACGCATGCGAGGGAAATTGACGCTGTACTTAGTGCGCCAGTAGTGTTTCTGCAGATAGCGCAGATGGCGTGCCATCATTGTTACGTCAGTGCGCCAGTCCTTCTCCAAGCCAATCAGCACACCCATTCCAATAGAGTGGACACCAGCCTGTCCCATGCGGTCAAAGCCATCGCAGCGCCACTCAAACTTCGACTTCATACCACGTGGATGATAGATATTGTAGTGCTCGCGATTGTATGTCTCCTGAAAGCAGATTACGCCGTTCAAACCATGAGAGCACAATTCTTTGTAATCATCCGCAGAAAGAGGCATAACCTCAATCTTTATGTTTGAGAAATACTTCTTGGCAATATCAATAGCCTTAGCAAGGTAAGGTACGCCTGCTTTGGCAGGATTCTCACCCGTAACGAGCAAGATATTTTCAAACGGCGCAAGTTTCTTTATTGCCTTATATTCGTCCTCTATCTGCTCTGGAGTAAGGATAGTGCGAGCCATTGGGTTTTCGCGATGAAAGCCACAATACACGCATGAGTTTGAGCAAGAGTTAGTTATGTATAGAGGGATGAACATTGACATTGTTCTGCCAAATCGTTCCTCTGTGTATTTACGGCTGAGTCGTGCCATCTGTTCCAGATATGGTTCAGCGACAGGAGAAAGGAGAGCCATAAAGTCCTCGATGTCACAACGGCTCTTGGCAAGAGCGCGGCGCACATCAGCATCGGTCTTGGAGGCAATCCTCTGGGTTGTCTCGTCCCAATCGTATTTCTTTAATTCGTCTGAAAACATGTTTTTTTCTATAATGAAGACTACTTCTTCTTCACCCTGCATGGCTGGAAGGAATACTCTTTCAGTTCTGTAATTTCTGGATGCTCTCCGCAAAGAACGCATTCCTTGTTGTGTTCAAAATCAACACATTGAAAATTCATGGTCAAGGCATCTACCACCAACAGCTTGTTGGTCAGCAGTTCACCTGTGCCAGCAAGATACTTGATTGCCTCAGTAGCCTGTATTGCCCCCATGATGCCTACCACACTGCCAAGCACGCCCACAGTGGAGCACGTCTCAACCTCATTCTCGGCTGGCGGCTCAGGGAATATGCAGCGGTAGCATGCAGTTCCGGGAACATGAGTCATCACCTGTGCTGCATATTTCACCACGCCTCCTGCGCAAAATGGCTTACCTGCCATTACGCAAGCGTCATTGACAAGATACTTTGAGGCAAAGCTATCAGTGCAGTCGATGATGAAATCATAATCGCGAATGATACCTATTGCATTGTCTTCTGTGAGATAGCAGTTGTACGTGACTATTTGAATCTCTGGATTAAGCCTGCGCATCTTGTCTGCTGCTGATTCCACTTTTGGTTTGCCCGTATCCTCTGTGAAGTGGATGACTTGGCGCTGTAGGTTGCTGACGCTTACGCTATCGGCATCGATAATGCCAATAGTGCCAACGCCAGCTGCCGCTAAGTAAAGGGCATTGGGAGAGCCAAGTCCGCCTGCACCAATCAGAAGCACTTTGCTCTGAAGCAGTTTCTCTTGACCTTCATTGCCAAAGCCCTCGAGCAGAATGTGGCGTGAGTATCTTCTTTGTTGTTCTTTTGTCATGTTTGTAGTGATACGTCACGTTCTGAGCGAACGTGACGTTATGTTTACTACTTCAATTTTCTCAAGTCATGAGTCAGCTTCGCAGCACAGAAGTTTGGACCGCACATTGTGCAGTATTCTCCATCTGTATGGCCTGCCTCCTCAAAGTATTGCAAAGCAAGTTCTGGGTCAAGAGCCAAATGGAACTGGTCTCTCCAACGGAAATCAAAGCGAGCCTTCGACAGAGCATTGTCACGAATAGCTGCGCCTGGATGCCCCTTTGCAAGGTCAGCTGCATGAGCCGCAATCTTGTAGGTGATCACACCAGTGCGCACATCCTCACGATTTGGCAATGCGAGGTGCTCCTTAGGGGTTACGTAGCAAAGCATTGCCGTGCCAAACCATCCTATCTGAGCTGCGCCAATGGCAGAAGTGATATGGTCGTAGCCAGGAGCGATGTCTGTAACGAGAGGGCCAAGTGTGTAGAATGGCGCCTCATGGCACTTGTCAAGCTGACGATCCATATTCTCACGAATCTTGTGCATAGGCACATGACCAGGACCTTCAATGAATGCCTGAACATTCTTGTCCCATGCGCGAAGCACAAGTTCACCCATAGTGTCAAGCTCTGCGAACTGAGCTGCGTCATTAGCGTCGGCTGTACAACCAGGACGAAGACCATCACCGAGCGAAAGTGCTACGTCATACTGAGCCACGATGTCGCAAATATCATCGAAATGCTCATAGAGGAACGACTCTTTATCGTGAATCAGACACCACTTGCTCATTATTGAACCACCACGACTCACGATGCCGCAAAGACGGCTATCAGCCAGATGCACATTGTGACGGCGAATGCCTGCATGGATTGTAAAGTAGTCAACTCCCTGCTCACACTGTTCGATGAGAGTGTCCTTAAACACTTCCCAATTCAAATCCTCTACTCTACCCTGCACCTTCTCAAGTGCTTGATAAATAGGTACAGTACCTACAGGAACAGGACAGTTGCGCACAATCCACTCGCGTGTCTCGTGAATGTTTTCGCCTGTTGAGAGATCCATCAGAGTGTCACCTCCCCACTTGCAGCTCCACACTGCCTTATCTACTTCTTCCTCTATGCTTGAGGTTGTGGCAGAGTTGCCAATGTTCGTATTTATCTTCACCAAGAAGTTGCGTCCAATAATCATTGGCTCGCTCTCTGGGTGATTGATGTTAGCTGGAAGCACAGCGCGGCCGCGAGCAATCTCATCACGCACAAACTCTGGCGTGATATGAGTCTTAATGCCCAGTTCCTCGCAGTTCATGTTCTCACGAATCGCAACATACTCCATCTCAGGAGTCACGATGCCAGCCTTGGCGTATGCCATCTGAGTGATTGCCTTTCCTTCCTTTGCACGATATGGCAAAGCGATGTGCTCAAAGCGGAGATGGTCGAGGCTCTTGTCTGCAAGGCGCATCTTGCCGTATTCGCTTGTCACTTCCTTCAACTGCTCCACATCGCCACGTGAGAGAATCCACTCCTCTCTCATGCGAGGCAATCCTTTCTTCAAGTCAATCTCGATGTTTGGATCGCTGAAAGGTCCGCTTGTGTCATAAATATATACTGGAGCGTTCTCTTCCATGTGAGGAATACCACGCTCATCCTTAATCACTGTAGGGGTGAGATTGACCTTAGTCATTCCCACTTTCACGAAAGGAAAAAGACGCCCCTGCATGTATGCTTTTTCCCTTTTTGCGTATGCTTTATTGTCTTGTGGCATAATTATTGTATGTTCATTTATCAGATAATGGGGTGTCCGAAAATCTAATATATTTTAGTTCAAGAATGCTGTTAATGGTGAACTTGCTTGTGCGCTCTCTGCAATAGCACCCAATCCTGCCTCGTAAGCACGACGACCTGCGATGACAGCCTCCTTGAATGCTGTAGCCATCTTCACGGGATCGCCTGCCACAGCAATAGCAGTATTAACGAGACAGCAGTCAGCGCCCATCTCCATAGCTTCTGCAGCATGAGAAGGAGCACCGATGCCTGCATCAACAACTACAGGCACAGTAGCTTGCTCGATAATAATTTGAAGGAAATCCTTCATTCTCAATCCCTTGTTTGTGCCAATAGGAGCAGCAAGAGGCATCACGGTAGCAGCACCTGCCTCTTCCAAATGCTTGCAAAGTGTAGGATCTGCCTGGCAGTAAGGAAGCACAACGAAACCGAGTTTCACGAGTTCCTCTGTTGCCTTCAATGTTTCAACAGAATCAGGAAGAAGGTAGCGAGGGTCTGGATGAATCTCAAGCTTTAACCAATTTGTGCCAAATGCTTCACGTGCCATCTGAGCAGCAAACACAGCCTCTTCGGCATTGCGCACGCCACTTGTGTTTGGCAGCAGCTGAATGCGAGGATTCTGCACAATGTGGCGAAGCAAATCGTCTTGCTTATCCTGAAGCTCGATGCGCTTCATTGCCACAGTAACCATCTCTGTCTCAGAAGCATCAATTGCCTGAGCCATGACAGCATTGTCGTTGAATTTGCCGGTGCCAAGGAAAAGGCGAGAGCTGAACTCTCTACCAGCGATAATTAATTTTTCCATTTTATATCATTTTTATTAATCTATTCATTTCTGCTACAGGATCTTCTGCTCTCAGCACAGTGCCGCTCAATGCAATACCGGTCACTCCCGTCTGCATTATCTCTGGAATATCCTCAGCGGTGATGCCGCCAATGGCAACTATTGGCAAATCAATGCCATTTTCCTTCATTTTCGTCACGATGTCTCTATACCCTTCCAATCCCAGCACAGGCGACAGTTTCTCCTTTGTTGTAGTGAATCTGAACGGCCCGCAACCAATATAGCTTGCGCCATTCTTCCAATGCATCACCACATCCTCGAATGTGTTTGCCGTACCTCCGATGATTGCCTCATTGCCAAGAATGCGACGCGCCTCATCAATAGGCATATCATTCTTGCCCACATGCACGCCATCCGCACCAATCTCCTTCACCAGTTCCACATGGTCATCGATGATGAACGTCGCACCTACCTCCTTGCACATCTTCTGAGCCTCCAGTGCCACAGGACGTATCTCATCCACTGTGGCATTCTTCATTCTCAGCTGCACCCATCGGCAACCGCCTTCCAGGGCAATGCGCACAGAATCTAAATACCCAATAGCGTCTGTATAATGCGTGATAAACTGTATCATCCTCCAAATGCTGCTTTGATGATCGTAACCTTATCTCCCTCGCACACAGCGGTATCAGCCCAGTTCATGCGAGGAATCACGCGATTGTTCACAGCAAGTGCCACACCGCGCGCAGGCAATTGCAACTTCGCTGCCAACTCATCAATGCTGGATGCATCAGTGAGCTGCGCCTCATTATTAATAAATATACGTACTGACATAAAAAAATACCTCCCTTGATGTCATTAAATTAAACAAACTACATCAAGCGGGGTATAATCCAAGAAAAACTACAATCATCCCTGCGTCAGCATTACCTGAATCAGGTTCAATGGGTATAATCTCAGCCACTCCTCACTCAAACCAGGAGCAGCACCCCGTCAAGATGTTTTCTGTTGCAAAGATAAGCACTTTTATTATAAAAAACAAAAAAGCACTATCCAAAATAACTATAATAACAAGAAATAATCTTCTTCACTGCGAATATTGAATAATTCCAGTCCCTATGCACACATCAAGCACAAAGGAAACCACCCTACTTCATCACAGGAACCGTGAACCAGAACGTCGCTCCCTCACCCAACTTGCTTTCCACACCAATATTTCCGCCCATGTGCTCTACCAGTTTCTTGCAAATAGGCAATCCCAAGCCTGCACCTTGCTTATAGTTATCCACCTTGAAGAAGCGTTCGAAGATGCTCTCGTGCATAGACGCATCAATGCCGCAGCCCGTGTCGGTCACGTACACCTTCACCATGCCATCCTCCACTGTGAATCCCATGCGTATCGTACCTTTGTCTGTATATTTCACCGCATTGTTCACAAGATTAGACAATACTTGCTTGAAGCGCATAGTGTCCGTGTACAGATACACACCGTCATCTCCACACACATACTCCAACTCAACGTTGCTGCTCAACAAATTCTTATATTCGGCATACACCTCTTTGCACACTTCATCAACAGTGAATCTATCCCTATGAAACACCAGCATATCTGTCTCTATCTGACTATAATCCAGCAAGTCGCACATCAGTCTGCACAGCAGCTCTGTATTCTTATGAATAGCATCCAGATATTCCTGTCTTTCCTCGTCCGACACCTCAAACACACCGCTGTTCAGCACATCCGAGAACCCCACAATGGCATTCAGCGGCGTACGAATCTCATGAGTCATGTTTGCAAGAAACTCGCTTTTCATCCTGTCTGCATTCTCAGCCTTAGCCTTAGCCTCCAGCAACTCATCCACCTTATATCCCCAGCGCGATCCATCCACCAATGCATCAGGATCCTTATCCAAGTTTATCATCACATATCCAGCTACATCGCCATCATCATCCTTCAGCCTGCCAAAACGCGTATAGAGCCTGAACTCACCTTCCTTCTGAGTCTTGTATAAATTGCGAACATTCTCAAACTTATACGCCGTCCACATCGACAGTTTATCCTCAACCTTCACACGCTCGCGCACCTCGTCACAGAAAGCCTCATCATCAAAGATATTCAGCCCCAGCATATCTTTCTCGCTCTCCACGCCAAAGATATCCATATCCTTCCTGTTCACATGCACTTGCTTGCCATGCTTGTCAAACACCTCCACACCAACAGGCAACTGATCAAAAGCTTTCTTGACCAGTTCCTCAATGCTCAGTTCTTTTTTCATGTAGTCTTTCATATTTCTGCTTTATTTCTCAGAATCTTCTTCATCAAATCCAACAGAGCCACACAGCGAATAGGCTTCGTCACATACCCATCAGCACCGTAGTTCAGAGCAGCGTTCCTGTCAGCATCAAATGCATACGCCGTTTGCATCACCACTGGCAACCCAGGTCTCCTCTCCTTGATCATCTTCAGGGCATCCACCCCATTCATCCGTGGCATCTTATTGTCCATCAGCACGATGTCGATTTCCTCATTGCACAGCGCCATCTCCACAGCCTCCTGTCCGTCTTTCGCCCACAGCAGGTTGTAGTCATTGCGCAGCACCGCATTCAGCAAGCGGTAGTTGCACGCATCGTCCTCAGCAATAAGAGTTGTTGGTTTCATATCCGTATTTAACACTTTTCAAGCTCCTTCCACCATTTTCTTCAACACATCCAGCATTGTCTCGCACGAGATTGGCTTTGTCAGGAAATCATCCGCTCCCTCATACAGTGCTTGCTGCCTATGCTCTTCCAGTGCGTATGCTGTCTGCATCACAACTTTCAATTCCGGTTTCTCCTTCTTTATCAACTTCATAGCCTCCACGCCCGACATCACAGGCATCTTTATGTCCATCAGCACTACGCGCACGTCATTATTCAATGCCATTTCCACAGCCTCTCCCCCATCCTTTGCCCAAAGGATGTTGTACCTGCTGTGCAGCAGCGCATCAAAATATCTGTAATTGCTTGGATCATCCTCTGCAATCAGTATCGTTGGTTTATCTTCCATATTGTATATGCTAAATCCTAATCAAATAAATATCAAAAGTTTCTTATCTTATGTTCGATGTGCAAAGTAAGCGTTTTTTTCGCATACAACCAAACAATTGGATATAAAATTTTCATTCCACTTGCACTGTATGTTTTTTATTTGTACCTTTGCCCCGAAAATCAAACAATATGACAATCTGATTATTTAACAGAAAAAAAACAACACATAAATATAATAAAACGAAATGACACAGGAAGAATTCAATAGCATCGACTGGAAACGAGGAAATATTGTAAAGCTCAGAAATGACAAAGAGTATCTGGTGAGAGGCACTAAGAGTCATGGCAAGTACCTGTTGCTCTATTCAGAGGAGTATGACAAGTGCTTTGTGGCTGACTACAAGATTGTTGACTGCCGCACCTCCGACTACGAAGAGCCTATAGAGGTTTACCTTGAGATGAAGCGCAAGAAACAAGAGGAAGCTCAAGCAAGAAGAGATGCTGAGAGAGAGGAATACCTTCGCATGAAGGAGGAGCGCAAGCAGAGGAATCTTCAGGAGCAAGAACGAATACATCAAGAAGCATTGGCAAGAAAAGCTGCAAGGGCTAAAGCCAATGCTGCCAAGAATGTAGATCCAACCAAGCCAGCAAAGAAAGCAGAGCCTGCCAAGGCTGCACCTCAACCAGCGCCACAACCCAAGCCTGCAGCAAATACTAAGCCTATTGAGGCAAAAACTGTTGCCACAGCAAAAGCAGATCCTGTTGTTGTCACAAAGGCAGAACCAGCGCCTGAGCAGCCAAAGAAAAAGCGCAAGCGTATCCTTATCAGCCGTGCCGAGAAGGTTGAGATAAAATAAGCGAACCTACTTGCAATACACTTCCTTGTTCGTGTTGTGTATGAATTGGTAAAGGTCCAACAATTCACCTGTGAAGAGTCAATACTTGTGCCTCTTCAATTGGATGTGACTGCCGCACTTGATACAGATGAGTTCTTCATATCATTCAGAATCTTGGTATAGAGCAGACACAAATCAGCAATAAAGCCATTGGCTCTCATTGTGGTGCTCCAAAACTGTAAAAATAGTGAATTTTTAAAAAATGGGCAAACACCTAACATCGAGCGTATAACTCATTGTCAATTAGTGGGCTAACGATGTTAGGTGTTGTTCAAACACCTAACACAACACCTAACATAGACCTAACACAGACCTAACATGTACTTAACAGGCATCTATATTCGTTAAATTTTTGAGTTCTTTGTCGTTCAGCTTAAAGGTTCCTTTGTCGGTATTAAGATTTAGTGTCAGCTAACGCAAGCCTTCTGCTTGCTATGGAACTGAAAATAATTGGCTACGCCGAGCTCTAAGGTTGCCGACAATACGCGATAATTGTTCCGATAATGTTTTATCGGATAAATTTTCGGAAATTATCGGTAATTTAGCACCACAGGTGCGGCTTCCGTTCACAGCAAGAAGAAATAATTCTCGAAAATTGACTACGTTGACCTCTTCGAGGTTCACAATAGAAAACCCAAATATACAACGGCGAATTTTCGGTTTCGCCGTAATTTCTTTACACCCACGGCAGGCATAAAATAGCGGTTCGCCCGTAAGATTTTTACGGCTTCGTCTGTAAAAACTTTACGGCGAAAGGAAAGATACAGAAGTTGTGAGAATATAAATTTCGCCAATGCAATTCCTCATGTCAATTCCAGCAATGAAGCTTTTTCTTTCTTGACATTCAAATTCCCATGCATCACGATTGGAACACGATTATGGTGCTGCTTTGTTAAAGAGATGTTAGGTGTGTGTTAGGTCTATGTTAGGTGTTGTGTTAGGTGTTTGGGCAACACCTAACACAGTTAAGATGTTGAAATGACGAGAGTTGTGAGCTTGATGTTAGGTGTTGGGCTAAAATTAAGAAAAACAGCTTTTTTTCGGTTTAGCAGTGGTTTGGGTGTGGGTGGTTTCTCAAAATTCATCAGAATGTACTTCAAAACATTGTCATAGGCTCCTGTTTGTTTTTCTGTACTTTTTTCGACCACAATCTGGTGTTAAAACAAAAGTTTCCCACCCCATAGCCAGCTACAGGGTGGGAAAGTTTAATTTTACTTATTTCAGCTTGTAAGCATAGAATGCTTCGCCGTGACGGATGTAGAGCTTGCCGTCGGCAATGGATGGATGTGCCCAGTATGCACCGCTACCCTTAGCAATGCGGAACTCGCTCACCACGTCGAATGTCTTGCCTGGACGAACGAGACCTACCATGCCACGACGCTCATCGTAGCAGTAGAGCATGCCATCGGCTGTGATGATAGAGCCTTTGCCCTTGCCGCCTTGCCATGCAGTTTCATAGATTGTCTCGCCTGTGTTCCAGTCAAGCGCACACCAGTTGCCTTTGTTGTTGTCAATCCAGTTTGTGCCATAGATGACGTTGTCAACGAGCACGTAGCCACCATGATGAGTGTCAAGTGTCTCTGTGCGCCAAGTGCATGTCACACTCTTGAGGTCGTCGGCAAGCTGAAGCTGGAAGCCATTGATGTTGTAGCCATGGCAGAAGAAGATCTTGCCGTCCTGGAAGAGAGCAGAGTTTGGCGCAATGTTCTGGAAGTTGCTCTTCTCGCCTGTGTGCTTAGGTCCCCAGTCGTCGAATGTCCATTCAATCTCGCCTGTCTCTGGATTTGCACCGAAAGCGTTGAAGGCTGTAGAACCAATAATCTGGCGCTTGCCTTTATATGAAATAAGGATAGGAGAAACGTAGCCTGACATGTCGCCAAGAGCCTTAGACTTCCATATTTCCTCGCCAGTGTTCTTGTTGAGGGCAACGATTGTTGTCTGGTCGCCGCAAGGAGTGTAGATGACCTTGTCGTCATACACGAGTGGGCACTCGCTTGTACCCCACATACCTGTCTTGCGACCATACTTCTCACCGCCATTCACTGTCCATACAATGCTGCCGTCAGCAATGTTGATGCAAACGATTTCGCCCATACCACTGATGACGTATGCTTTGTCGCCATCGATAGTTGGAGTTGTACGAGTCTCAGGGAAAGACTGCTTCCAAGGATTGCCATACACTGTTGTGTAGAGTTTCTTGCCATCGAGAGTATAGCACTGGAACACTTCTTTGTCCTCCTGCTCGTTCATGCCTGTGATGTACACCTTGTCGCCTACCACCTGTGGCGAGCTGTAGCCTTTGCCAGCATCGAGAGTCTCGAAAATCATCTCAGGGCCGCCTTCTGGCCATTGCTTCATAAGACCAGTGTCGGGATAGGAACCATTGTTCTGAGGACCGCGCCATCCGTGGATGCTCGCGCCTGTCTGTGGGGTCTGAGCTGTACAGCTCATTGCCACCATGCTGCCAATAAGGAGCATGCTAAAGAATTTCTTGTTCATGATAATAATGTTTTCGTTATCGTTTTAGTTTTCGTTATCGTTTTAGTTTTAGTTTTCGTTTTCGTTACCGTTTTAGTTTTCGTTATCGTTTTCGTATGTCATACGCTACGAGTGCCTCGCCGTGGCGAATGTAGAGCACACCATTGTAGATGCTTGGATGTGAGAAGCATGCACCTGAGCCGTCCGTGACACGGAACTCGCTCACAACGTCGAGTTGCTTTGGGTTGATGTTTGCCAATCCCATGAATCCGCGACGCTCGTCAAACATGTAGAACATGCCATCGGCAGCAATGAGGGCACCGCGTGCCTTGCCCTGCCACTGGGAATGGTAGAGCACTTCCCCACTCTTGATGTCGAGCGCAGCCCACATATTCTTGTTGCCTGTGCTGCCATAGATGACGCCATCAATCTGAATCATGCCACCCATGTACATGTCAATGTCCTTCTTGCGCCACAGCATCGACACAGACGAGAGGTCATCAGCCATTTTGTACATCGTGCAGCCATGGCCATCGCCAAGCGAAACGAAGAGATAGCCCTCGTAAAACACTGGGCTGTTGACCATTGCGTTAGCCCACTTCTTCTCTTCCTGGATAGGCAGCCATGAGTCATCGCTCCACACCATCTTGCCTGTCTCGGGATCAACACCGAAGATGTGCAGCTCTGTTGCAGCGACAATCTGACGCTTGCCGTTCCACTCCACCATGATGCCAGGCACATACATCGCCTTATCGCCAAACGATGGGGCTTCCCAAATGATTTCGCCCGAACGCTTGTTGAGGGCAACGAGAGTCACGTCCTTGCCACAGGTGTTGACGATGATGCGATCGCCATCGATGAGAGGCTGCTCGCAGATGCCTTGATCGTTGGGAGTGAGCTGGTACTTCTGCCAGTAGTCGAAGCTCCAGAGAATCTTGCCGTCTGCCTTGTTCATGCACACAAGCTCGCCCATGCCGCTGACAATGTAGATGCGGTCGCCATCAATCATTGGACTGCAACGTGTCTCTTGGAACGACTTTGTCCATGCGCGACCGAAAGTGACTTGATACACTTTCGAGCCATCAAGATTGTAACAGGTGATTTGCTCATTCTGCTCGTCGGCAGTAAGTCCTGCAGTGTAGATGCGGTCGCCCTCAACGAGCGCGCTTGAATTGCCTTTGCCAGCATCGTTCACAACCCAGAGTTTCTGAGGTCCTTCGGCTGGCCATTGCTTCAAGAGTCCCTTTTCGTTTGGGAAGATGCCGCAATGGTTTTCACCACGAAACTGCACAACCTGAGCTGAAGCTGCCAGAGTGCATGCAAGACCTAATGACAATAATAGATTTCTTTTCATATTTCTGTATAGTTATTAATAATTCGTTTTATGCCGTAATATACGAGAGCCAATAGCATGATGAGGAATACCACAGCAATGAGAATGGTGGACAATCCTGCTCCACCTGCATTGGCACTAATGCTGATCACCGAGCCAATGCTGCCTGAGAGAATGGCTGCAATCGGTACGATAAGGTTCTCCTTCAGAAGTTGATTCTTTATCTTGTCAGATACAAAACCAAGCGACAATAAAGTGTTGATTTCCATTCGACGAGAAGTAATATTCTTGCGCACTACTATAATTAAGCAGAACACGCCAAGCAAGAGGCCTAAACCACCAAGAGTTAGGAAGATGGCAAGGTAAGTATCAGTGACGGTGAAGAAGAGCTCTATGCGCTCTGTAGTGGTGCAGATCTGCATTCCATACTCACTGAGAGCTGTTTCGAGCAGGTTTTTCACATCCTCTTCTTTATCAATGCTTGTCTTGGCAAGGAGGAGGCGACTGCCTGTTTCTTCTTTCCACAGCTGGCGGAAATGCTCTTTGTTCATCAACGCATTGCCATGGAATATGCCAGTAGGATAAGTACCAGCAATTATCAGGCTGACTGGTTCGCCATCATCATTTTTATACTGAAGCGTATCGCCAACTGATTTCATAAGGCTCCAAATGAGACTTTCAGAGTCAATGAGAACTGGGTATGCTTGAGAGCCTGAAGATTCGCTCGCCAGAAGAACCTCAACATTGATGCCAAAATTATCTCTTAGTTCCTCCACATCCATGCCAAGCACAGTTGGGGTAGATACCTTATTCAGATTCAAGCAACTTGCCTCATCTTGTGTGTATTGAAGAATCTGCATGAAGCGAGTGTTGGCAGGAAGATCTTGCAAAGAAAGCTTCTTGCGCACTTGAGGATTGTTGAGATCGTACTCAATCGGCACCCTATTAGCACACCAAAGAGTGAAGCCACCTGTCAGCGAGGCATCGTCGGAAGAGTGAGAGAAATCGGGACGATTGAGGCCGACAGCAAACACCGTGAACACTCCAATAGCCAGCGCCCAGAAGGAAAGAAGAGTTTGTGAACGCTGAGCGTCGAGTGTCTTCCAAATCATCGATTTTTCGGAGAGCACTTCGTTTCGAGTTGACGCTTTCTGTATATTGACAACGAGGAATAATCCAGAAGAGGCAAGCCATAGCAAACCGCAAATGACAAAGAGAATGATGCTATGGGCAACACTCAGATTGTATATGAAGAGAATTAGAGAGGCAATTGCTATAGCGTACAGATAGAATGTAGTGTATTTATTTGGTTTATGATATTTTATCTGCTGTTTACTTGAGAGATTCTTCAAGAAAGAATTTACCACAAAATACACAGTAAGAGCACAAATCACAATGCCTGC
This sequence comes from Bacteroidaceae bacterium, assembly GCA_045600665.1. Taxonomy (GTDB): domain Bacteria; phylum Bacteroidota; class Bacteroidia; order Bacteroidales; family Bacteroidaceae; genus Minthosoma. The sequence continues at coordinate 24,553 of JAZRYI010000082.1, forward strand.
CACCCAAGCTATGACGAGGGTAGCAAGATTGACATGCAATGCAAATCCTTCGGTGTGAGTTGCTCCGCTCCACACGTTTCCAAGCAAGAAAAGCGTGATGCCCGAATAGATAAGACCAGCCACAATACCTACAGGCGAAACAGCAAGAATGACTGTGCCTATCTCTTGAAAGAGAATCTGGTATATTCGCTTTGCTGTATAACCTATAGTCTGATAAAGCTCTATTTCCTGCTTGCGCTGAGCAAGCATCTCGACAAGCGGATTCTGCATGAGCAAGACACCAGAAAGAATGATGAAAAAGCCGAGGGCGAGGAAGAGAGAAGAGAAGTCTGTGCCGTTGTTGGCAGCATGAATGGCAGCCTCTCGTGGATGGGCTATCAGCACTCCCATCTGAGAGTGAGTAAGACGGCTCAAGGCTTTGTCAGCATCATCCACTTGCAATGCTGTTGCGACACCGAACGGCATGCTCCAATCAGAGCTCACCGCATCGTAAGCAACAAGCGCTTTTGGTGTTTGCTTGTGAGCATACCAGAAGTCTTCATCTATCTTCTTAATGTGATCCATGTTAATAGGCAAATCGCTGTCCCAGTCGGCACAGCGTTCCACATTTGAAAGACCAGGATATTCGGTCATAAGAAGAGAGTCTTGCTGAAGGTCAGCAAGAGGAGCAATTGCCTTTACAACAAAATATTGCGTACGAGTGTCAAGCTTCTTCATTCCTTTGGTGATGAAATAATCCATCATAAGCGTGTCGCCCACATCAGCTTTCAGACGCTGCGCGGCATAGTCGCTGAGAATCATTTCGTTGTCCTTCAGGTTGTTGCCATTGAATGAGTTTACCGCTGTGACAAACGAATAAGGAACGGAATCAGTAGCATTGTAAATGTCATTGACAAGATAAGCAAAGCAAGTGCGCTGAGGGTGAAGCGATTCCACTGCTGACTCCTGAATGAAGATGCGATCGGAAGTCACTTGATTGCCCTTTGCCTTCATGCCCGAGAACTGCGGCTTCCACGCTTTTGCAAATTCCTCATCTGTAATCGTCTCTGGTGATAAGATAAGGTTTATCTTGCCATCAAGCTCCATAAGATTGGCGAGTTCCTGACGATTGACAAATACATTGAGAGGAAGTGCTTGTTCATTGTGGAGAAGGAGGTTGCCGCCCTGCTCCACTGTCTTCACCCCTTGTGTATGGAGTCGCATTTGAGTGCTGTATTGCTTGGTCACAAATAATGAGCCCGATGGAACTAATGAGTGAGAAGGCAGATGAAGCACAAAATCTTCTTCGTTCAATTGGCGCTGCAATGGTTCGTTGAGAATAGCATTTCCCGCGCTGATGGAATCAGCATCACTGCCCCACACCTGCACAGGTATGAGTTTCTCGCCTGTGGAAACGAATCCCTCGCACAGCAAATAGGCGGTAGCATCAGCAAGCAACGGAGAGGTCATCACATTCTCATCAAGGAAACCTGTACCCGATGTTATGACCGTTTCTGTGTTGCCAAGTCGCTCTTGCACACGATCGACCAAGGTGCCACGCACAGAATCACCCAGCAGAAGACTGCCAGAGAGCACTGCCATCATGACGATGACAGCCACTGCGATCAGCGTGTAGAACTGACGATAGTATCGTATGCTTTTATTTGAGCTTATCATTAGTTTTGCTATTTATGCTATCTGACCATTTGCAAGTCGAAGCATGCGATTGGCTTTTGCGGCTATGCTGGAATCGTGAGTTACTAATATAATCGTTGTGCCAAGTTCTTTGTTCACTTTTTGCAAGAGCGATGCTATAACCTCAGCGTTGTCGGCATCGAGTTGGCCTGTTGGCTCGTCGGCAAGAAGAAGCGACGGCTTATTGATAAGTGCACGGCAGATTGAGACACGTGCTTTTTCTCCACCAGATAGTGTGGCAGGAAGCTGTGTTTTAATAGACTCTATACCAAGAATCTGCATCAATTTGTTAGCGTATTGCTTTTGTTCTTCCGACACAGCAGAACTGCTGGCAAGCACAGGTATCAAGATATTCTCTTCGGCTGTGTATTGAGGCAGTAGCCTGAAATCTTGAAACACGAAACCGATGTGCTTGTTGCGGCATTCTGCCAAAGGAGTGCCAGGCAAGGTGATGTTTATGCCATTGAGGATATACTCGCCATTGTCGGGGCGAAGCAGTGTGCCAAGCACATTGAGCAGCGTTGTTTTGCCAGAACCCGACACGCCTGTGATTGCAACAAAATCGCCTTGCTCGAGAGTGAGATTGATGCCATTCAGCACTGAGCGAGTATTGCTTGCTCCGTCAGTGAACGCCTTGTGTATGTTGCTTAGTTGTATATGAGCCATCTGTCGGAATGTTATTTGAACATAAGAAGTTTGCCACGACTTGTTTGGATGTAGAAGCAATCGGAAAGCACTGCTGGCGATGCGATTATCTGCTCGCCCACTTCATAATGCCATAGCTCGTTGCCATTCTCCACATTATATATAGACACGTGACCATCTTTTGTACAAGCCAGAAGCATGTCGCGACACACAAGAGGCGCAGACTCTCCAGTGTCACCGCGCAGCAGCTTGTTCCACGTTTCTTTGCCTGTCTTTCTGTTAATGCAACGGAGGTGGCGATCGCCAGTGAGAATGAATACTGAGGTTGGGCTCACCGTAGGCATGCTCACAACACCAGCGTTCTCATTGTCTTCAGCAGCTGTGACAAGCATGCGATGCTTAGCTATGCGTCCATCTTTCAACTCTATCTCATATAGGTTGCCGCTATAATCAGACACGTAGGCACAATCGCCAATCACAGCAGGAGAAGCAGGAATGTAAGCTTTCATTTCCAATGAATCGGTCTGAACGCCAGTAACTGTATTGACCATTCGCAACCATGCATCACAGCCTCCAAAGAGCATGTATTCTTTCCATACTGAAGCTGCACCATTGATATAGTATCCTGTTTCAAACTGACTCGTTTTCTTTCCGTTATTGGTGCTGAAAGTGTACATGCAGTTATCGTAGCTTCCCACCAACAACAGTTCATCAGCTTCTTGCTGAATGAGATTTGGCGAAGCAGAGATCTGTCCTAATGTTTCGTATTCCCACAACACTTTTTTTGATGATAGTGAAAGGGCTGTGACAAAACCATCAATTCGCCCAATGTACATAACAGAATCACGAATAATGAACGATGCTTCCACTGTGGTGTTCATGTCGTGCGTGAAGAACTGCTTGCCTTGAGCATCAATGCCACGTATCACACCCTTGCGGTCGATGGTGTAGGCGTTGCCGCCATATATGATGGGCGATGCAACAGTACGCACATCGTTGTTGAATGTCCATTGCAACTTAGGTGCATCGGGCAGTGTGCGCTCAATATAGCCGTTGAGCGATGGTGAACCACGAAATATAATCCAATCGTTATCTGCAATGTCGGTGTCAAAGTCGGACACAGCAACGCAACTTGCTAACAGAAGCCCCACCAACCACCGAAGGGGGCGTGCCATTCGGAATGCTTGGGCGATAAAGAATAATATGTATGTCTTAATTAAATATCGCATAATAATCTTTTGAAGTTCATCACACTGCATAGCTTACCCCTGAGGTTATGGGGCTAAAAATAGCGCCCCCGTAGGGCAGAGATTAGCCAACTTTTCCTTGATGTGCTTCTTGCTCTCTTCTGGAATCATTACTTGCATTACAAAGCCACGATTCTGGAAAGTGAAGCCATCCTCGGAGTTGTAGACGCAAAGTCCACAACGGACGCACTTTGCAGGTTCGTAGCAGAGCTTTCCCACTACAGGAATCTGTTCCTTGACTGGCAATGTGGACGATACGCCATATCGAGGCGACTTTATGCCAGCCTTAGCAGAATACTCGCGAAGCTTGCACTTATCGCGTCCCTCGCAAGCGCAATGCAGACAACGAGATGCATCGTTGTAAACTTCCTTCAACCACTCCTTCTCCTCATCTGTATAGCGTCCAAGCTTAGAGCCGAAATAACCCTTCTCTACATTTGCTTTGCTCTTTGCCTCCACTGTCGGAAGTGATTTGTCATTTGCAAGCGAAAGAATTATTTCCTTAATGCTCACACCTTTATCTACAGTGCCACGACGACATGCCTTTTCACATGGAGCCTTGCACTCGTTGCAGGGCACGTTGTTCACATCACATTGCTTTGCAATCAATGAATGCGCCTCTGCTTTCTGACCTCTATCATAATAAAGAAGTATCTGGGCAGGATCGAGCTTGTTTGGGCAAACAATAGTGCAAGGCGCTTCACAATCAGCACGATGGTCGCTCAGAAGGAGTTCGAGCGACATCTGACGGAGCGACAACACCTCTTCTGTGTCTGTCTCTATCTTCATGCCCTCTGTTGGGAAAGTGGAGCAAGAAGGTATCATCTGGCCATTGGCAACGTTCTTCACCATGCACACCATGCACGAAGCTTGATGCTTTGCATCCTTGGCATAGCACAGCGACGGAATGCTATAGCCATTGCTGTTCAACACCTCAATAAGTGGCACATTGCCAGACACTTCTATTTCTTTATCGTTAACGTAGATTTTCATACTTAATAGCGTTATAGTCACACTCATCCATGCAAAGACCACAGAGAGTACACTTCGTTACATCAATCTCATGCTTCTCGTAAGGAGTGAAGGCAATAGCTTCTGACGGGCAACAGCGTGAGCACTTAGTGCAACCAAGACAATCGTCGGTCACTACGAGCTTCACCATCTTCTTGCAAGAACCCGTACGGCAAATGCCTTGCACGTGCTCTTCGTATTCCTGACGGAAATAGCGCAGCGTTGAAAGCACTGGATTTGGAGCCGTCTTGCCCAATCCACAAAGTGCTGACTTCTTTATGCTGTTGGCAAGTTCTTCCAATCGGTCTATGTCTGCCATTGTCGCTTTGCCTGTGGTGAGTTTGTCGAGGATATCAAGCATTCGGCGAATGCCCACGCGACAGAAAGTACATTTACCGCAACTCTCTTCACAAGTGAAATTCAGGAAGTAACGAGCCACATCAACCATACAGCTGCTTTCGCTCAAGACGACAAGACCGCCAGAGCCCATGATTGCACCCATCTGGTTGAGTGCATCGAAATCCACCTTTGCATCGCAGAGTTCTGCAGGAATACAGCCTCCTGAAGGACCACCCGTCTGAACAGCCTTAAGCTTTTCGCCACCTTCAACGCCACCACCAATCTCTTCTACAATCTGACGAAGCGTTGTACCCATCGGCACCTCTATCAAACCGCCATGGTTCACCTTGCCAGCAAGCGCAAACACCTTCGTGCCTTTACTGCCCTCTGTGCCTACCTTTGCATATTCTTCTGCACAATGATTGATGATGTAAGATATCTGGCTCAAGCTCTCTACATTATTAATAAGCGTAGGCTTTCCGAACAAACCTGCTTGAGCTGGGTAAGGCGGGCGAAGATGTGGGAAACCACGTTTTCCTTCAATAGAACCTATGAGAGCAGTCTCTTCTCCACACACGAATGCTCCAGCACCCTCAAACACACGAATGTCCATATTGAAACCTGTGCCAAGAATATTCTTGCCAAGCATTCCCTTTTCTCGGCACATTTCCAATGCCTTACGTATTCGGATAACAGCTTGTGGATACTCAGCACGAATATAGAATATGCCCTCTTCAGCACCAACAGCGTATGCTGCAATGATGAGTCCCTCAATTACTCGCAAAGGATAGGATTCAAGAAGAATACGATCCATAAATGCGCCAGGGTCACCCTCGTCGCCATTGCAGATCACGTATTTCTTGTCTGACTCATTAGCTGCAACCATCTGCCATTTTCTGCCAGTAGGGAAACCACCGCCACCGCGACCACGAAGACCACTCTTCAGCACTTCATCTATCACTTCTTCACGCTTCATGCTTGTCAACGCCTTCTTCAATGCCTCAAATCCTCCAAGCTTTATGTATTCATCAATATCAAGAGGATTCATCTTGCCGTATCCTTCAGTAGAGATACGATACTGTCCATTGAGGAAGGTATTGATGTGCTGAGTACGCTCTTGCTCTGGTTTCCAAAGGATGTTGTCCCAGGTAGTGTCGGTGTGGAACGTATCAATCTGATTGAGAATAGCATTGCGCAAACGGCGCAGACGACTCGCAGGACGGAAATGGTGAAGAAGAATCTCCTTCACTTCCTCTGGCTTGATGTTTGGATAGCGAACAATCTCGCCGTCTGGCATTGCGACATCGATGAGAGGAACCTGATTGCATGCGCCAACACAAGATATTGGCTTGATACGCACGTTGATGCCCAGTTCCTTGCACGCCTTCTTCACCGCTTCATTCACTTCGGCTGTTCCACTGGCTTGGCAACAGTTCTCCATGCCAATGCGTACCTCGCCTTGCGGTTTGTTCTGCTTGTTTTCGTCTTCGTTCTCGTTTTCATTGCTCGCACACATCTCCTCAAACTCAGCAAGCACTTCGTTCACTCGTCCCGGCTGAACATGACCAAATATCTTGTTATCTATCTGAACCACAGGAGCCAAAGCACAGCAACCAAGACAAGCAACCTTCTCTATTGAGTACTGCTGATCCTGGGTAGTGATGGTGTCACCCTCAATGTTCAACTCGCGCTTGAAAGCGTCATACACCGTGCTTGCGCCTTTCACATGGCAAGCAGTGCCGATGCACACTTTGATGACATGCTTGCCGTATGGCACCATGCGAAACTGCGAATAGAAAGAAGACACACTGATAACCTGTGCCCTATCTATTTCCGTGCGTTCATATATACGATTCAGAGCATCGGATGGGAGATAGCTGAATTCCTCCTGCAATGCTTGCAAGAGAGGAATTATTTTATCTCGACTGGTTCCGATTCGTTCGATGATGGCATCGGTGCGACGCACCATTGCCTCTATCGCTGCTTCTGGACTATTCAATTTACAATCTTCACAAGCCATAGTCTTACATTTTCTTAACACAATAAAGACTCTTGTCACTTCTCACAATCATCATGCCATCAGTGAAGGCTGGTGTTGCGTATGTCTTCTCGCCTGTCTGGAAAGAGTTCACGATAGAGAAGTCGTTGCCAGATGAGAAGATGTATGCTTTGCCATCATTGCCGAACAGCCATACCTTACCGTCAGCAATGACAGGAGAAGAATAGAATGGAGAGCTAACATCGTGCTCCTTCACAACCTCACCAGTCTCTGTGTTGTAAGCACAAACCACACCGTAGCTTGTTGCAACATACAACAGGTTCTTGCTTGCAGCAGGACTTGAACACTCTGGCAGATAGTCAGATACCTCCCACTTCACTTCGCCTGTAGCGCCGTCGATAGCGACACACTTTGAATATTCGCTTGCTGCATAAATCACGCCGTTGCTTGCAGCTGGGCTTGCTCCAACCTCACCAGTAAGACCTTCCACGCGCCACAACTCAGCTCCGTTTGATGGATTGTATGCTGTGATGGCAGGGTTACTTGTCACGATAAGCGCCGACTTGCCTCCTGCATTTGCTATGATTGGAGAACTCCACGAAATCTTGTCCTTAGTGCTCTTGCTCCAAAGCTGATTGCCATTAGTTGCGTTGAGCGCAATAATCTGGCTCTTGCCGTTGTTGAAGTACTGAACGTAGAGTGCATTTCCATTGATGAGCAATGAGGAACCGTAGCCATAGTGGTTGTCTGGCACGCCAAGGTTCTTTGCCCAAAGACGCTTGCCCTCCATGTCTGTGCAGAGAATGTCGCCTGTGGCAAAGATAGCGCACACTTGCTTGCCATTAGTAGCAACGGTGCTTGCTGCCAAGCCAGTGTCAGCAGTTACCTTTGGCATTGCAGATGGCGAACCAGGAATCTTATCAGCCTTGACGCTCCAATTGAGCTTACCTGTATGAACATCATAGCAATAGAGTTCACGTGCCTGGGCATCAGCACCAGTGATGAACACATTTCTGCCATTGATGACTGGTGAGTTGTAGCCCTGACGAGGCACTGCAATTTTCCATGCAATGTTCTTTCCGCTTGCTATATCCCAAGATGTCGGTATGCCGCGAACGGAGGACATTGCTGAAGAATTATTGCCACGGAAGGCATTTGATGTGATCTTTGGAATAGGGAGAGAATCGGCAGCTGCTGCTTCATCGCTGTTTGACACACTGTCTGTTTCTGCTACGGCTAATAGTGTGCTATCTGCTGCAGTTTCATCCATTTGCAATGAATCAGCATTGGCAAGCAATCCTCCACCCTCTTCTACAAGTTCTTCAACCTTGTTCTTCAGCGAAGGATTTGACAGGAAACCAAAAAGAAGAGCAACGGCAACAAGTCCTACACTGCCCCACGTAATGTAGTTGCGTGACGAGGTCTTGTTCAGCCACTCATCCATAACATCAAGGTCTTTCGATGGCAGGTTCTTGCTTGTGCGATAGTACATGCGCAAGCAAACCACCATCACGATAGCCATTGAAAGCAGGATGTACATACCCACTTTCAGATGGCTCTCTTGAATAAAGTACGCCTTGCGAGTGAGCAGATCCAATTGGCGAATCTGCTCTTGCAACTGGGCATTGTCACTGTTGCTCTCGTTCAGCTCTTTCAGAGTCTCAAGTACCTCATTCTCAAGTGGAGAAGCTGCAGATACCTGAAAATAGTTAACTATCAGCATTGCCGATAGTGCCAGCATGAAGATGCCGGTTATCATAGTAATGTTCCTGTATATCTTGTTGTTCATAATCACTTCTTTATATTTTGTGGACAATAATCAAAACACTTGCCGCACGCAACGCATGCAGAATGGTCAATCTCGTATGTCTTGCGAGTACGCTTGACGGACAGGTTGATGAGCTTCATGCCAATCACGAAACCTATCATTGCTCCTACAAGATAAGCATACAAGCGGAATTCCTCCTTTATGCCTTCCACCTTCTCGGCAAGTTCATCCATAGAGCGTCCCATTTCGTGGAATGCAACGACCTCCTTCGGCATTTCCATCTCAGGATCAGACTCTTGCATCTGTAAGAGAGTGTAGAGATAGACATCTTTATTTGCCTGACTGAGGTTATCGCTGTTTGTGCCTAAAAGCAGAGCACCTGCAGCTGTGAGGAGAGGCAACATAATGAAATATAGCAAGAGACGCTTCACGCCAGCACTGCGGTCTTCCTTCATCTTGTTAGCGTATGGAGGACGAAGCGCATCCACCGGACAAGAATTGTGGCAGAGAGTGCAATTGATGCAGCCCTTCTTGGTCACTTCCATCTTTCTTGCAGAGAACTTGCCAAAGACGCTGAGCAATGCGCCGTATGGACAGAGGAACTGGCAGAAGGGACGAGCCACAACGGTGGATAGCAGCAGAAGGATGATGCCAAAGATGATCATTCCTAAGTCGCCACCGAATCTGAAGATACCGATGAATGGGTCGAACTGGCAGATAATGAACTGACTGCGTGTTGCCGCATACAGTATGGCAAAGCCTAAGTATATCCAAGGAATAACGCTGAGCGCTTGACTCACCGCTCTCGAAATGCGGAAGTTCTTTATGTTCACTATCTCTTGCAAAGCGCCAAGCGGGCAAACGCCAGCGCAGAACACTCTGCCGAAAAGCAATGTGAAAATGATAGGCAGAAGGAACAGAAGCAACACAACCCAAGGCAGGTTGTAGGTTGGATCTGCCAGAGCAAGTATCACATTCTGAATAGATCCTACACTGCAAACGCAGCCGTTGCGATAGAATCCAAAGTATAGCACAGAAATGATGCTCACACTGAAAATTGCCTTTCTGCTTTCTTTCTTATGAATAGCCCAAGCAACAATGCCCATCATGGCTGTGAGAAGAACAATATCGAGTATGTTCAGGAATTGTTCAAAAGGCACTGGGTGCTGAATGTCAGGGTATTCGTATCCCGACTCAAAGTCAGGCTTTGGGAATCGAGCCACGGCAAACGCTTGCATTGTGCCAAGCATTGTTGCGAAGAAAGATAGCAGCAACTTCTTCATTGCGTGACTTGCCGTTATCATTTTAGTTTTCGTTATAGTCATCGTTTTCATCATACTCCTCCCTCCTTAACTTGCTGATTCCTTCAATTTATAAGCCTTCGACATTGGCACACGCTTGATGGCATCAGCCACACACACCTTCGAAATCTTACACTCGTTGCAGTTCAAGCAGATGTCTTGCTGAATCTGCAAATACAAAGAGCCGTTGCCAAATGAGCTGCACCCCTTCACGCACTTGCCACAACCGTTGCAAAGATTCTCATCGATGGTGTATTCGAAATAAGGCTCTTCCACAAACTTGCGAGTGATGGCACCTGTTGGGCACATCATGTTCTCGGCTGCTGTGTTCAAATCCTTCACGTTTGAGCGATAATATCCACCGCACAAATCGCAGTAGCCACACACCTTGTTGGCGTGGAAACACTTAACGGCTGAAATAGGCAACACGCAATCCGTTTCGCATCGACCACACTGAGTACACAGCTCGTGGTCAATCTGCCAGAACAGGTCGGCATCTTCGCCTTTAGTCCTTCTTGCCAGATTTATTCCTACGCCAGCCACAATGCCTGTTGCTAATAGCTGTCCGCATTGCTTCAAGAATTTGCGGCGGTCTATAGGACTCATATTCTTCTTGTTATCCATAAGGATTAAGTTATGTTTCTTGTCTCTAATTATTATTACGAGTCAGTATTTGTTTTGTCTCTTGGTTGTGGGCATTGTCAGGCAAAAGCTTTCATTGGGCAATCCAAATTGCAGCTTCCACACAATGTCTGCTCTGCAAATCTGCTGTTATACTGAAATACTTGCACTTTCTTTCCACCTGCTACTACAAGTTTATCTTTATAGACTCGCATGTCGTAAGCAGCATGTCCACCTCCCAACATCTTCTCATTCAGCAACACGCTGCGGAAAGTTCCATCTGTGCCATAGCAGCTGATGCGTGGCACACCTTTCTCGCTTGTCAGAATCTCGCCAGCATTTGTTGTTGCCAACTGAACAGGATTGCAGCATCCACTGAATGCGCCTGCTTCAGCGCCGCTCTTACCAAAACTCTTCAGGAAATCGCCATTTGAATTATATGCTTCTATCAAGTGACGGCCAGGATTGCTGCAATACACAGTGTCGCCAATATGAGTGATTCCAAACGAATAGCTTGGCACCACAAAACCTTCAGGGCTCTTGATGAAGCGAGCTAAAGTGCCATCGAGGTTGTATTTGCAGATGTTCTTGTTTGAAGCATCGGTGACAAACACTCCTTCCTCAAATACTGTGAATGAACAATAGTCAGAGTCATCGCTGCAGGCTTCCCACCCCTTCACAATGTCACCATCAGTATTGTAAACCTCCACGCGAGAAGCATAAAGAAGGTAAATCTCATCATTATGTATAGCTATATCTCTCACATCGCCTGGCACAGGGAAATTATTCTCCAACTGCCCACTCATGCTATACATATATATATTATTAGACGTTGCGAGCACTATGTGACCATCACTCACCTCAAACGCACTGATCTCGTCTGGCGATTCAAAGCCAAACGTGCGCTTGTAAGGCGAAACGAAATCATTGTCTGCATTGTCTGCAATGCTCTCATTCTTTCTCTTTGAGTCATAGAACAGTTCACCAGGATTAGTGAACATCTTCCAAAGATAGCTGCCTGCCACACCTGCGAACAATGCGCCGATGCCAATAGAGCCGCCTATCTTCAAGAATTGCCTACGATTAATTTCTTTCATATCATTCTGTTATTTTCAAACAACAAACATTCTTTGAGTCTCTCACAATCAGGCATCCATCTGCGTATGCCATAGGGCCCCACGCATCAATGCCCTCTTCCATCACTCGTTGCTTCTTCAACAGTTTCATGCTCTTGCTCTCTATCTGATATACGTACAACTCTCCGTCCTCCTTGAACACAAAGAGCTTGCCATCTATCACCATGAAAGGCCCAAGACCGAAACGCTCATCTGCAGCGGAATTCCAGATAGCAGAGTGCAAGTTGCCTGGAGAATAGCATACGAGTCTCTCTCTCAAGCTACCGCCATCTTTTGGAATCACAGTGATCATCATACCGTTATAAAGCACAGGTGTTTGCTGCTCGCAGCTCAATCCCTTATCTGCCTTATACTGTTCTTTAATTTCTGCTTTCCAACCGCTTCCACTCTTATCCACCTGCAGCACAGCACCGCCTGCACCATAACCTGCTACGAGAAATGCCTGATTGCCACTTATTTGCAATGGTGAAGGAGCAACAACTGATGGCTGCCACTTGCTTGTTGACCAAAGCAACTGGCCTTCATCGCTTCCTTCTGCAGAAACGCCACACACACCTCCGACACCGATATAGACGTACGTCTTCTTGCCTCCCAACGTCATTGGCATCACAGACGAATGGCTCATCTTGAATTGTGGAGTGTTAGGAGTCTTCCACTTAATCTCGCCATTGGCGCAATCCACACCAAGCATAAGTGTCTCTGTGCCAGAAGGTGCAAGTATCAGAGTGCCATTCTCTGAAATATACGGACATTGCCCTGTGTACCAGAACGGGATCTCGCTTTCGAACTCCTTCTTCATATCCATTGTCCATATCAAATCGCCGCTTACAGCGTCACAGCACATCACGTGTCCCTCTGGACCTACAGTAACAATCTTTCCATCATGAATTGCTGGGATAGTACGCGAGAAACCATGATTGCGCTTCATAGTCACGCGATACCATCTGCGCCACAACTCCTTACCTGTCTGCAAGTTAAAGCATCGCAAAGCATCCGAGCTCAACTGCTCATTGTAGTCAAGCACATACACACGCCCATTCCAAATGACTGGTGCTGCGTGTCCTTCGCCTGTCTCTACATTCCACATCACTTTGAAGTCGCCACTTGCCAGCTTCACCTTTTCAGTGCAGATGTTGTCACGATTGCTGCCGCGGAAACCAACCCATTCGCCATCTTCAACTGCCTCGGGAGCAGGTTCATCGTACTTCATAAAGTACTCGCCTATAACTACCTCATCAGCCTTTCTTGCCGAACCTGCAGGACGCTCATCTGCGCCAGGTTCATGCGCAGTAAACCCACTGCTTGGATCATACAAATGCCAAGCAACCAGTACTGCCAACCAGAACACGGCTGTGCCTATCGTAATCCATTTTGTCTTATTCATTATCTTTAATTATACTTTTCAGAGCTACTGTTAAATAGCACATGTTATACAATTCTTCCGAATACCATAGTCTTGCGAAATACAATCCTATTGGCTCACGCTCATAAAGCGTACCATTCTGATATCTCTGATACAGATATTCAACACCTTTCTCGACAGCCGCCTTTGCCTCACTCTCCTCATAACTACTCAAAGCAGCAATAGCTTTAGCAGTGAGAGTCACCTTCGACTTCACATTCTTCTGACCTCCCCAGCCGCCATCTTCATTCTGGCAATCAAGCAAATATCTCACACCTTTCTTTGCCAGCTTATGCGCCCTCGCATCATTCAGGCGATTCAGGTAATCCATCAAAGTTGCCGTTCCATACACATGCGACTTCTCATCCTCTGCATCCTGATCTCCAAACCATAATGGTGTCCACTTCATTTCATTACCGTTCTCACCATTCCGATTCCTTTTCGAGGCTGCAACCTCACTATTCCTTTCCAACCAGCCCATCATCCTCTCAAAGCTCCTCTCGCACTTCTCTCTCATATCCTCTGGCACCTCCATCATCCACAATCCCATTGCCAGCACAGCATGAGCCGTAATATCAGGGCTGCTCCTGTCAAATGGCAACTTTCCCCATCCCTTGCAGAACGTTGGCATACCTCCATCATTATTCTGCAACTTCATCAACCACTCCAAACCATTACCCACTTCCTCTGAATAAGTACCATGAGTCAGTTTATGCAACGCTACTAACGCTCCCGAAGTATCATCACCATCTGGCACGGAACCCGTCAGATTCGTCCATCCCCAACCTCCAGCAGGTGCGCCTGTAAACACATGCACCTTCTTCGTCGCATTGTTCTTTAAAATGTCTGCCAGCTCCTCCGTCTTAGTCTTCGTACCCACATAACAGTCACAGTTTTCGTTCTCATCAATATCATCACCCAACGCATTTCCAGCTAACGATGTCACCCATCCTGCAAGATCTGTATCTATTGGCCAAGCTCCATCTTCTCTCTGAGTTTCAATCAAGAAACGAGCAGACTTTTGTGTCACCGCATGCTCATTATACCCAGCAGCACTCAAGCACATGCTCACAAATGCTGTCAATGGTGCCGCTTCAAGAAAACCGCCATCTTCTGGCTGCAAATCAATCAACTTCTCCAATGTCTTCTTCACAAACGGTTCCCTCATCCTCGCTGCCAAACTATCCCTTCCATGCTTCATTCGCAATTGCAGAATGCCTATCGCTATCAATGCAGGAATCGCATAACTCACCACAGGCAAATTCAAGAACCTGAAGAATTTCTGAGGCAACACAGCCAACTCAAACGGAAATGGCGGAATGCTCTTCCAACTGCTTATCACGCCAGACAGAGCACACATGCTCAATATAGGAACTGAGAACGTCAGATCACTTCCATAATAACTCAGCACACCCTTCACAATATGCTCGTCATCATACCCACCAAATTTCTCCTTCAGGAACTCCCTACTCTTCTCTGGCGCACGCCCGATAGCATAAAGCGAAGTGTAGGAAAGCAAAGTAGCAGTCATGTTTGCAGGACTTTCCACCGAGTCGCCCCAACTGCCCTCCTCTGTCATCGTATCAATCAACCACTTCACACCTCTCTCCACTTCATCATTATATTCCTCACCACCAATCAGATGCAACGCAAACACCGAAACAGATGTTGAAATGGCACTGCTCGACAAACATCCACGCCACATGCCATCTGCACCTCTTTTTGCAAGCAATGTCTTTCTCACATCACTCAACATCAGTTCTATATGCTCTTTATTTACCATCTTCTTTTACAAGCTTCCTAATGCTAATAATCCATAGAATACATACTCCACATCACTCTCCTCATCCAAGATATTTGGCATAAAACCACCATCCTCCCTAAAATGCACACCCACAAAGTCAACAGCCCCATACCTTGCCTTCATCCCAAATGCCTTAAGTGTAAACAGCGCCACTGCCGTCGTCAGCAAATCTGGCATCGCCGCTCCTTCATTCGCTAAAAAACCGCCCGTCTCATCCTGCATCCCGCGAATATACTCCAAAGCAGCCTTCTTTTCTTCAATATCTGCTCCTGATTGATGCGATTTCGCCGCATCGCTCCCTACAAGCAGCCTCGCTGCCTCACCATTCACACTCCTTCCCACAGTATGCTTCGCAAACTGTCCGAAGAATTCCTCAATATGATGCCTCTTGCTCCAATTACCTATAGCAGTTCGCCACAGTCCTTTCTTCAACAATTCATCCACCAGCCTGCACTGTTCAAACACCGTCTTATGCAACGCATCAAGCTGCCTCACCTCTACATTATTAATATATGCCTCACGTTTAGCTTTATCCGTCTCTATGTTCAGCACATAGCACAGCATCCACCCAAACATTGTGTAATACAGATCCGACTTGCCACCCCTATTCATAAAACTCTCATCACCCATCTTCTGACTTTCCACGAAAGCTCTAACTTGGCATTTTACATCCTCTTCCAGTATTTCTGCTCCTTGATGCAGAGTTTTGATCAATATGTAACCTAACGGCATTCTCATCTCTTCAATATCTTCTCTGTCACCACAAACAGCAACCTCTTCAACTCCAGATTATCCACGCCTCCCAAAGCATTCAATGCCTTCTGATGATACTCCTCGCTCAACCTCTTCACTTCCTCAATCACCTTATTCACACTCCAATCCTCATGTTCATTCTGCAAAGCAAGAATAACGGACGGTCTATGAGCAATCACATTATCTTCCTGATAATCTGACAAATCGTCATTCAGCTGATATGCAATGCCCAATGCCTCGCTATACTCCTTCATCACGCCTCTCAAAGCACTTCCACCACAATCGGCGCATATCAAACCCAGCATCAGTGCCACTTCGAAGGCTGGCACTGTCTTATTCTTAAATATATCAAGAACAAACTCCAAACTCAAAGGCTTAGGATTTGCCGTCCATGCCAGTTCAGCACCTTGTCCCTGACACAGGCTGATGTGTGCCTCAGCAATAGCTCTCACCAATTCCTTATGTTCGCAAGCAGCCAAGAGCCTGTACCCTTCGCCCAAAAGCAAGTCTCCAACATTTATAGCAATAGCATCGCCATGCACAGCATTCACTGTTGGCTTGCCATAGCGCACCATATCCTTATCCTGTATATCATCATGCACAAGCGACGCCTTGTGGAAACACTCCACTGCCAAAGCTGCTTTTCTCACCTCCTCAGGCATCACCTCATTTCCCGTCAATGCCTGATACACAGCCACCAGCAAGAATGGTCTCCATCTCTTTCCATCGCCACACAGCCACTCCATCCCAATGCTCCTTGCATCGCCTCCATTATCTTCGCTTTTCCTAAGGGCTTCAAACCATCCATTCACCAAATCTCTTATCCTATCATAATTCATCAACTTTATCTCCTTCTCCGCATGCTTTGGCAACATACTCATCACATACTCCACATCCACCTTTGTGTCATGACATCCACTCACATTCAGCGGCACTGCCACCCCTGGCACAGCATGATTAACCAACAACGGGAATGCCTTCTCTAATGAATCCAGGCAACTAACGCCAATCACCGCATCCACCACTTGATTCTCAATCAATTCAATCACAGAAGTAAAGCCCTCTGCCACCATACTCAGCACACCCAGCTCTTCTGCCCTGTCCTCCAGAGTCGGAATCTTGCACTTCCCACACCTATGACACAGCAATCCCATCTCATCTATCTCTCCCTCACACTCCTTCGAATTGCTCAAGCACTTTGGCAACAGCAGCAAGCGTCTATCGTAAGGAATCGCCGCCACCGTAGGCATCCACACACAATTATGAATCTCCACCATCAACCAATTCTTCACATTCTCATCTACTCCGTTCTGACCTATAAACTCATCTGCCAGTTCTTCAAGCACATGCAAAGCTACGGGAGGAACTAAATTCTTTCCTTCCGTAAATTCAGCAATCAAGCCACGCAACCGTGTGCGTTCCTGCAAACTCACTGGCACTATGTTCTTCTTATTCTCCAAATACTATCTGAATTGCAAATTATGAATTGTGAATTATGAATTATGAATTGCAAATTATGAATTGTGAATTATGAATTATGAATTATGAATTAATTAACCATAAGCTCCAAATCCAAAGAAATAATTCTTCTTCAACCACTTATACAGCGGATTTTTCTCTGGAATCGCCTCGTCACCCATATCATGCCCTGGTTTCACTTCCATTATCTCATACTCCTTCATCACAGTAGCACGGCTCGTTGTCTCCACCGCACCCCGTTCCTTCAAGAACTTTGCCAACTTATCAGGATTGTCCAGCAAAATGCAACCGCGACTCGTCTCTGCCGTCATCTTTCTCAAATCAGCAAGGAACTGTGAATCACGGAACAGCTCCACAACATTGCTTCCATCCTCATTCAAGAAATCTTTCGCCAGCTGAATCGGAGGACAGAACTCCAGCGCTCCCGAAGGTGAAATATGATGGCTCATGCCCGTTGCGCCAGGACACATAGCCAAACCCTTATCATCCCAATATGCGTCAATGAGAATTACAGGCGAATTCCTTCTTTGCTCCACAAGAAACTCTCTGAACTCCCTAATCTGCTCTTTATCAAGTGCATTCTCTGGATTAGCATGCGCTCCCACTGGGCGATAAATATAATACCACAAATATGCAGCACCTTCTTTCGCTACTCTCTCAATATGCTCACGAGTCATCAGCTCATCCATATTGCTTTTGCAAATGCTTGCAGCTACGCCAAACAGCAATCCAGCCTTCTTGCAAGCACGAATACCTCTCAGCGACTTCTCATACACATCATTCCTTCCTCGTCTCTTGTCGCTCTCTTCCTTCAATCCCTCGATGCTCACCAACACACACACGTTGCCCAACTCTCTCATCTTCATCGCCACCTCATCAGTCAGCAACGTGCCATTAGTGAACAGCATGAAATAGCAATCCGAATGCTTTGCCAACACATCAAACAATCCCTTATACATCAGCGGCTCACCGCCCAGAATGCCAAAGAAATACGATCCGACTTTCTTGCTTCCTGCAATCACACCGTCCAACTGCTTCGCACTCAGCGACTTCTTTCCATGCTCCGACACCCAGCATCCACTGCATGCCAAGTTGCACGTCTCTGTCACTGAAATCATATTGAAAGCAGGGAAGAACGCCTCACCTTTAGCTTGGCGTCTCTCAAACTTAGCAATGTTTATCAAGCTACGAATGCCAAAGTTCCAAGCAAACTTCCACAACAGCCTCACAGGTGTCTGTCCGATAATCCTGAACGCTGCCTTCATCACCGATGTATAATCTGAAATCATATTCTACTTATATTGTTTTTCTTTTAACTGCCGTTCCCGAGGGGGACTCCCTCAGCCAATCACAATCGTTCCCAAAGTTACTCCTTCTGGCAATCATTTCTTTAGTCTCATCGCCATCTTCTTCCTCTCCTCCAGTCTCTCCTTAAATGCCTGAGCATACAACGTCCTCGTGTCCAGCTGCACAGCATTCTCCTCCTTCTCCATGCCGCCATTAATCGGTGCCTTCTCATACTTAGGGAAAATCACCGCACTGGCTGGACAAGTTCTTGCACATGCCGGGCAATTATTCTTGCAATTCTTCGGATGCACCACCCTCACTTTATCCTCCACCATCTCATACACTCCAAATGGGCAGAAGTCCAAACACTTACCGCACTCGCCACACACATCTTTATCAATAGTAGGATACCAAGCATCTTCGCCCAACTTCTGAGGCATAGCTTTAATATCCGCTCTATACTGCTCCATCCTCTTCTCCACTTCACCTTCATTCAGCGCGGCTGCGTCAATCTTCATCGCCTCCAGCATCTTCTCCAGATCATTCACACGAATATTCAGCAGCATCCATGGCTCCTCACCGCAATACTGCACCAGCGACTTCACCGCCCTCTCATGACAAGCGGCAATCACCGACCCTGCAATATCTTTCATCTTCTCACTCTTCTCCTCTGCCAATTCGCACAAGTCTGCCACAATCTTCACATCCCATCCAGCCGCACTTGCCACAGCAGCCAAGCGTGCCACCTTCTCTTTATCTATAAACGTGCGCGAACTACACGCACATACTGTCAATCTATTCTTCATTACTCAGAACTTATAATCCACAACTCTTTATTCTAAACTCGCCTTATTTATGCGTTAACCAATTCTTAAACTCCGCAGCCTTATTCTTGCTAATATACATTGGTTCTGGAATATCCACACCAACATGCACAAGCAATCGGCTATCAAACCATACCACCAGTTCCTTTATCATCGACTTAGCCACAATATACTGCTTATTTGCCCTGATAAACTCCCGTGGGTTCAATCCCGACATAATCTGGTCGAGCGACTTGTTATAAGGCACTGCTCTTCCGTCCTTCAAAATGATCTGCGTATTTCTATCAGTGCTATGGATGCAAGCCACATCAGCCAGTTCTATTGGCACCAGCTTATCCTTCACAGGCACTAACAGGCTTTTCTTATACGCCGTCTCTTCCTTCTTTGGATTCAATGCAAGCATCTTCTCCAGATACTCAATCACATCAGTCTTATTCAGCATTCTGAACTTATCCAATGCACGCTTCAACTCACTCGTCTGAACAGGCTTAAGCAAATAGTCAATGCTATTCACATGAAAAGCATCTATAGCATATTCATCATACGCCGTGGTGAAAATAATAGGTGCCTTTACCTCAATCTGGTCAAATATGCTGAACGCAGATGCATCAGACAAATGAATATCCATGAATATCAAATCAGGATTATTATTCGCCTTCAGCCACTTCACGGTTTGCGACACGCTCTCCTTCACTGCCATAATCTCGATGCTTGGATCCAGCTCAAAGAGCATGCCAGTCAAGTTTTCACTTGCCGCTGTCTCGTCTTCAACAATTAATACTCTCATCTCTCTCTTTCCTGCAATGGTAAATAAACTGTGAATACTCCATCTTTGTTCTCTATGCGCACATCCGCATTCTTCAGCAATTTGAACCGGTTCTGCAGATTCTTCAATCCTGTGCCATTCGTATCAGGCTTTTCCAGCTTAGCAAACACAGGGTTAGACACCACAAGTTCTTTCTTCTCGTTCATCCCCACAGTCACCTCCATCATGTGATCGCTGTCTATGATATTATGCACTGTCACATTCTCCAGCAACGGCAGCAGCGACAGCACTGGAATATGCAATCGCTTATCCTCATCATCCACATTCACATTAAACTTCAGCTTGTTTGCATATCTCACTTCCATCACGCTGCGGAAAGCATCCACCATGTCGAGTTCCTCAGCCAAAGGCACAAGACCTCGCTTTCCGCTTTGCAGGATGTAGCGAAATACGAACGAAAGCTTAGAAATATAGTCTAACGTCTTCGTCTCCTCCTTCTTGCGCACTAAGCAACTGATGCTATTCAGCGAATTGAAGAAGAAATGCGGATTAATCTGATTTGTCAAAGCATTGTATCTATTCTCCAAGCTCTCTATTCTCAGTTGGTTCAACTCCTGCTCCTTCTCTTGGCGCACAGCGTCAAGGTAGGAAATATAGCCAATGAAGATACTCAGCAAACAAATGATGCAGAACTGGAAAACAACAGTGCTGATGAATCTGTCATGAAACAAACCCATATAATGAATTGCCAGTTCATACACAACAAAAGCACAAACCGTGATTAGTGTGTTTGGCAGCACACGGCTATTCAAGCCTTCGCGCTTCAGTTTCTTGTCATTGAACTTCAGCAGTATGTACTGCAAAATCCAGAAAAACACGAAACGGAACACGAAAGTAAACGTGAACTTCAGATGATCACTCGGATCAATATCATACAAGTCACACCTAATCCATGCAATATTCGGGTAAGCGATGAATATGGTGCACACCAAACTCGTCAGCCAAGTCCTTTTATAAAAGATATTCTTATTCATGTTTGCAAATTTACAACAATTTTACAAGAGGATTATCATATTTTGCATAAAAACGAAAAAAAAGAACCTCATGCCGATTTATATAGCACAACAAAACGAAGATTATTAAATAAGTTTTACAATTATTTTATTGTTTATATTGCAAAAATGCCGATATTTGCACCCAAAAACTAAAAACAAAAACAAACATGAGGAAAGCAAGTCGTGAAATGCCTGCAGAATGGGCTCTGGAAGTAATGGACAAATCACCATACATCACTGTGTCGATGAGCGACGAGGATGGCAAACCCTATGCAGTGCCGTTGTCGTTGGCACGAGTGGGGGAAGCAACCTTCTATTTCCATTGCGCTATGGAAGGAAAGAAGCTGGACATACTGAAGAAAAATCCCGCAGTCTGTCTCACTGCTGTAGCTACTTGCAAACCTACTGTAGGTCCTAAGGACAATAGTTTCACGCTTGAGTTCAAGTCAGCTTCTGCAAATGGTGTTGCAGAACTGGTAACTGACGAAGCAGAAAAGATCCGCGCAATGCGTGCTATCTGCGAACGATTCTTGCCAAAGCACATGGACGCATTCGATGCATCTATAGCTCGCAGCCTATGCCGAACTGCTGTCGTGCGCATACAGCTCACTGAGCCTCCTACAGGCAAGCGCAAGCAGTATGACAAAGAGGGCAATGAGATGAAGTACGGCAGAATGGAGTAATCAGCAAACGAATACACACATTAATTATTTATAGCAATGAAATTTCTATGCAATCTCATCTGGTGGTTTTGTGGCGGTTTAGAAGCAGCCATCGGTTATTTCACAGGCAGCTTTGCAATGGCTTGCACCATCATCGGCATTCCAGTTGCTCTGCAAACATTCAAGATTGGCTTACTCTGCCTTTGGCCATTTGGGTCCAGGGTAAAGAAAACAAAAAGCCCAACAGGATGCATCCGCATCCCTCTCAATCTGATCTGGCTTATATGCGGAGGTTTGTGGGCATGGCTCATGCACATCTTCTTCGGCTTGATTCTCTACATCACTATTGTGGGCATACCATGGGGCAAGCAGCACTTCAAGCTGGCGCGCTTATCTCTCGCTCCGTTTGGCAAGGAGGTGATTTTGGGCATATAATCAATGTAGGCATGATGCTGCAATATCATCAAAGCATAATAGAATTCACTAATCATTTATGAGTATTGCAGCATCATGCATCAGAAAAATACCCTTTTCTGGCATCATCAATAATGAGTAACTTTACTTTGAGGTATAGCATTATTGAAATATTCATAGTAACTTTGCATCATGAAAACAATAACACTCTTGCAAAGATTACTGCTTCTACTAATGGTTCTATCGCTTACACATGCCACTCACGCAGAAGAATCTGACACAATCCAGCGATATGAGTTTGGAATTGACTATACTGGAGATTTTCAAACTGATTTTCAAGGAAGTTACAACTTCCTCAATTTGTTGCGTCTCGATGGTACAGTAAACATCACATCCAACCTGCGCATTAACGTTTCCACGCTGAGCATTGCCAAAGCCAAAGACTCCATGCTGTCCGACCTCCAGGTGTTCTCGAATCTTGAAACAGAAGAGGGCATTCCTCTCACTCTCGCTGTGGCTGGCATGGAATGGGATTTGCCAACAGGCACAGGTACTCACACCTTCTTCGCAGGCATCAGAAACACTGGCGAAGACTACTTTGCATCAGACATCACTGCATTCTTCATCAACAGCTCTTGCGGCATCTTTCCAACAATTTCTGCCAATTTCCCCATTGCTACCTACCCATGTGCAGCAATGTGCTTGCACTATGCCTACAATCATCCACGCTGGGGTGCAAAAGCCACCATCTACAACGGCACTGGTGCATACGAGTTCAGCGGCAGGGAAAACCTCTTCCGCATCTGTCCACAAAGCGATGGGTTGTTTTGCATGGCACAGGGAGAGTACAAGCACCATTCCAACAGCTACTTCCTTGGCGGAAGCCTTTACAAAAGCTCTCCTACCCTCTGGACATACACAGAGCAGAGCATATTCAACACCCCCTCAACCACCCTGCATCTCCTTGCATCCTACTCGCATAGTTTCTCCAGCGACACCCTCTGTCGCAATTTCGGAGGTATTGGAGCCAAACTCAGGCTTCGCAGCACCGAGTTTGGTATCTACACTGACTATGCCGATTTTGGCGTTCAGCACGAATACGCTACCGAACTATCCGTAAAAACACCTATATGCAAATACATATACCTCCACCCAGCGATGCACTACATCAACGGCAGCGCAGGCAAAAACATCGTCGGAATGCTCAGATTTGGATTCTCATTGTAAGTAAGCAGTAAGCATATAGGCAGGAACTATGTCATGCCTGTGTTTCAATATATATCCGATTCATCAGCATATTCATTATCAGAATAATGGATATACTGTCGTTCGTTGCTTCCTGCCAGCATCATGACATCCATATCGATATCAATGCAAATTGTCTGAGGGGCGTTATATTTTTTCTTCATGACTTGCTACTTGTTAATGAATTTCTTGCCATTCTTGATGTAGATGGCACCAGACTTAGGTTGCTGCACTCGAATACCCATAAGGTTAAACACCTCGCTTGAATCGTCATCAGACAGTGCCGACTGAATGCCATTTGCATCTGTGATTACGATATTGCGGATGCTTGCGCCAGCATCAGAAAGTGTCACCCAGCATTTGCCAGCAGGAACTGTGACAGCTTTTTCTGGATTAATGCGATAGAACATAAAGCCACTGTCATGCTTCTGAAGCACATAGCCAGAAGATATCTCCTGATTGACTATGGCACCATTCAGATTGCCTACTGCTACATAGCCACTTGCTGGATAGCTATTAGCATCGACTGTGCCAGACATTGTGCCAGAATAGCCATTCTCACTATACAAAACGTATGGAGTATAAGCCTTGAGAGTCTGTACTTCTGTGAGATACACATTCTCACTATCATGACTGTCGGAAGCGTATGCCTTCACTCCCGCTGGGATTGATGCATCGAAAGGAAGAATGCATGTGCTCCAATGAGTTTCGGAAGAAACGGAGAGAGGGAGGGAGGAAGAAGAAGAAACAGAAATTGAACTAATTTGTTTGTTTACCACCAGATACTGAGTTGTTCCATTTCCAAATTTTGTGTTTTTAATTTGAATATCAGCAACTCCTGGCTTTGCGAAGCTGTTAGCTTTAAGAGAGAATTTGAACAATCCTCCAGTGCCAGTTTTAAACTCAGCCCCAGAAGTAGTAATACATGTAACTCTTAAAGTCTTGTCTCCATTGACATCTATAATGTTACCTTCTACCAAATGAGCTGCCTTCAACACATTACCTGATCCTGTCAATTTTAAGCAACAAACCAAGTCTTCGTCTTCATTTTCTACTTTTACAAAGTCGAACGGTTCAGGAATAACAATATCCATCTGGAAACCAGTATAAGTATTATTATCCACTCTATTAAGAGAAGCAACAACCTCAATTTCACTGCCTCCTGGAGTTAGTTCTGCTGTGCTTAAAGTTACATAATCATGTGTATCATCTGCGTATGCACATAAACAAAGCAGAGACATAAAGATTGTCATCAAATGTTTCATCTTATTATTGTCCATTTAAATAGTTGTGTATAATTTGTATCGCATCCATTGTGTCTATCTCACCATCTTTATTCACATCACCAACAGATAAAGGAATTGTATCTGTTTTGTTGTTGAGATAAACATTTATGATCATCAAGGCATCCATCACATCGACTGCCCCATCACCATTCACATCTCCCAAAACTCCTTTTGGAACCGCTACCTTCAATACTGCGTTAGGTACACTCGCAACATAAGTAGCAACACCCTCAGAAGTTGAAATGACGACATCACGCATTGCAATCTCCTTCGTGCCACCAGCGCACTTGCTATCCACTTTCAGCTTTATTGTTGCCACGTCTCCACTCTTGGCAGAGAATGGAGAGTTGGAGTTTGAATAGCAGAGGAAGCGTACTGATCCATCACTCATATTAGCACAATCAAGCACATAATCATTAGCGCTTGCCATACCACTCAAAGCAATATCAGCCTTTCCTCCCGCATCCGTCGCCACACTAACCCCCTCAGGCAACACGACATCAAACTGATAGCCACAAGCAGGATTATTGCTTTGCAGATGAACAGCCAGCGAAACCGTTCCCCCCGCTTCTGCAGATGAGGATTCAGGCAGGTACACTGTGTCATCTGCATGTGCAAATGCACACGCAAACAAACACACAATATATAATATACTTCTACTTATTCTCATTGAACCTTAGGATAGTATGCTGCACGATATTGGAATGTGTGAGTCTTTGCATGATCATCTGCACTTTGAAGTGCAGTATTCAAAGTCTCAACAAATCCTGTTCGTTGCATAGTAAGTGTTGGTAACCCCTCTGCTCCATCTTGAGGTACAGGATTGACAGCCTTATCGCTGTCATAATAGCACCCACTGATTGCACCCGAGTTTGTTGTCACCAAACCTGTGTTATTGATTCCTGCATAGGATACTGTGATGCTACCTGTATTGTTAGCACAAATACCAGCTATCGGAGTAGAGATGTTGCCTATCACTCCACAAGCAACTATCGCTCCACTATTTGTTCCACATATACCAGATAGAGCAGTACCTGTGAATCCAGCATTCTTCTTATGAACTTCAGCCATAGCAGCGCATATAGTACCGCTATTGGTACCAGCAACCATACCTCCACCATCTGTAAGACCTATCACTCTGTCAAGTGTTAAGCCTTCCACACGACCGGACGCTCCTATATTCATGAACAAAGGTTTGCCTTTAAGATAGCGCACATATCTCATACCTCCTAAGAATGTGCCATTAAAAGGTTTATCTGTGTCGCCAATACCTATCCAGTCAATTTTAGCATAACTCAATGTATCATCTACCGACTCCGTAGGCTGAAGAAGGAGAGAGGCATCGAGACGAACAAACAAATCCTTAAAGTCTCTTCCGCTTCCACCGTTACCCTGCTTCACTTCGTATGCAAACGAAAGGAACTGTCTTGCATTGCGAATTTCGAATGGGTCGTCCTTTGTACCATGATTGCCATAGATATCTACCAAATCACTACTTCCATTGAAATAGAGCCAAGTAGCATCATCAGCTGTAGCGTTCGTTTCTCCTGCTACAGTCACAGAATCTTTCACCGTAGTATCGAGATAAGTAGAATACTTCGAAAGATTTGTCTCGTCAGGTGTCTCAACATTCTCCCAATCCACATACTCTGCTCCGATTGTGATTGCTTCGTTCTTGTGGTTGAGCGAGATATTGATGTTTGTGCATTTACCTGGCTCAAAATAAACACCATTTGTCTCACCAGGTTTTGTGCCACGCAGAGTTGCTGTATAAGTCTTCTCAACTGTTTCAGCAGGATTCAGCGCTTGAGGGTATCTCACCTTAAAACGCAGTTTCACCTCGTTTTGTTTTCCTGGAACGATGAGTGAACGGAACACAAAAGTCTTATTGCGATTATTTCCTATACCTTCTGCATCTTTAAGCCAAGTTTTTATTGTAACACTTGATGGTTCTTCTGTTGGAGTAATCTTTTGTGCTCCCCATCCAGGATGATCTATGCCATTTACATCAGAAACTGGTATTTGCGCCCACATATACTTATATGGTTGCTCCAGAATCTGCAAGTCATACACCTTTGTATTGACATCTTGAGATGTTTCCTCAGCGGCAAAGTTCAAAATATTAACTGTTATCTTCGCACTTGCCAAGGCATGCTTGTAATGAAGAATAGCTACCGATCCACCAGTTTCTGCTTGTTTATCAGTGTCGTATGTAATAAGGATGTCTTCATCTGCTATCTTTGTGCTATCGGAGAAATCCACCTCATTGACCACAGCACCATTGCTTTCTGTTTTCGATGTGTAAGTGAAATATCCATGATAATTCACTTTCTTAGGTTCTTTTTCAGTAGCAGGAACTTCCACAGCTTGCCACTTAGAATCGGCATTCTTCCAGCTTTGTGGGCAACTATAACCGATGAAAGTATGTGGATTGATATTGTCAGTCCAATAAATGCGTTCAGGATTCCCATCAGTATGACTACGACTCCAAGCTCCACCCTCATTACTCTTGAATTGTATTCCAGAATAACTATAGTCGATTATGCTGTTCTCTGTACGCTGAAACTTCGTTATCACCATCTCATCATCACTCACAAAGAACTGACGGCCAATGTATCCAGGAATTGGCTTGATTTCATCAAATGCACTTCCTCCAGCACGAGTGCTGGCTGGCTGTTCTGTGATCACCGTCTCAATTCCAGTCAACTCCACAGCATCCTTGCTTGCATTGAAAGCATCGTTCTCATCGCTACATGACACAGTCAGAGATGCCACAGCTATCAACGACACCTGTAGCGTACTGACTGCTTTGCAAGCAAACAAACGTCTCACATTACACATTATATTATTCATAAGCTTATTCATTATTAGGTGTTAGCTTTACTGTGTATCTTGTGCTTGGCACAAAGGTACGGTCTGTAGGCAAAGTAAGTGGAGCACTCCAACGCTTGGTGCCTTGACGCAACCAAATTGTTGGGGTAACACCTGCTGGCACTTTGTATGGAGGTATGATAAGATAGAACTTACTATCGCTTCCCTTGTATGCAGTATAGGTAGCAGTCTGAGGGCAAGCTTCTATTTTTACCTTCTCTACAGTCTTGCTGCTTTCCACAATCTTAGAAATGCCAAGTACAGTACCGTTCTCCTCCTTCGAGCAACTTGTACGCTGCCAATCACCATAATCTGGACGATAATACTGACTATCGTTAGCTCTGTTGCTTCCTTTACCCTTTATGGCACCAGCATAGTAATTGCCTACGACTACTTCTTGCTGATCTATATCTGGCATATTCTCCACAGTCACTACCACTTCATCACTTCCGTTCAGTACAGATGCATATTCAGACACATCAATACAGAGTGCAGACATCTTATGCTCAAAACTCAAATGCACATTCACTGGACCTGTCTGCATAATCTGCTGAGCCCAGAGCACATCGCTCGACTTATAGTCAGAGAGTTCTCTCTGGTCTGCCTTGAACACGCTGTTGAACCATGTATATACAGTACCACCAGGCTTGCCTGAAGTAGAAACTATGCTATGCACCTCCTCTGTCCATGTGCTTGCAGTAAACACGTATGGAGTGCCCTGCGAGAGAGTCCAGATATTAGATGAACCAGTAGCCTTGAAGTCACCATTGAGGTCAAAACCATACTTAAGACCTGCTGCCATGCCATTCTCTTTCGAGCCAGGCACGTTTCTCCAATTGGCATGGGCTCCTGTCCACTGGAGAATCCAGAAGTTGTCATGCGAATTGCCATCGGTATATTCTCCCCACTCTGTTGATGATGTGAAAGGAGCCACGATACGAATCTTAATCAAATCGCCGACCTCAAACTGATCACCTTCGAAATTGGCACGAGTCTGTGGTGCTCCTTCTTCCACGAAAGGAACTATATCCGACTGCAAGTCACGAGAAGCATCGAACGTGACAGTTCCCTTCTCCGTCTGTTCAAGCGCAACCTCGTTGTCGCACGAACCGAGAGCAAGCGATGCTGCTGCCACAGCCACATATATTATCTTATTATTCCTCATAAAAATCACTTTTCTCTAATTAAACTTGTCGGTGATGTTCTCACACTGATCCTCTGTTGGCGCATTAGGAACAAGCACTGGATAACGATGGTCATATCCCACAGTATTATTCTCATAATGCATGAGACATCTATTCACTTCTTCGCTTTCCGAGTTGTATCGCTGAATAGCATAATTCATAGCGCGCCAAGGAGCGACACCATAGTATGCCTTACGCTGAGCAGCATTAAGCTGATGTTCCCAGTCTGTCTTGAGGTCAACCAAATAATCATTCTTTGCACAGAGAGTATTTGTTGACACACCACGGATGTACTGACGGCGGTTGTAGTTTTCTGTCACTCCTGTTACTGCAATAGCACTTGGTGAGAGCGTAGTGTCGAAATAGTTGCAGGCAAAATTGTCATACTCAACGTTTTTCAACTCTGTAAACTCACCCTGCGACTGAAGGAACTCAGCACCTGCTCCTGACAAAGCAGCACCTGTCAAGCCACGCGCAGCCTGCATACATCCGTACATGTAGAAGTAATTGTCTTCGCCAGAATTATCAAGAGAAGCAACAAGCGGCTTCTCAGAATTGCCTATATGAGAACAACCTACGAAATAGCAAGTACCTTTTACCACCTCAGCAAGAGCTCCTGTTGTCGAAGGAGCAATTATTGAGCATCCGACAACACGCTCCTTCTCACATGTTCCTGCTATACTTACAGGATGTGTGGAAACAATTCTCAGATTCTTTATCACACCTTCCTGAGCATAACCCAAGAGTTGGTCGTTACTTCCATTCTTCTTTATGTACAAATCTTTGAGAACATGCCCTTGTCCATCAATATTTCCTGCAAATGGAGCACCAGTCTTGCCTAAGCTCTCGATATTCCAATCTGTGAAGTCAAGGTCACTGTCGATATACACTGTGAAACGACGCTGCACATCGGTCTCGAAGAAATTGTATGGCGCTCTGAGAATATCCTCTTCAGCACCAGCACTATTGGTTGCATCCTTTGGATGGTAATGGTTATAGAACACATATCCCTGTGCCTCTGCATCCTGTCTTGAAATCCAAACTGTATCAGGCACACCATTTGCATCCTTATTTATATCAGTGTACCACGCTACATGGTCGCGTTTATGAGTAACAGGATTGGTGCGGTACGCCTTCTTGATTGTTTCATCAAACTTGAAGTTTCCATTCACAAGATCTACCAATTCGAGGTATTCTTCTACAGTCTTAATATGGAATTCAGGATTGTAGTTTGCATCAGAAGTCTTTGTACGTTCAATAGCTTCGTCAATACCTTTATGCCACCACTTCAGTTTCTCTGTAGGCATGTTAGGATCAACAACTTGATTTGTAGCCAAAGCTTCACCAAGATCCTGTTCTGCCCATGAGAAGTTGTCAGCAGCTGTCACCTTAACCTGATCATATACATAGCCCACATAGAACTGGTAGCTGTTTCCTGCCTTGAGAGTGATTCCTTCAGGGAAAGCCTGTTCGCTGAGAGTATTGCCGTTGCCATCACGCTTCCTAACATCGCTGAGCACAAAGATGTGATAGTCGCTTTCTGCACCTGTAGTCGGGCTTCCACCTCTGTCTCCATTGTTCACATCACGAAGATACACACGGAAACGAGTATAAGAAGGCAATGTGATAAGTTCGCCATCGTTTTCTGAACTCATATCGTATGGGATAGTAACCATATAGTTGCTTGAGCCATAGTAGCCTATGAACTCTGGGCGACGTGCTTGCTGAGCAATAGTCTCAGCACTCACCTTGCCATGCTGATATGTTGTTGCGTATGGAGCTTGCTCACGTGCTTGACCAGAAGTAAGATTCGTCCTTGTCTCCTTACATGCAAGAAGCGACATGTCGTCCATATCAACACCTGCAGGGAAGCACATCTTCTCGTATATCTCTTTGACCTTGGCAGCTCGCTCTTTGGCTATTTCCTCTGTAGGTGCTTTGTCTGCAGCATCTTCATCATCGGTATCAGCATTATCATCACGCATATAGTCCTCCCAATCTGTGCTTATCTGAATGCGGAACGCGTCGCTATTTACAAATGAGTTACCTCCGTAAGGTGAGAAAACAAATCGGCATCCAAGATGGCGCATAGCCATTGGAATCTGCTCTGTAGGTCCTGATACGGTTACCCAGTCGCACACCATATAGTCAGGATAATTGACATTATATTTGTCACCATCAAGACCACCACAAAGAGAACTGAGCACCCAGCAACGGAAACGCACTGTCGAACCATTCTCCCAAATGATGGAGTCGGCTTTCGTTATGGCATTTGGCATTGTGTAATTGAATGTACCATCTACCAT
Source organism: Bacteroidaceae bacterium (assembly GCA_045600665.1). Taxonomy (GTDB): domain Bacteria; phylum Bacteroidota; class Bacteroidia; order Bacteroidales; family Bacteroidaceae; genus Minthosoma. Next base: position 55,632 of record JAZRYI010000082.1, read on the forward strand.
AGAGAACTTCTTCTTCTCGTATGGTTTCCAGCTTGATTTCACATAGATGCCAGTCTCACCATTGTACTGCTCTGTATATTTATATATTGTGCCAGGGAGTACCTTATCTGCATCACCATACGTCCACTTTCCATTTGAATCAAGATACTGACGATAGATATACATCATATCTCCACGGTTGAATCCACCATTGGTAACAGCAGAAGGCAAAACAGCACGCGTGCCATTCTCGAAAGTACCCACGTATGGTTCAAAATTTACCGCAGTACCAATAAGGTTGCGCTGCTCTGGTGTCATCTGCCACTCGTCTTCCTGAGTACAAGACACGAACAACAATGACTGAAGAGTCAAGAATAATAATATGTATTGTATCTTTTTCATCTTAGTATTCTGGTATTGCAGGGTTATTACTTATCTTGCCTGTGTTGTCATTGCAATTGTAGATATAGCCTGTCACATTTGTATTAGGAAGTCCATAAGGGAAGAAACTACCACCTTCGACTGTTGTGTTATATATCTCTGCACGATAACCCTTGAGAGGAGTCCAATACTTCTTGCCATTGTTTGTTTCCCAATGCACATTAGCCTCCCACTTCCATGCAGGAAGAATAGGATTACTTTCTTGAGCGGTAGTGTATTCTCCATCAAGACCTGCAAAGAGGCTCGAAGGTGTGGTGCGCCAAAGCTCAGGACGTACAAAGAGGGAATAACTGCCATCGCTATTCTTCACATAATACTCTACTCCATCAGCCATTACCTCTTTAAGAGTCTTTGTCTGCTTAATCATCATTTCAGGACCCAGATCAATTGTAGCTCTTGTCTGACGTGGAGCGACCTCAGCTATTTCGTTTGGAATGTAAAGCTCAGGGAGAGTATATACTGTATATTCAGAACCATTCTTCACATACAATGGCAGCTGCGACTCATCATACATAGTTGCTACAGACCACTGATTGCCACCTGTGAACGTGATAGTATGGCACTTCCCATCTCTTCCGTGACCATCAAGATGACCTGTGAACACAAATCCTGTAGGGAGGTCGGATGCATTGATTGTGATGTCCTTGTCCAGTATAAAGTAGTCACCATGATTTGCACCGCCTTTGTATGCCTGGGCGAAGTGACGTTTCCACTCAGATTCCTGCACATACTGACCGCTGTCATTTGGCTCTTCATACTTATTACCATCAGTCACCAAAGGATTAGGGTTGCCATATCCCTTGATTCTATATGCTCTCTGCCAACTGCTTCCTGCATTCGATAGATTGTGGAAGATATCATTGTTAGGACCATAATAGCCATCGTTAGCAGAGTTCTCATCCCATCGTTCTATCGTCGAGGCATCATAATCCACACCTTCACGGTCGATAGTGAGATAGACCACAGTCTGCCAGTTTGCATTGAGGTCGAACTCAAAATGCTTAGCGTATGTAAGACCCGAAGCAAGAGTCATCTCGAAGTCGATACCATTCTTCTGGTTGCAATATTTTGCTATCTCGGTATCGTTCTTAGTCTTGTCATGATTGTAATAATTAGCCTCATCATACATCACAGAGTCATTCTCGGTATATGTAGGACGAACAATGACGTCATACACAGGAACTCTGTCATATAGTCTCTGAGTATATCCACTATTCTCCTTTTGCAAAAGGTAGCTTGCATGTGCTTCAGCCCATTTCTCATCACGAGGATGTATTTTCTCTTCTGTTGACTTTTTAATATAGACAATGTAGTTTGCATTTGCGACATCATCACTTGCAGCAGGCTTCATATCAGCATCAATACTGCTACGGTATTCACCAACAAAGTGAGGGATGACCTTACGACCTGTTGTCCATTGAGGAGTAAGAGCAGAAGTGTGGCTTTCTGTTGAGCCAGAGCCCACAGTGATTTCTTTTTCCTCTACAAAATTCAAGACTTTCACGTTGCAGAAGCGCAAAGAAGATGTTGTAGGGTCGTCAGGAGTCTCTGTACCCTCATTATCAAGATTATAATCATATCCCTTGATTGTTGTATTGAGCAATGGGTCGATAAGCACATACACTATCACACGGCTCAAACGATGCTTGAAAGGAAGCAGCACCTGGTCGATAGTAGCAGAATGATGCCATGAAGGAGGCATACCGATGTAGTGCGAAAGCATGGTGTAGTTGCCATTCTCACTGCCATCGTGCTGGTCAAGCACAAGGTTTGAAGCTTTATCACTACCTGACAAGCCATCGGCAGTTGTGCGAATGCGCTCAGGCACATACTGTCCCTCGAAATAGTGCGGCCCATTGTCATACCATTTGGCAGTTTCGCCTACGCCATTATCAGCAACAGTACCCTTATAATAGAATGTATATTTACCACGCTGCTCAGTAGAGCCTGTTACTGGCTGCTTCTCGCCTGTCCACTTCAATATTGCCACACGCTCATTCTGTGTCACATGCTGGAAGTCAGCATTCATATTGGAATATGTAATGTCGAGACCTGCTTTCAAAGCACCTTGCAACCAATCCACATCCTCAGCCTTCTGCTTGTGCAAAGGCTCTGCTGGTGTGCCGCCATCAGCTCGGGTAGCGACCTCTGCAGAAGAGCCTACAGCCCCCAGCAATCCGTCAGTCTCTATGCCACCCACATTGATGTAGTTCGCCTTGTCTGCCACCAAGTCTCCTGCCGTACCGATTTCATCCGTACAAGCCACGAATCCTGCAGCAACAACTGCGACACCAAGTATGTTATACCAATTATTCTTCATATTCTAAATAATCTATTTCCACCATTCTGTGTTCTCAACAGGAGCAACACCATTCTTCTTGCCTAAGATCTTTTCATAGTTTAGTCCAAGATCTCCTGCAGGCTGACGACCCGACCACCAGTTTCCGTTTGAGGCAGGGTTGATGCCATTGGCATCTTCACTTGTAGTCTTAGCGTACTTTGATCTACCGACGATGTCGCCATAGCATGTTGCACCTTCCTGAGAGTCAGTCCACCAAGAGCTGCACTCCACAATAGTCACATAAGGTTCTGTCGTTGAGCCTGAATTTTTTGTTGCACCTCCAAGAATGCCGCCACGCCAGAAGTTGGTATGGAGTTTTCCTCCATCTTCTATTGCTTCCATTATGACGGTGCCTGAATGCACCTTGCATCCATCAAAGGTTGCATCAACAGCAAAAGCAGCAATACCTCCTGCATATACACGAGCATCATTGCCCTGGTCGCTATCAGATGCGTTTTTTTGCAATTTAGCATGCAAAGCAACTTCTACCTCGCAATCCTTTATCACTGCTCCACCGTATGCCCAAGAAACAACACCGGCAGGCTGTGCCGACTGGATGTAAGCACTTTCATTCATCTTGACCTTAACATCTGTCAATTTGGCTTTGTTTCCTTCAAGAGCGTAAGCCAATGATGCTATAGAATTGGTGTTGTCTTTATTTGGTTCCTCTGTAATAGAAGCATTACAATAAAGATTAAGATTCTTTATCTCACCTTTGATGACAGAGAAGAGCATTGTGCCATTAGTGGTGATTGTATGCCCATTGCCATCAAGATTGAATGTATGGTTATACTGCGGCTTATTATCAGCATACATTTCATCATCTGTAGTATGATTCATAGGAGTTCTGCCATATTTCCAAGTGCTATCCACAGAGAAGTCATCTGCAACACGATAATTCTTGTCTGTAGCATCAGTACCTAATGTCACAAGTTTCTCAAGTTCCTTTTGGCAATCCAACACAGCTGCGTATATAGCACTATTGGCATTAACTATTTCGAAATTCTCTGAAGAATCTCCAACTTTTACAATCGAGTTAGAAATTGTCGTTGGCCAAGAATTGTTATATACATAGTCAGACTTCAATGTCGTAGCGTCCACGAACGATGTTGCAGCAACGATATTCTTATGCTTAGGATTGTCTTGATAAAGAATAGTAATACCATAGTCGAACGTATTGTTTGAAACACGTCCCTCTGCATATCCAGCAATACCACCTACACCAAGAACTTTATCTGCTTCACCTTCCAACTGCTCTGCACCGACACGTCCATATACCACGCATTTATCAATCACAGGCATCTTAGGATTATCCCCATCAGCATATTTTGATCTTGCAGCGATACCACCCACATACGCTTCACTGCCAGTTCCCTGGACTTTCAGGTATGAGGCACAATTCACTATCTTACCTGTGTTCACATCGCACACAGCGCCCTTGGTTGCCTTTGCATTGCCATCAGAAACGATAGTAACCTGCTGAATTGTACCGTGGTTTTCAGAGCAGATTGCTGCATCTACGGTGCCATTACCGCCACCATTATTATCAGCATTCATACTGATCACACCATTTACGATAGTGGAACTGCTTGCCACCTTACCCAAGAACTGCTTGTTTGTCCTGATTGTAGCACCAGCAAGGTTGAGGTTTGCCTTGAGTTCATAGTCAGAAGCAGTCCAAGCGCTGTCTGTCAAATTCAAAGTAGCGGCAGAGATGATAGCCGTATTGCCAGCCTTATTCAAGTCTGGATTCCTCAAGAATTGATCCAGAGTATATCTGTCTGGAATCTGTATAGGGTCACCATTCTGTCCATAGTCATCACAGATGGAAGTGAATGTAAGTTCATCCCAATCCTCCAGCAATGCTGTGATGAAGATGATACGGTCTGTGCTCAGCGTGGCAGTAATGGTGAGATGCTTGCCAGCTGTGAGGTTATACACAGACATATCTTCCTCTGGAGTACCCTTCTTCACATCATTAGCAGAGTAATAAGAGAACTTCATGTTGTTCACTACCACCTTGAAAATGGCTGTTTCCAAATCATTGCTGAAGTCATGAGGCTCCACGATTGCGTCATACTGAGTTGTTTGGAAATCACCCTGTTCACCATTCAGGTCTGCCTCGTATGGAATATTGACATACGAAATGAGAGGCTTATTGACTTCCACTTCTGTGTCTCCATAGCTGAACAAGACAGAAGACACATTTGCCTTATTTCCTTCCTGAAGGAACTCACGCTTGATACCATTGCCAGCCTTCAGCTTCACAGTGAGCCAAGCACGCTGATGCTTCAGGTAGAGAGGTATGCGACGAGCCTGCTCTTTCGAAGCCTCAGAACCAAGACGTTGCATGTTTGCCTGATACCATTCCTTGTTGGTGTGATAGTTCAGGGCATCTATATCATCGGCTCCATCACCATACGAAGGGCAATAGCCGAAGCCTAACAGCTTGTCTTGCGCAAGAAGTTTCTCCGATTCGCTTTGATCTGCTTCTACAGTCTCTGTGCCACATGTAGCCTTGAAAGCATACTTCTTCACATTGCCCGGCCAGTAAAGAGGTGTCTCTTGAAACTCTGGTTTGAGCTCTGAATCGACAGCTTCTTTTTCTCGTGTCTTCACAGGGATGTACGATGCAGAACCGAGAGAGTTGGCTGTACCCTCTTCATACATAGATACAGTAAGTTTGTAAGCATCGTTTATTGGCTTGTAACTTTCCAATTCGGTGTTCATCGCCCCTTCCGTTCCGAATGGAGTACGAGTAGCTACACGCTCAGTCCTTACATCTGTAGTAAACTCAACCTGTGTGCCTTCCATATCAGGAGCTACACCTATGAGTTCCTCCCACGAGTCTGAGCATGATGTCAGCGTCACCGCACTGAGCAGTGCTACACCCATCAAATTATATATTCTTCGCAAATTTTTCATCTTTCATTAGTTTTCGCTAATAGTTCCGTCTTCTTCATAAACCTGCTGATAAGTCTCCCAGTCATCAATAACTGTACGAACAACAGCAAGAGTACCACGACGAATCTCAAGATTATAAATAAAGCGCTTGCCACTCAAGAGAGTGTTGAAATCCACGCCATTCTGTTCCGTTATCTTGAAAGTAATGACATGCTCAACACCAGGAACATCCTGTCCACCCTCATCCTTCGTCATCTCATGCCAACGGATGCGAAGAGCAGGCAATTGTCCGTATGCAATAGCTTCGTAGGTCTTGATATATTCCTCGTCAGCTACTTTGTCTGCCTCGAACATATTAAATGAAGTGCCAAACTCATTCTCCTTGAGTTGTTCTTCTGTGTATTTTGTCAGATACACCACACCAGGCTCTGCAGTACGGATATAAGAGGTTCCATCTCCATACATCACAATCTCCTGTTCTTTCGGAGTTGTAGGTGCTTCCTCATTCTCTGGGCTTTCTGGGGCAACAGGTTCTACCTTATCCCTATGATCCACAAATGGGAACACATCAGCACTCTCCGACACACCCAACATCTCAACACCATCTATCTGGTCGGCAGTAAGGTTCACGCCCTCACCACCACGAAGGTTGACACGAACCTGAGCGAACTGATGCTTGAAGGTGAGATACACGCGGTTAGTCTCAGAAGAATTACCATGAGGCTGTTGCTCTGTGCAAGCAATAAGAGGATCGTATTGGTCTGTCATCTTGGTCCAATCTGGCTTTCCATCTCCATTCTTGTCAGGATTGCGGAGGTCGAAGTGCTTGCACTCCTGATTGCGTACAACTTCCTTGTTCTGAATGATTGGATACTCTTTATGAGTGTTCAAACCATCAGGAATATAGGTCTGACTTGCAGCTGTAGCACTTGCGTATGCTGCATTATAATTATCTACATATCCAATGAAGATATGGTTCTGACGGTTCTGCCAATAGAAGATAGTGGAAGTCTTGTCATTGTTGTAATCATCTTTGGTTTCGTCTGTTACGGGTGTGTATTCCGAAGAAAGATAATTGCTGTTTCCAAGATTGTTCTGGTCAACCTGCATGAATGCCTGCCAAGGAGTCAAGTTGTAGTGGGCAGCCTCTTGATAATACATGTCCACCACGAATCGAACTCCATTAGGCATATAGAGTGTAGATGCGACACGAGTCACGCCTTTCATGCTCTCATTACCTGCAGAGAAGAGGATCATATCCTCAACCTTGCCTCCTTGAGAGATAGATGGCACAACCTCATCGCTGCAGGAAGAGAGCAGAGCCACTCCTGCAAACAACGCACCAATTATATGTTTCGTTCTATTCATTACTGAATGATTAACTTGTTGTATCTTGTCAAATTATTAGTCCCAATCGAGGGTTGCATTGCCAGAGGCAGTAGCGTTCTCCCATTCCTTCACTACAGCTGAGAAAGTGATTTCCTGCTTTGTGAGGGTGATGGTGTAGGTGTAGATTGTGCCCTTAGTCCATGATGATACTGCTACACCTTTGTCTGTTTTGCACTGGTTGAGCTGAACGCTGTAGGTTGTGCCATCTGCAAGGGTGATAGTAACCTTGGCATTGTCGGTGATAGTCTGTGGGATGACGGTTTCTGTGAAGACAGATGGCTTGCCTGTGAGCATGGTAGCTACAGTAGAACCGGCAGTAACATTGCCATCAACGATGCTGTATGTGCCTGCTGTTGCCATATTTGAAATGGCAATCGTTGCATTGGTAAGGTCAACAGCGGCATCGCCAGAAACGGTCTGAAGGTTGATGCTTAGTTTTGACATGAGGTGCTCGAATGTGAGAGGCACGTCGCCTGTGCGAGGAGAGATGGCTGTGTTGCCTGATGTTCCCCAGAGGATGTCGCCACCCTGCGCGAGCTGCGATGTAGAAGAACCTGCTGGAGAGAGAGCACGGAAGTAAGAGTTGTCGCTCTGTCCTGCCCAGTAGATTATTGGTGAATATGTCCACTTTGAATCTGCATAGGTAAGTGTAGTGGTCTTTTCTGTAAAGCTATCATTTGACGAGCTCTTATAGACATCAAAGCCACTTGCTTGAAGAGCAGTTGCAATTGTGCCCTTGCTATTAACATCAGGATTAAATACTATCTGTGCTGTTGATGTTGCCTCTACCTTATCCCAATCAGCAAGTGTAGCACGAACAGTAATGGTCTGCTTGTCGATTGTCACGTTGAGGACATAGTGTACACCTGACTGAGTGAGGTAGCCTTTTGCGCCGTCAATTGTTGCACGAGTGTGAGCTTGAGCAATATCATCATAGCTTACTTTGTCAGCTGGTGTAAGTTTTGTGCTCCACCCTTCAAGCATAGCAGTTGTGATTGGCACGTCGTAGTAGTTGCCATCTACATTGCTGATTGTAGCGATGAAGTTACCTACTGAGAGGTTTGTGCCTGGAGCTACGATAGCTTGGAAAGTGGCTGTCTTGTTTGCTGATGCAGACTTCCAAGTGGTGATATCCTTTACATCAGTTGAAACTTCTGAAGGAGTTACAGTACCAGCAGGAGCATCAACAGAAGACTTGGTCTGCATGTGCTTGAGCGTAAGAGTAGAAGAGGCAAAGTTTGCTTTATCTGCGAATCCCTCGTTTGCTGTCACGTTCACAGTAATCTTACTCATTGCGTGAGAGTAAGGGAGAATGAGGACACCATGATTGCTGCTTTCCTCTGTGCCATGAACGTATGAAACAGGAGCCTGAGTCTTGGCAAAAAGGAGGTCAGATTTCTTCATTGACGCTGCATCTGACTGGTTCTGCAAAACAGACCAGCCAAGGGCACCAGTTGACTCTGTAAGGGTTGTGGAAGGAGTGCCTCCATTATAGCAATAGCCGTACTTCAAGCGGATGCCTGCACCAGCATCACGAAGGTCTTTCTCTGTTGAGCTATAATCATCCCAATAGAGTTTCTGGAGACCAGCATCCTCTGTTTCGGTGATATGTGGGCCATTCTCTGTAATAGTATAATTATAGAGATTAGCATGATTGTCACCATCCATATTGTCTGCATCAGCTGTGAGAGTCAGTGTTTTCAGTCCTTTGAATGGGTTTTCTTCTGAACTGAAGGCACCTTCTGTAGTCTTACCTGCCTCAATATATGCAAGAAGAACATCATTCTTCTCGAACTTCTTATCGACAGCACGAGTTTGAAGCGCAGCAGACAGGTTGGTCTGTATGGCGATAGGAGTCTTATTGCCATCCCCACTTAGGGTGTTTGTCTTATCAATGCCTATGTCATCGCTTGTGCATGAAGCAGCAAGCAATGTAAGTGCGGTTAGATATTTAATTTTATGTTTCATATCTTTGGTATTTTGTTTTCTTTTTTTTGTATGATAATCGCAAAGCGAATATTCCTATACACTGACCTGGCAACACGGGACCTGATAACTCTTGCCTTTTCATGTTTCGGATTTGGCGTTTTGCGCCAAAAAGTTAAAACATGAGCCCAGCAAACCTGAAAGCCATGCTATTCAGCTCCTCGCATTGCGCTTTCCTCATCTCCCGCCCTGAATCGTACTTCCAAGGGGCAAGCTGCAGAAGAAGCCCTCTGGCACAAGCATCATAGTGCGCCTTGCTCGGATGATAGTACTTGTCAAACCCTTGAAAGCAGAGCATCACCACTGCCCTATTCTCCTTGTATGCTGTCTGCACCATCTCCTTCTCTGCTGGGCTTATGCACGGAGTGACTAACACCGCTCCTGCCTTCGCCAGCTTGAGATATGGCTCTATTGCCACTTGTATCTCCTCTTGCGTCTTTTCGCGTTTCGGATACAGATACTGCGTCTGCCTTAACACCGGCTTGCCATTTGCGAGGACAAAGGAACCCTGTGGGTTGTTAGGGTCGAATGCCTCTTCTTTGACTGCGAAGCGGCTGATGCGTACTGGCACTCGCCAAGGTCTGTCAAGCAGGAACATGTTGCCCATCAAGTCGAAGCGATGCCCTGGCAGCAGCTCCTTTCCCTACACTTTGCAGAAGAGGTCAGGATAGCTTTTTCGCAACAGCCAGCGCCAAGGGTTAGCAGTCATATACTTGTAGTAGCCATCAAGCTGACCTGCTCTATAGACCACATTGTCATTATACCCTTTCTCGAAGATGCGGAGAGCACCATCGGATTGTGGTTCTGGCACGACGAACTGACTCTGTGCATCGGGACTTGCCATAAGCTCTTTCCAGATGCGGCGACACCCGACGGTGAAGCCATTAAGCAAAGTGCCAAGAGGCTTTGGTATGCGCTCTTTTATGAGGATGAGGACATGTATGTGGTCTGGCATTATCTGCTTGCCTTTCACCTCCACCTTTCCCGCGTACTGACCTACAGATCCGATGTTCTCCAATTCGTGAGCTACTCGCATTCCGTATGGAGAGTAATCAATGTAGGCGCAATTGGGATTGCTGAGAGGGACGTCCTCGCGCATTTTTATTTTGCCGAACAGATGACGCCGCCCAAGCACTGTACGAGTGCAGAAGTAGTAACCAGGATCAGAATAATCCTTGCCTGGCATTCGCAGCTTCATGTTGGGGTTGTCACTGCTCACTTTGGTATTCTTTTTTATTTTATCATCATCTTCACGGTCTTGCCGTTTGTGAGCTTCATGATGTTCATGCCCTTCTGTGGTGCTGAGATCTTGCGACCTGTAGCGTCGTAGATGGCTGAGACGGCTGCATCTTCTGTTTCGAGAGTGCTGATGGCTGTCTCGTTGTTCTCGCCAGTTACTACGATGGAGAGGGTACGAGGTGCGGCTTCACCACCTGCAGTAGCTGTGTAGCTGATGTATGCTCGGTATGCAGGTACTGTGAGTGACACCTGTGCCTTGTGGAAGAGGTCACCGTTGATGAAGTAGATGCTGCCGTTGGCAGGGACGCTTGCTGCTGAGTATGTGCCTACGAGGGAACCTGCTGTTAATGAAGGTGTCTCCGCAAGGCTTACTGTAGCATCTGTTTCGTTGATTTCAAGGTCACTTGTTGTTTTCTTGAACACAACAGGAGTGTGAGGGACAACGGTTTCTGTTTCTTCAACATTCAACTTATCTCCAATAATATTATTATATGTGTAGTAGTCTGCACCATTACCACTTTTCAATGAGAATGGGAGGCAAACTGTACCCCACTCTGTTCCAGAGATGTTTGTACGGATGTAAGTAGCTTTACGCACCTTGTAAGTCTCAGCGCCTGTGATCTTAGGAAGATTATATGCTTCGCCATCGAGAACTACGAATGAAGGCATTGTCAATACTTTGTTATTAGCATCGATTGTGACGTTAGCAGGAAGAATTTCCTTTTCAGTTTCTGCATCGACGAGAAGGGTGATAGTGACATCTTCAGCTACCTTTTTAGCCTCTTCTATTGCATCATCAAGAGTTTCATAGCCTTGCTCGCCTATTCTTGCAACATACGTACCATTCTTTACACCATAAGTACCATCACCATTATCTTCAGGAATGAAACCATCAGCGCAATACTTTTCAGGAACAGTATTTGCGAATGTACCACCGGAAACAGCAACCTGAGCGTTATCTTCACCCGTAGCAGCATAAGTCATTGATGCATTCGTAAACTTGCCACCTTTTATCTCTATTGGACATAAAGTTTGACCATTGCCAATGTATGTACTTATTTTTGAAGTATTGAATGTACCATCATTAATGATCAACTTGTTGTTGTTTGTATCGTAAGCACCATTTAAAATGTTACCAGCAAATGTACCACCGTTGATTGTCATCTGATCCCAGTTGTTCAGGACATTTTTGTCAGATGCTGTAGAGAATGTACCACCGTTAATTACTACTTTACCAAGGTCGTTCTTTACAACAATGAATGCACCTGTCTGGGTGTATGTACCTGCATTAATAGTCATTGAAGCACTTGCAGCATTGTTCTGTATGAGAGACGAACCAGCACTTCCTTCTACATTGAGCCCCTCATCCAATGTTATTGTGCCCATATTCTCTATAACATAGTAGTTTGCAGAGCCTTCGCCAGTGCGACGGACATTACCATTTGTTAATGTCAGAGTGCCAAGGTTCTTGATTGTCGGAGTTTTTGTGGACTGTTTTCCATTGAGAGTTTTCTCATTGAGGTCAAGCTTAATATTCTTGCCTGCAGGTACAGTTATGTTCTCTATCACGTCTGTAATAAGAGTTATGGTAGTTCCATCTTCTGCAGCATCAATTGCAGCAGAAATTGATTCGTACTTAACGTCACCAATCTGAGCAACGTATGAACCTGACTTCACACCATAAGTTCCATTGGCATTGGCCTCAGGAATGAAACCATCAGCACAATACTTTTCAGGAATAGCATTTGCGAATGTACCGCCTGAAACAGCTATTTTACCATTCTCGTCATTTGCAGTAAATGTATTACCATTACCTTCACCAACGCTCAATGTACCATTGATAACAGCGTTGTCACTGATGTTACACTCAGACAAAGTGCTAGGAGTATTACCAGGATATGTTTCTACAGTAATATTACCGTTGATTGTTCCACCTGTGACATTTGCTACAGCATAATCGACATCATAACTGCGAAGACAAACTTTACCGTTAACCTCGCCTGCAGACATATAAACATTATCGTAAGAAAGGATTGCATAACTGTTCGCACTGTTGATTGTACCACCAGTAATATTCAACACAGAGTTCTTGCCACCATTCTTAATAACATCAAAATTATCCTGTCTAATTGCACCGCCTACAATGTTCAAGACAGCACCTTCTGTAACCTCACCATTACGGATGAGAGAAGAGCCCTTATGAGCACCAGGCACACCTGCTTTGTTGGTAATATTACCACTCTTGATGGTCATCGTGCCTTGGTTATCAATAACATAATAACTATTTGATGCTGACAAACCAGTATCATCATCTTCACGCTTTATAGTACCTGTTTGCCCATCACTTGAGTCTTGAATTGTGATTGTACCATTATTCACGATTGCTGCTTTTTTACCATTGCTTGCAACAGAACCGCCGCTGAGTGTGTTTCCATTAAGGTCAAGAGTGATATTCTTGCCAGCAGGGATAATTACATTCTCAGTTGTATTGGCAAGGAGAATGATAGTCTCACCATTCTGAGCTGCAGTAATAGCCTCTGCAAGAGTTTCATACTTCTTGTCACCGACCTGTGCTACAAGGTTTCTTTCTTTAATGGTGAAAGTTCCATCACCATTATCTACAAAATCATAGTCGTCAGGAACAAAACATGTTCCTTCGCCTTCAGCTGTATTGTTCCAAGGATTAAAATCGTGGTACACGCCACCTGTCACACTGAAGGTTGCGCCATCTCTAACAGAATCATATATATTGAGGAGATATTTTTTTTCAGAACCAGTTGCCCAGAACTCTCCTCCAGAGATATTTGCTTTTGCGGTTGCAGTATAGAGATAAACAGCTTCTGGGTTAGCATAGAACTCACCACCAGAAATGTTTGCAGTTCCCTTGTTTACCCAAACAATGTGTTGAGAGGTAAATTTGCCGCCAGAAATATTAGCTTCTCCGTCTACATATAAT
>JAZRYI010000083.1:0-35773 GCA_045600665.1 Bacteroidaceae bacterium
TATATTGTGTGCGTACACACCTATTCAAATGCCGACTTTTAGGATAATATACGGATTGAAAGTATGAATAATATTCCACCTGTACGGTTAAAACGAACATTTCTCAAAATGTTCTGAACTGAAGATAATTTCCGACAATTAGCGATAATTTATCCGATAATTTTTTTATTATTATCGGAACAATTATTGCGCATTATTGGAAATTATCTTCAGTTCAGGAGACCGCCGAGGGCTCCGTATAAGTTATACCGTACAGCACGAAATGATTTTTATAATCACGAAAACTCTGTGGTTTTATTTTGAACACGAACCTCGAAGAGCTCGACGAAGTCAATCTCACTAATTTCACGAATCCTTTTGCATTCGTGAGATACGGGAAATTCGTGTTCTTTAATTATAAAAATAATTGTGTTCACTTACTTATATATGTATATATTATGTGCTATTTTTCATACAATGATTCGATTATATATAAAACCTCTGTACTATTACCATAGAATTTAGTAACTTTGCACTTGCAAAGATTAATGACAAATTAAAAAATAACAAAAATGGAAGGACAAAACGCATTGAAAGGAATCGAAAGCCTCGATTTCAGCAAGATTGCCATGAGTGATCTTATTACTTACGCAACAGAATTTGGAAAGAATTTAGTAATCGCTCTCATTGTATTGATTGCTGGACGCTTCATCATAAAGCATATAGCAAAGCTTGTCAAGAAACTGATGGTGAAGAGAAACGTAGAGGCATCGCTATTCTCATTCTTTGAGAGCCTTGTGAGTGTCACGCTTAATTTAGTACTTGCAATTATCGTAATTTCCATATTAGGAATCGAAACTAGCTCATTTGTCGCCCTGTTCGCATCTGCTGGTGTTGCTATCGGCATGGCTATGAGCGGAACATTGCAAAACTTTGCTGGTGGTGTGATGATTCTCATTTTCCACCCTTATAAAGTTGGCGACTACATCGAAGCACAGGGATTTGCAGGTACAGTAAAGCAGATTCAGATATTCAACACAATACTCATCACCCCTGACAACCAGACTATCATCATTCCAAATGGTTCCCTTTCTACAGGATGCATGAAGAACTACTCGACAGAAAGTCACAGAAGAGTGGATCTCAACATCGAAGTTGCATACAAGACAAATCCTGATGATGTTCGCAAGGTTCTCAACGATATCATTGCAGCAGACAAGCGCATTGAGAAAGAAGGCGCATTGGCTCCAACCATACCAATGATATCTATGTCATCAAGCAGCATTGTTTTCCAGATGAGACTCTGGACAGAGTCCGCAAACTATTGGGGAGTTCTGTTTGACACAACAGAGACAGCATACAAGCAGTTGACTGTTGCAGGAATTGAAATTCCATTCCAGCAGATCGACGTACATATGAGCGATAAATAGCAGAAATGAAAAGACATATTTTTGTAACAGGCGGTGCACATGGCATAGGCAAAGCAATAGTTGAAGCTTTCTGCAAGGAAGGTGACATTGTAGCATTCTGCGACATTGACACAATGAGAGGCAAGGAGGTAGAAACGCAAACAGGAGCAGATTTTTGTGAAGTGGATGTTGCCAATCATTCGCAATTAGAACACTGCATGCACTGCCTAACCGAGAAATGGGGAGACATCGACGTTGTTGTGAACAACGTTGGTGTCAGCCATTTTATACAAATCACAGAATTGAGTGTAGAGGAATTTGACAGTATTATAAACACTAATCTTCGTTCTGCATTCATCACTTCGAGATTTATGGCGCGCCTCCGAAATGCAAACAAGAACACACGCTATGGAAGAATAATCAATATGTCTTCTTCTCGGTATTTAATGAGTGAACCTGGGACAGAAGCATATTCAGCATCTAAAGGCGGAATATATTCACTCACCCACTCTCTTGCTATTTCATTGGCACCTTATCACATTACTGTAAATGCTATCGCTCCTGGATGGGTACACGTTAGCGAAGATGAAATCTTAAGAGATGAAGATCATTCTTTTCATCCATCCGGAAGAGTTGGGAAACCTGAAGACATTGCAAATATGTGCTTATTCCTGTGCAAGGAAGAGAATGACTTCATCAATGGCCAGACGATTACCGTGGATGGAGGAGTGACAAGAAAGATGATCTATCCAGAATAATCAATACGAAAGAGAATGAAAATTGTATTTGCTTTCGATTCCTTCAAAGGGTGCATGACAGCAAATGAAGCGTGCAGCACCTCCAAGAGTACAATCCATCAAGTTTATCCTGACGCAGAAGTAGCATGCATTCCGCTTAGCGATGGTGGAGAAGGACTTGTTGAATGCATAAAGCAAATTCTACCGACAAAAGATGTCATTATAAAAGCGCATGGGCCTCTGATGGAAGAAATAGAGGCTTCGTATGCGATATCATTGGATGGTGAAACAGCTTACATGGAAATGGCATCGACAAGTGGATTATCACTCGTTCCTGAGAACTTAAGAAACCCTATGAACACCACCACATACGGTGTCGGCGAAATGATTATTGATGCAGCAGAACAAGGTTGTAAACATATCTTCATTGGCATTGGAGGCAGCGCGACATGCGATGGCGGGAAAGGCATGATTGAAGCTTTGAGAGGAAAATTACCATTGGGTATTGACATTCAAGTTGCTTGTGACGTAACAAATCCATTGTACGGCAAGAATGGTGCAGCGTATGTTTTCGCCCCACAGAAAGGTGCAACGAAAGAGGAAGTTGAAATCCTTAACAACAGATTGAAGGCATTCGCTAAAGAAACAGAAAAACAAGGCATAGCAGAGCACGCTCTATGCAAGTATCCAGGAACTGGCGCAGCTGGAGGTTTAGGATATGGATTGATGGCATATTTGGATGCAAAACTATGCTCGGGCATTGAAACAATATTAAAGATATTAGATTTCGAGAAAGTGATAGCTGATGCAGATTGCATAGTGACAGGAGAAGGAAAATCCGACAATCAGACACTGATGGGAAAAGTCCCATACGGAGTATTGACAAAAGCACAAAGATACGGCATATCTGTACATATCTTGTCAGGACAGATAGAGGATGAGCATTTGCTTTTAAACGCAGGTTTTGCCTCTGTTACATCCATAAACCGAAATTGCAACAAACCTTTAGAAGTATTGATGCAAAAAGAAGTTGCTATAAAGAATCTTCAAGAAACAATCATTGACATGTCTAACATTTTCACAAACAAATCATATGACAGAACCCATTCTTAACGAACATAACAAAAACGAATTTCCACCTGCTCACACAGCCGAACATATTCTGAATCAAACGATGGTCAGAATGTTTGGGTGTGAAAGGTCAAAGAACGCTCACATAGAAAGAAAGAAAAGCAAGATTAACTACACTCTTTCATACCAACCTACGGCTGAGCAGATTGCAGAAATTGAGGCAATTATAAATACTCTCATCGAGCAAAATCTGCATATCACCTACGAATTCGTGACTCGCGACACGATACCAGAAGGTGTGAAGCTTGACAAGCTACCAGAAGATGCGAGTGAAACTTTGAGACTTGTTCGTATAGGCGAATATGATGTATGTCCATGCATCGGAACTCACGTCAATTCAACAAAAGAGATAGGAAGTTTTAAGATTACCAGCACAAGCTATAATGAAGGGAACTTCAGGATCGTCTTCAAAGTTATGCCTGCACAATAAATTGGGTTGAATAAAACTGAACACCAAATCATAAAAGAAAAATGGAGAACATTGTCATTATTTCAATGACAGTTCTCCATTTCCTTTATCTGAAAAATCGAAATACCACCAATAGTTTTTTCCGAACTCTCTGTGAGACTTGTTTACTCTGATTCGCATATCCGAAATGCCGTTCTTTAATTGGGTGTACTCTCTGAAACGAGAAGCGTACAAAGTATCAGAAAGCGTTGCAAGCGAATCACCACCAATAACGATTTTTCCTTGAACAGCGAATTCTTCATCACTCATAAGTAACAGAGCCTCTTTGTATGATCTTGGCAAAGCATCATAGGCATTCGGAACTGTATCAGAAAGATTATAGTAAAGCGGTAGCTTCTTGTGAAACTCTGATAGATTCTTATCAAGCAATAAAGAACAAAGGTAATAATCGGCTGTTTGCTTGTTCCAAATAGTATCATTGAGCATCAAATCAAGGTATCTATAAGTGCTGCTGATGCTTTTTCCACAGAATGCTCCTAAATGCAAGCAAATATCATTAGCATTCACACGATGATGGAATAATGTATCTGAAATGTCGAGCAATCCTTTCGCCCCATATAACTGAGGATATTGGAATATGCAATCAGCAAGGGAGTCTTGCTGGCTCAGTGCATACATTCGCAACTGATTCAATCTTTTGCTTGTTCGCAAGGACTTGTATCCTACTTTTGCTGCGGCAGCATAGTCTTTTTCCATAATCAGCCTTTCCGTCCTCAACTCATATTGATACACGTCTGTTGATTTTGCAAAACCTCCAACTCCGATCATAGCACATAACAGTATAATGAAATTAGGATAAAGAGAAAAAGGAGATTCCGTCAAAAAAGGTTTGACAGACTTCTCATCAATCTTCTTTACTGCTATTGCCAGAACAGCATACAAAACCAAAACAGAAGGAACTATCCAAGACCAATTACCAAATGAGAAATTGAGCATTGATTCTTCATCTAAGCTACATAAGATAGCAAGAATCAAGGCAGAAGGGACATAGGACAGAGAATAGAAACGGGATGGTAGAGGATACAGGAGCTGTACAACCCACTGAACAATCTGAAGCACGATAGAAATGATGATTGCTCCTACTAGTATTGAGTATTCAGTTATACCTCCAGAAAACACATACTGTGCTTGCGCCAACACTTCCCCCTGCAAAAAATAGAGAAAGCAGAAAACGAAAAGCATGAACAGAATGCCGCAAGAGTAGCGCACTACTCCTGCGGTTTTCTGGTTATATGAATCCTTAATTCCCACGATGGTTGTCAGTAATTATGCGAGTGACACGATAGTTTATGCCAAATTATTCCTTGTTTTTTCTGAGCACAACGGCTGTGCGAGCAGGAATGTAGAGTTTGAGCCAACCCTTGCCGTCGGCGGCATAGATAGGATCGTAGTTGGTGAAGTGCTGGACAGAATCGTCGGTGAGGTTATTACCTCCAAACAGTTTGTTGTCGGTGTTGAGCACGACATTATACGAGCCTTGTGGTACGATGAATCCGTAGTCGGTATAAGAACGGTCTGGCGAGAAGTTGAACACGAACAGGAGGTCGCCTCGTGAGTATGCCAATACCTGATCGCCATCGTTGTGCCACACCTCCTGAACTGGAGTCTTCTGTATGTTCTTCTCCGACTTGAGCACAGAAAGCATTGCTTCGTCAAAATCGCCTAAGTAGTGGTAGCACAATTCCTTATTGTCAACAAGATTCCACTGACGGCGTGCATATTTATGGCTCCATCCATTACCCTCGCGAGGGAAGTCAATCCATTCTGGGTGCCCCCATTCATTGCCCATGAAGTTGAGGTAAGCACCATTCATTGTCGATGCTGTGACAAGGCGAATCATCTTGTGGAGAGCTATGCCTCGGTTAGCCATGAAGTTCTCATCTCCCTTTTTGAAGTGCCAATACATATCGGCATCGACAAGCTGGAATATCACGGTCTTGTCACCCACAAGTGCTTGGTCGTGGCTCTCTGCGTAGATGACTGTTTTTTCGTCCTTACGGCGATTGATCATCTCCCAAAGTATTGAAGAAGGCTTCCAGTCCTCGTCCTTCACCTCTTTCATTGTCTTAATCCAATAGTCAGGCACATTCATCTGCATGCGATAGTCGAATCCGTAGCCGCCGTCCTTGAACGGAGCACAGAGTCCAGGCATTCCCGACACATCTTCGGCAATGGTGATGGCGTTCTTGTTCACCTCGTGAATGAGTTGATTTGCAAGAATGAGGTAGCAGATTGCATCGTCATCCTGAGCACCATTGAAGTAGTCAGGATAGCCGCCTATCTGAGGGTTGTGATTTGTATAGAGCATCGACATCACTCCATCGAAGCGGAATCCATCAAAGTGATATTCTTCGAGCCAGAACTTGCAGTTGGAAAGTAGGAAATGGAGCACCTCGCCCTTGCCATAGTCGAAGCAGAGTGAGTCCCATAGGTTGTGCTCGCGACGAGGACCTGAATGGAAGTATTGTGAGCCATCGCCAGCAAAGTTGCCCAAACCTTCAAGTTCATTCTTAACAGCATGAGAATGAACAATATCCATGATTACGGCAATACCCATTTCGTGAGCCGTATCCACAAGGGCTTTCAGTTCTTCAGGTGTGCCGAATCGGCTCGAAGCAGCAAAGAAATTGCTGACATGATAGCCGAATGATCCATAATAAGGGTGCTCGGCTATGGCCATAATTTGGATTGCGTTATAGCCATTCTTCTTGATTCGAGGAAGGATATTGTCCTTGAACTCAGTGTATGTACCCACCTTTTCTGCATCTTGAGCCATTCCAATGTGGCATTCGTAGATGAGGAGAGGCGATGTAGAAGGCTTGAAGTTCTTCTTCTTCCACTCGTATGGAGTCTCAGGAGCCCAAGCCTGCGCTGCGAAAATCTTCGTTCCTTCGTCCTGAACTGCACGTCTCGTCCAAGCAGGAATACGATCGCCTTCTCCACCGTTCCACTTCACTTTCAGCTTGTATAAATCGCCATGCTTCATCTGCTTGTTTGTGAGTTTCAGTTCCCAATTGCCATTCTTCAGCGACTTCATCTTGTACTTCTCATCCTCTTGCCAATTGTTGAACTGACCAATCACGTATATCTCAGTGGCGTTAGGAGCCCATTCGCGAAGCACCCAGCCCTTCTCTGTCTTGTGAAGACCAAAATAAAGATAACCCGAAGCGAAATCGCTCAAAGTCTGTTTGCCCTGTGTCAATTCAGATGCTTTCTCTATAGCGTGAAGGTGACGACCCACAATAGCTTCCTCGTATGGCTCAAGCCATGAATCGTTTTTCACCAAACCAATGTGCTTCACCTTCTTAGGCGCGGCAGTTTTCTTTGCAGCTGTCTTTGCTGATGCCGACTTTGCTGCAGCCTTCTTTTCAGTTGCCATAAATCGTTATGCTTTTACTTTGAAAATAACCTTAACTATCTCTGCTTCGTCGCTCACGCAAGGAGCGTGTCCGTCTTGTGGGAAGAAAATGACAAACTCTCCAGGATTGATTGTGATGTACTTCTCTGCAAGACCAGGATAGAAGGTGATGTCCTTCTCTGCATTGTATTCAGCCTCTGGCAGATTCACGCGAGGTGTGTATCCCATTGTCTCTGCACATGAAGTAGGAATCTGAATGTCAATCATAAGGTCGTGGCTTTCAATTCTTGCCACTTCCTTTGTCTTTCCTTTAGCTACAGCGTAGTTTACAAAAAGATCCTTGCCTTCGATCTCGACCTTTCCTGGTTCGTGAGCGAAGATGTCATGGTCTTTCATATAGTCAACCACTTTTGCAAACAAAGGGTTGATAGCGGCGTATTTGCCGAGATTTTCAAGTCTATCTACAATCATTTCTTTTCTCTTATTTAAGGTTTATATTTTCTTTGCCCAGTATTTACTGATGGAATTATACTCGAGAAATATCAAGCTGCACACTCAAATGTTTCAACAATGAGTCACTACCCCTGACTAATCTGCCGAGTTGTCGCGGAGGTCATTCCGTTCAACTAACTCGCCTCATCCTTTCAAAGGTAACACTCTGCGCATTTCAGCAATAATCGAGTCGTGAAGTAAGCCATTAGTAGCAAGCACTTGTCTTCCGCATTCCCACAAATCATCACCACCTTCATAGTCAGATATTCTTCCTCCTGCTTCATGCAAAATAGCGGCTCCTGCAGCTACATCCCAAGGCTGGATGAAAGATTCGAAATATACATCGATTCGCCCTGCTGCTAAGTAGCACAGCTCCGTTTCGGCACTGCCATACGAACGAAGACTTGCGCAATGACCATACAGATTTGCAGAAAGCGCCATACAGAACTCACGCCAATCGTCTGCGTTGTAAGGATACCCAACCATTATCAAAGCTTGATCTAAATCGACTGTCTTAGAGACCCTTATCTGCTTGAGTTGTCCATCGTTAGATAAGCACCATGATCCATTTCCTTTCGAGGAATAGAAAAGCTCTTTTCGTGTTACCTCATAGACTACTCCAAGCAGGAAGTGATCCTTGTTACGAAGAGCAATGCTTACGCACCAAGGCCCTAAATCGTGAATGAAATTCGTTGTTCCATCAAGAGGATCTACAATCCAGAAGTATTCAGAATTGCCGTCTTTCTGCTCCACAGTCTTTTCTTCTGTGATGAATCCTGCCTCAGGAAGAATATGCTTCAAGCTCGACACTATAAGCATCTCCGATTCTTTGTCCACATAGCTCACATAGTCGTGGCTATGCTTCGATTCAACTTTGTCGAGCGAAAAAGACTTCCTCTGCTCGGCTTGAAACTTGCCCACTTTCATGGCAAGTTCCTTCACCTGTTCCAATATATTAGCTAAGTCAATCATTGGCCCATAAGTTTTCCACGGTTGTAGATACCCTTGCGAATAACGTTGCCATTCCTGTCTTTCTCAACAAATGCACCATCCTTCTGGTCATTCACGTAAGAACCTTCGAAACGAGTTCCATCTGGCGCTTCTTCCACACCTTTACCATTGCGCATCCCTTCCTTGAAACGTCCCTTGAACTTTGTGCCATCAGCCAAACGAAGAACACCCTCGCCGCTCATCTCACCTGCATGCCATTCACCATCGTAGATGTCTCCTGAAGCTCCTGTGAATTTACCACGACCTTGTTCTTTATCGTCTGCCCAATAACCTTCATATCTTGAACCATCAGGCCAAGTGTATGTTCCGAACCCTTCCATGAGACCGTTCTTGAACTGACCAACATACTTTCGCTTGTCTGCGTACGTAAAAATGCCCTGACCAGTGCGTTCACCATTCAAATAGTCACCTTCATACACATCCCCATTCTTGAACTTATAGATTCCTTTTCCATGCATCAAGTCGTCCTTCCATCCACCTGTGTAGAAATCGCCATTAGCATATGTGTACTTGCCGTGACCATTGCGCATATCGTTGTCCATATCTCCTTCGTAACTGCTGCCATCACGCCAATCAAACACGCCTTTGCCAGACTTCTTGTCGTTCTTCCATCCACCCTTGTAAAAGATGCCGTTCGACCAAGTGTATGTACCTTCGCCTTGGCGCTTGTCTTGATACCATTCACCTACATACTTGTCACCGTTGTAGTAATACATGGTACCTTTGCCTTGCTGGTAATCTATGTACCAAAGTCCGTCATACTTATTATTGTTGGCAAAATAATAGATACCTTTGCCATGCTGATGATCTTGATGCCAGTTACCTTCATACTTCTCACCATCGGTGAAAGTATATACACCATATCCCTGACGCTTTCCCTTCACATACTCACCCTCAAATGTGTCGCCATTCTTGAATGTAGTCTTTCCTTTACCGTTTGGCTTGCCACCATCCAGCTCACCATAATAAGTGGATTTGTCCTTAGGGAAAACATAATTGCCAATCACGACTTTCTGTGCGTATGCCATATCAGACAGCATAAGCATCATAAAGCCAGAAAGTATATATTTTTTGCTATTCATTTGTTTCTATTAATATGCTATAAAAGTATATTTTGCATCTTAATGCAGTAATCGATTTTACAAAGATATAGATTTTTTGTAAAACAAAAAAACACATTAAGGATTATTATCATTTCACCCAACAAAATACATAATAATTCACATTAAAATAAGTGAATTTAGCATAAATATGGCTACACGAAACGTAATGTTTCCACTTTTTCCAGTCTGGCCTTCAGCTTTGGCATAGAGTCCTTTCTAATCCTCAAAGTCATCGAGCAATCAATATCGTACCCCTGTGAAACGATCTCGGGTTCTTCTTCTTTCACGATGCGCATCACATCGTTCATGAACGGATACTCAAACATAAATGCCACTTCTTCATCAACAGTCTTTTCTATAATTTCTGCATTTGATATTGCCTCTGCAGCTGCAAGCTTGTATGCTACAATCAATCCAGAAGTGCCAAGCTTCACACCACCGAAATATCGCACAACAATGATGAGGATATCCGTCAATTCATTGCTGTTTATTTGACCAAAAATTGGCTTGCCGGCTGTTCCAGATGGCTCACCATTGTCATTTGCACGAAACTCCAGTCGCTGATACCCAAGCATATATGCATAACAGACGTGGCGAGCATCATAATACTTCTTTTGATACTCAGCCACGTACTGCTTTACGTCGTCCACAGTGCGAACAGGAATAGCAAAAGCGAGAAACTTAGAACGTTTCTCGCTATAAATGCCTTCCGATAGCGATGCTATGGTTTTGTAGCTATCCATTAAGCAAGTTTATGAATAATCAAACCACTTCTCAACTTTGGTTCAAACCAAGTTGCCTTTGGTGGCATGATGTTGCCAGAATCTGCGATATCCATAATCTGCTTCATTGTCACAGGGAAGAGAGCAAGAGCAACCTTCATCTCGCCCGAATCAACACGACGCTTCAATTCACCAAGTCCACGAAGACCTCCGACGAAGTCGATGCGCTTGTCACGGCGAAGATCCTTTATGCCAAGGATTTCATCGAGGACGAGCTTGCTTGAAATGCTAACGTCAAGAACACCAATAGGATCCTTATCGTCGAATGTTCCTGGCTTTGCCTTGAGAGAGTACCACTCGCTATCAAGGTAGAGGCTGAACTCATGAAGCTCCTGAGCACGATACTCTTCACTACCCTTCTTCTCTACTGTGAAGTTCTTGCTGAGAGCATCGATGAACTCTTCTGAAGAAAGACCGTTCAAATCCTTAATCACACGGTTGTAGTCGAGGATTGTGAGCTGGCTTGCAGGGAAACAAACAGCCATGAAATAGTTGTACTCCTCGTCTCCCTTGTGGTTTGGATTGTTCTTTGCCTTTTCAGCGCCAACAAGAGCTGCAGCAGCGCTACGATGGTGACCATCGGCAATATACATTGCTGGCATCTTGTTAAACTGTTCAGTCACAGTCTTGATATCTGCATCGTCAGAGATACACCATACTTGATGACGGAATCCATCAATCGGAGCAACGAAGTCATACTCAGGCTCTGTTGAAGCGTAACGTGCTATCAATGAGTTGAGAACATCATCGTCAGGATAAGCGAAGAAAACTGGCTCGATGTTTGCATTGTTCACACGAACATGCTTCATTCTGTCTTCTTCCTTGTCTGCGCGAGTCAACTCATGCTTCTTTATTGCACCAGTCATGTAGTCGCCAGAATATGCTCCTACTACAATTCCATACTGTGTTTTAACCTGATTATTGTTTGCTGGCAAGCATGAAGTTTGAGCATAGATGTAATACTGCTCTTTTTCGTCTTGCACAAGCCATCCTTCTTTCTGGAACTTAGCGAAGTTTTCTGCAGCCTTTTCATACACACGAGGATCATACTCGCTTGTGCCAGGCTCGAAATCAATTTCTGGCTTGATAATATGATAAAGCGACTTCTCGTTGTCACCTGCTTCAGCGCGAGCTTCCTCTGAGTCGAGCACATCGTAAGGACGTGACTCAACTTCTTCAACAAGAGCCTTAGGAGGACGAATGCCTTTAAAAGGTTTTACTATCATTTGAGGTAATTCATAATTCATAATTCATAATTCATAATTAAGGATGGAAATTGGAGAAACACTACATCCATCTTTTATACGAAGAATGAACCATGAAAGGTTAGTATTCTATTTATAAACATAATTCACAATCCACAATCAAAACTAACCGTAAGGCTAATTATGAATTATGAATTGTGAATTATGAATTTATCAATTACTTGTTAACTTGGAACTTTGTGATTCCGTCCTTAATGAAGCCAACAATCTGATTTGCAGCAGCAAGACCCGCATTAGTGTTTGCCTCAGCTGTCTGAGCACCCATCTTCTTTGGTGTAGTGAAGTAGCGACCCTCAAACTGTGCGAACTCAGCATCTGCATCAGGCTTGATGTCTGTGATGTACTTGAGATCTGTGCGTTCAGTCATAAGTTCGATAAGACCAGCCTCGTCGATAACTTCCTTGCGAGCAGTATTGATAAGGATAGCGCCCTTCTTCATTGTAGAGCAAAGAGCCTTGTTGATTGACTGCTTTGTCTCAGCTGTAGCTGGGATGTGGAGCGAAACGATGTCAGAAACCTGGAAGAGTTCTGCCTGTGAAGCGCAAGCCTGGACACCAGCAGCTTCAATAGCCTCAGCTGGGCAGTAAGCATCATAAGCACATACTTCCATACCGAAGCCCTTAGCGATACGGGCAACGTTACGACCAACATTGCCGAACGCAAGAATACCAAGCTTCTTGCCCATAAGCTCAGAACCAGCCTTGCCGTTGTAGAAGTTGCGAACAGCAAATACAAGAAGACCAAGAACGAGCTCTGCTACTGCATTTGCATTCTGACCAGGAGTGTTCATCACAACTACATTGTGAGCTGTTGCAGCCTCAAGGTCAACGTTGTCGTAGCCAGCACCTGCACGAACAACAATCTTAAGGTTCTTAGCAGCATCCATCACCTCTGCATCAATCTTGTCAGAGCGGATGATGATAGCGTCTACGTCAGCTACAGCCTCAAGAAGCTGAGCCTTTTCTGTATATTTCTCAAGAAGAGCAAGTTCAAAGCCTGCACCTTCGATAATTTCCTTAATACCAGCAACCGCAGGAGCAGCGAAAGGCTTCTCAGTTGCAATAAGAACTTTTGCCATCTTTATTTTAATTCATAATTCATAATTCATAATTCATAATTGACAAAACTAATGAGTTTTGCTATCAAGAATAAATTCATGATTGACAACTCAATGAGTTTTCCAATTAAGAACTTGAACTATGAAGTGGTTATAAAATGACATAATTCATAACCCCTAATTCAATAACTACCCGCAAGGCTAATTATGAATTATGAATTATGAATTATGAATTATATTAATGCATTGCCTCGAATTCCTTCATGCAAGCAACGAGAGCTTCAACACCTTCGATAGACATAGCGTTGTAGCAAGATGCACGGAAACCACCAACATCGCGGTGACCCTTAACACCTACCATGCCCTTTGAAGTAGCGAAGTCAAGGAATTCCTTCTCAAGCTCCTTGTATTCGTCCTTGAGAACGAACGTGATGTTCATGAGCGAACGGCTATCCTTCTCAGCAGTACCAACAAACAACTTGTTGCGGTCGATCTCAGCATAGAGAATGTCAGCACGCTCCTGAGCAATCTTGGCCATAGCCTCTACACCACCGTGAGCCTTCATGTAGCGGAGGTTCATGAGAGCAGAGTAGATAGGCACTACTGGAGGAGTGTTGAACATAGAGCCCTTCTTCACATGAGTGCGATAGTCGAGCATTGTTGGGATGTGGCGAGAAACCTTGCCGAGAGCCTCGTCCTTTACGATAACGAAAGTGAGGCCTGCCATAGCGAGATTCTTCTGAGCACCACCATAGATCATTGTATATTTGCTAACGTCAACAGGACGAGAGAAAATGTCAGAGCTCATGTCGGCAATGAGTGGAATTGGGCAATCGATGTCCTCGCGAATCTCAGTACCGTAAATTGTGTTGTTTGTTGTGATGTGAAGATAGTCAGCATCTGTTGGAATCTCGAAGTTCTTAGGGATGTAAGTGAAGTTCTTGTCTGCAGAAGAAGCAACCTCTACAACCTCACCAAATGCCTTAGCTTCCTTCTCAGCCTTTGTAGCCCACACACCTGTGTTGAGGTAAGCAGCCTTCTTCTCAAGGAAGTTGTAAGGAATCATACAGAACTCAAGGCTTGCACCACCACCAAGGAAAAGAACTGAATAGCCCTCAGGAATGTTGAGAAGTTCCTTGAAGAGAGCAACAGCCTCGTCAACTACTGGCTGGAAATTCTTTGCACGGTGGCTGATTTCCATGAGTGAAAGTCCTGAATTGTCGAAGTCAAGACAAGCAGCAGCAGTCTGTTCAATCACCTCGCGTGGAAGAATTGAAGGACCTGCATTGAAATTGTACTTTTTCATTTTATTATTGTTGTTAATGATATACTCTGCGTTATAAAAACGTTGTAATTAGTCGGAAAATCAATGCAAAATTACTAAAAAATAGCGAAACAACTATCAAGTTGGCACTAAAATATGGTAAAAACATTGAATTTTGGCATTTAAACTACAATAATTGGTAGTTTATATTGCAAAAATCGGCAAATTCACTTGCAAACTGTATTTCCCAGTTCCACTTACAGCCATTTATTCCTTCTAAACCACCACAGCGATGCAAATGTGCTACCAACACACATTACAATGGCTATTGGGAAACCAAGTTTCCATTCTTCCATGCCATTGATGAGGTTCATGCCAAACATACTCGTAATGAGTGTTGGGAACATTATGATCATATTGAGCGATGTAAGCAAGCGCATCACCGTATTCATATTATTATTAATAATGTTCGCGTATGTATCCATCGTAGAGCTAAGAATGTTGATGTAGATAGCTGTTGTCTCTCGCGCCTGATTCATTTCAATGTTTACATCCTCGATGAGCTCAGCATCCAACTCATCCACAGGCAAGCGAAACTTGAGCTTAGAAAGCAGCGACTCGTTACCACGAATGGATGTACCAAAATATGTAAGGGAATCCTGCAAACGAGACAAGTTGACAAGATCCTTGTTATCGATCTGTTTGTCGTCAAGATCACGCTTAGCTTTTTCTATCAGTCCATTCACTTGTTTCAGGTACTTCAGATACCACACTGATGCACTCAGGAACAATCTAAATACTAAGTCTGCAGCATCGGTGAAACCCTCTGCCCTGCGCATCTGATGATTGACAAAATCAAGCATCATGCGTGTCTCCTGATTGCAGATAGTGATAATCTTGTCTCCCTTTATCACAATACCGAGCGGAATTGTGGTATAAGGGCTGCGTGAGCTCACGCTCTTCAAATGCGGAATACGAAGGATGATCATGAGCCATCCCTCATCATAGTCATAACGCGCCCTCTCATCAGCATCGGCAACGTCACTCATAAAATAATCAGGCATACCGAGTTCCTTCTCAAGAAACTCCTCGTCTTCGTCCACTGGGCATGTCACCTGCACCCAGCAGTTTGGTTCCCAAGCATCAACGTGCCTGATACCACCATTGAAATTCCAGAATGTTCGCATTGTTTCTGAATCTTTGCTTTAAGTCATGAACAATAAAAATAGCGGGGCAAAGACTCATCTACACTGCGTAAGTGGTAAGTCTTATCCCAGGCAATTAGTACTGTTCGCCGGATAGTCGTCCATTTTTGTGAATTATTAGTTTTTGTTTTTTATGATAACGAGTGCAAAGTTAGCACAATATTTTAAAATAAAAAAGAAAAAGGAACGCTTTTTATAACACAAGCGTTCCTTTAGGAAAAATATTTCTTTTTTAATTCCTTTACAGAATAGTCTTAACAGCTTCAAGCATGCCCTTCTCCTGTATGAGATCGAGGTCTGCCTTTACAAGAGCTGTCAAGCCTGGAACCGTTTCATTGAGGTTCTCCTTCCAGATGTTTTCTGCAGCAAGAACACCTTCTGCAACCTTCTGAGTGTCACCTGTTGCCCAAAGATCCTTGAGGAGCTGCATGATTTCTGGTGCGTCGTTTGGCTCGATTGGAGCACCATCAGCACGTGTGCCACCCTTGTAGTATGTGATGATAGCTGCAAGACCCATCACGAGACCTTGCGGGAGCTCGCCCTTGCGCTCAAGGTAAACCTTAACGCCTGGGAGGTCACGAGTTTCATACTTAGGGAATGAGTTGAGCATGATGCTTGTAACCTGATGGTCAACGTATGGATTGTCAAAGCGCTCAAGCACGTCTGCTGCAAACTGCTGAAGCTCGCCCATTGGGAGGTTGAGCGTCTGCATGAGCTCATCGTACTGCACCTTCTTGATGTACTTGCCCACAACCTCATCGTGAAGAGCATCGCGAACGATGTTGATGCCGCTGAGATAAGCAACAGGAGAAAGAACTGTGTGAGGGCCATTGAGGAGAGTAACCTTGCGCTCGTGATATGGTGCCTCGCTTTCTGCGATGAGAACGTGAAGACCTGCCTTTTCTGCTGGGAACTCAGCTCGGAGTTCTTCGATGCTCATATTTGTAGGGCGCTCGATAACCCAGAGGTGGAAGATTTCTGCCTGAACAACGAGGTTATCCTTGTAGCCGACAGCCTCCTGAATCTGAGCGATGTCCTTGCGTGGGAAGCCAGGAACGATGCGGTCAACGAGAGTAGCACATACATAGTTGTACTTCTCAACCCACTCCTTGAAGCCTTCGTAGTCAGCACCGAGGTCTTCCTTCCAAAGTTCGATATACTGAGAGATGCACTCCTTAAGGTGATGACCATTGAGGAAGATAAGCTCACAAGGCATGATGATAAGGCCCTTCTTAGGATCGCCATTGAATGTCTGATAGCGACGGTAGAGAAGCTGAACGAGCTTGCCTGGATATGAAGATGCTGGTGCGTCAGAAAGCTTGCACGATGGGTCGAATGCAATGCCAGCCTCAGTTGTGTTAGAGATTACGAAACGGATTTCTGGCTGCTCTGCGAGTGCCATGAAAGCCCAGTTCTGTGAATATGGGTTGAGGGCACGGCTAATAACGTCGATACGAGTGAGTTCATTTACAGGCTCGCCATTCTGACGTCCCTGAAGATTGACGTGATATAGACAGTCCTGGCCATTGAGCCAGTCAACCATGCCGCGTTCGATAGGCTGAACAACAACAACGCTTGAGTTGAAGTTTGTCTTCTGATTTGTGTTGTAGATAATCCAATCTACGAAAGCACGAAGGAAGTTTCCTTCACCGAACTGGATGATTCGTTCTGGTGCATGGCTCTTTGGAGCCGTACGAGCATTGAGTGATTTCATTTTATGTTATTATTTAAGTTAGTTAATAAATTTTGTACAAATTTAATTGTTTTGTTGTGATTAATCAAAAATAATTGTGTAAATTTGCCAAAAGATAATGAAAAATAAATACTAACAACTAAAATACAACTAATCAGATGAAAAAATTTATGGATGAGAACTTCCTGCTTCAGTCTGAAACTGCACAGGAACTGTATCACGAACATGCAGCAAAAATGCCAATCATTGACTATCATTGTCACTTGATTCCTCAGATGGTTGCCGAGAACAAGCGTTTTGAATCTATCGCACAAATCTGGCTTATGGGCGACCACTACAAGTGGAGAGCTATGCGCTCTAATGGCGTGGATGAGCGTTTCTGCACAGGCAAAGATACAACAGACTGGGAAAAGTTTGAGAAGTGGGCAGAGACTGTGCCTTACACTTTCCGCAACCCACTCTACCATTGGACACACCTTGAGCTCAAGACTGCTTTCGGAATCGATAAGCTTCTTTCTCCTGAGACAGCAAAAGAAATATACGAAGAGTGCAACGACCAAATCAAGAACGACCCTAAGTTCTGCCCACGCGGCTTGATGGAGCACTATAAGGTTGAGACTGTTTGTACAACTGACGATCCTATCGATACACTTGAATGGCACAAGAAGGTTGCAGAAGACCCAACTTGCAAGACTAAGATGCTTCCAACATGGCGTCCTGACAAGGCTATGGCTGTTGAGGTTCCTGCCAATTTCAAGGCTTATGTTGAAGCTCTCTCACAGGCTTCTGGCAAGAATATCAGCAACTTCAATGATTTCGTTGATGCTATTCAGAATCGTCATGACTTCTTTGCATCTATGGGATGTAAGCTTTCAGACCACGGTATTGAGGAATTCTATGCTGAAGATTACACTGATGCAGAGATCACAGCAATCTTCAATAAGGTTTATGGTGGCACAGAGCTCACTCAGGAAGAGATTCTCAAGTTCAAGAGCGCTATGATGTTCATCTTCGGAGTTATGGATGCAGAGACAAACTGGGCTCAGCAGTTCCACTATGGCGCTATTCGCGACAACAACACAAAGATGTTCAAGCAGCTCGGTCCTGACACAGGGTTCGACTCTATCGGTGAGTTCACGACAGCAAAGAAGTGCTCTAAGTTCTTGAATCGATTGAACATGGACGGCAAGTTTGCAAAGACTATCCTCTACAACCTCAACCCATGCGCTAATGAAGTGCTTGCTACTATGCTCGGCAACTTCCAGGATGGTTCTGTTCCTGGCAAGATTCAGTTCGGCTCAGGCTGGTGGTTCCTCGATCAGAAGGATGGCATGACAAAGCAGATGAACGCACTCTCTGTGCTTGGTCTTCTCAGCCGTTTCGTAGGTATGCTTACTGACTCACGTTCATTCCTCTCTTATCCACGCCACGAGTACTTCCGTCGCATTCTCTGCAACCTTGTTGCTACTGACATTGAGAATGGTGAAGTTCCATTCACTGGGTATGAAGCTGAGCGCGTGAAGCAGATGATCGAAGACATCAGCTACAACAATGCTAAGAACTACTTCCAGTTCTAAAATATAGAAAACTAAATATAATGAAAGGCAAGGATTTCCAATGGAGATTCTTGTCTTTTTTTGTGCTATATATATAAATATGTATAAACATGGATATTATAATCTGCAAGGAATCAAAGAAAACATAGATATTTCTTGTTGTATGAAATAAAAATACTTAACTTTGCAATAATTAAATATCAAAAAGAAAACAAGATTTCACTATGCTATTACATAAATTAACAAAGATAAGCTTTTTTGCTATAGGCTTAGCATATTCTGTTTCCACGATGGCACAACGCCAGGAAACAATTCTTAGCAATGGTTGGAAGTTCTCTCGTGCAGAAAACGCAAGAGAGAAAGCGATTAAAACAAAGAATAATACGTCTGCTATACAGCTGAAAATTGCAGAGGGTGCAGAAGGCAACATGAGAGTTGTGCCACTTGAAGCTCAGAAAGGCTTCAACGATAGTAAGTGGCAAACAGTTTCAGTCCCTCACGACTGGGCAATTTATGGCCCTTTCGACAAGGAGATTGATAAGCAGACTGTTGCTATTGAGCAAAATGGAGAGAAAGAAGCAACAGAGAAGACCGGTCGCTCTGGTTCTCTTCCTTGGATTGGTGAGGGATGGTATCGCACCACTTTCAAGGTGGAGAAGGACTGCCCTCGTGCCATACTCAATTTTGATGGCGCCATGGCAGAGCCTATTGTGTATGTGAACGGAATGATTGCTGGCGAATGGAAATATGGATACAATACTTTCAACGTAGATATCAGCAATTTCATCAATAAAGATGGAAGCGAAAACACTCTTGCTGTTCATCTTCAGAACCTTGAAGAGAGCAGCCGTTGGTATCCTGGAGCTGGCCTTTTCCGTCCTGTGACTCTCATTCAGACTCAGAGTAGAGCCATTGAACAATGGAGCGTAAAAGCCAACACTCTTGATTTGCAATTTGGTGGCGCTATGGTTGAATTGTCTGCTGAGGTTGCTGGATTCAAGGAAAGCGAACTGAAATCGAAACTATTTGGTGTAGAGTTTGCTATTGAGACAGAGAAAGGCTCAAAACAGGAAATGAAAGTGACAGTGGGAGAAGATGGCATAGCAAAATGCATTACAAACATCAGTAATGTAACTCCTTGGACACCAGAGACTCCTCGTCTCTACGACCTTCATGTCTCACTCTTCCAGATTGAGAATGGCAAGAAAGGCAGAGTGTTTGACTCATTCACAAAGAAAGTTGGTTTCCGTACCGTTAAATGTTCTGCTGAAGGCGGCTTCCAGCTCAATGGCGTCACTCGCAAGTTCAAGGGCGTATGTCTTCATCACGATCTTGGTATGATAGGCGCTGCTGTCAACAAGTCAGCTCTTATTCGTCAGATAGAGCTTTTGAAAGCAATGGGTTGCGATGCTATTCGCACTGCCCACAATATGCCATCGCAGATGCAGATGGATGTGTGCGACTCACTCGGCATGATGGTTATGGCAGAGTCGTTCGACATGTGGATATACAAGAAATGCAAAAACGGCTACGCTCGTTTCTTCGAGGAATGGAGCGATCGTGACATTGAGAACCTCGTAAAGGCAAACCGTCTTCATCCTTCTATCGTGATGTGGAGCGTGGGCAACGAGATTCCTGAACAGGGCAGCACAAATATCGGCCCTAAGATTCTCCGCCATCTTCAGGATGTGGTTAAAAAGTACGATGCTACACGCCCTATCACAAATGGCATGGACAAGATTGAAGCAGCCATGAAGTCTGGCTTTGCGGCTGTGGCTGATGTGCCAGGCATGAACTACCGTACACATCTTTATCAAAAGGCGTATGAAGGTCTTGGACAAGGTTATGTGCTTGGCAGTGAGACTGCTTCAACTATTTCTTCGCGCGGAGAGTACAAGTTCCCTGTCAAGCGTATTGACAATCATGCTTATAGCGATGGTCAATGCTCAAGCTATGACGTTGAAGCTTGTTGGTGGTCAAACATTCCTGAAGAGGATTGGCTGCTTCAAGATGAGAAAGATTGGGTGATTGGTGAGTTTGTTTGGACAGGCTTCGACTATCTTGGCGAACCAACTCCTTATGATGAATACTGGCCATCACGCTCGTCTTATTTCGGCATTTTCGACCTTGCTGGTCTCCCAAAGGACAGATACTATCTCTATCGCTCTCGCTGGAATCCTGGTGAGAAGACAATCCACCTTCTTCCGCATTGGAATTGGGAAGGACGCGAAGGAGGGGTTACTCCTGTTTATTGCTACACCAACTACCCTACTGCCGAATTGTTTGTAAACGGAAAGAGTCAGGGTAAGATTACCAAGAACACTTCTGTTAAGACTGGCGCCGGCAAGGATGGCAAGATTTCTGACGTAAACGATCCTGCTCTCGATCGCTATCGCCTCCGTTGGAATAACGTGAAGTACGAACCAGGCGAAATCAAAGTAGTAGCCTATGATGCTAATGGCAACGAAGCAGGCACAGAAGTGATAAAGACTGCAGGCAAAGCTGACCATATCACTCTCACAGGTGATTTAGGTGCAGAAATCAAGCCTCTTGTTGCTGATGGCAATTCCATGACTTTCATCACAGTAAACATCGAAGACAAGGATGGAAACCTTGTTCCTAATGCTGACAATCAAATAAACGTGAAAGTGAGCGGATCCGCTTCTTTCAAAGGCATTTGCAACGGAGATGCAACCTCACTCGAAGTATTCACTAAGCCAACAATGAAAGCTTTCCACGGTCAATTGGTAATTGGCATTCAAAGCAACGGAAAGCAAGGCAACGCAACTGTGCAAGTCAGCGGCAAGGGCATCAAGCCTGCTACAGTTGTGGTGAAAACAAAATAAAGTAAAAAACTGGCATTCGGATTACCTAACAAATACAAATCAACGTGAATTACGGATTCGTAAAAGTGGCATCAGCCATTCCTTCATTAAAGGTTGCTGATTGCGCCTACAATACTCAAGAGATTGAAAGCCTTATCATCCAAGCAGAAGGCAAGGGAGTAGAAATCATTTGTTTTCCAGAACTATGCATAAGCGGCTATACATGTGCAGACTTGTTTGCGCAGCAATTGCTGCTTGAGAATTGTGAAGAAAGCCTTTTCAAACTGTTGGACTTCACTCGTTCCCTCAATATTATTAGTATTGTGGGCTCACCAGTTATGGTTGGTGGATTGCTCATGAACTGCGCAGTCGTAATACAAGGTGGAAAGATTCTTGGTGTTGTGCCAAAAACTTACCTTCCAAACTATAAAGAGTTCTACGAACAGAGATGGTTTGCGTCTGCTTCTTCCCTACCCGACACATCTGTGCGCTTATGCGGACAAATTGTGTCGATGAGCAAGAACATCATCTTCCACACACAGAAAACAACATTTGGCATAGAGCTGTGCGAAGACCTCTGGGCACCAATTCCACCAAGCTCAAAGCTTGCCTTGAAGGGGGCTGAAATAATTTTCAATCTCTCCGCAACAAATGAGCTTATCTGCAAGCATCAGTATCTGCTCAGCCTTATCTCGCAGCAATCTTCTCGCTGCATAGCTGGCTATGTGTACAGTTCCTGTGGCTTTGGCGAATCGACTCAGGACGTTGTATTTGCAGGAAATGCTCTTATCTATGAAAACGGAACTCTGCTTGCTCGCAGCGAGCGATTCTCGATGAATGATCAGCTCATCATCAGCGAAATAGACACAGAGCGCCTTCTCACAGAACGCAGAGTGAACACTTCATTCACTGAAAACGTTCGACAAATTAATTACGCAGACAAGATTGACATTCATTGCCAGACAGTTACTCCATCCTACGATTTTGAACTCACACGATGGATCAACCCTCACCCATTCGTGCCAAGCGGCAATGCTCTGACAGAGCGATGCGAAGAAATATTTGCAATTCAAGTGGAAGGATTAGCAAAGCGTATTGTTCACACAAATGCAAAAACTGCTGTGCTTGGCATTAGCGGCGGCTTGGATTCTACGCTTGCTCTTCTCGTTTGTGTCAAAACTATGGACAAACTGGGCAGAAGTCGCAAAGACATTGTGGGCGTAACAATGCCTGGTTTCGGAACAACCGACCGAACATACAATAACTCTTTGAATCTCATGCGATCACTTGGCATCACCATGAAGGAGATAAGCATAAAAGACGCATGTATTCAGCATTTCAAAGACATTGAGCACGATATGGATGTCCACGATGTCACATACGAAAATGGACAAGCACGCGAACGCACTCAGATTCTGATGGATGTGGCTAATCAGATGGGAGGCTTCGTTGTCGGAACAGGCGACTTGAGCGAACTTGCTCTCGGTTGGGCAACTTACAATGCCGACCACATGTCCAACTATGGAGTGAACTGCTCAATTCCAAAGACACTTGTGAAGTACCTTGTGAAGTGGGTTGCAATGACAAGTGTGGACGAAGAATCGAAAGAGACTCTGCTCGACATCATTGACACTCCAATAAGCCCAGAGCTCATCCCTGCTGACGAGAATGGAAACATCAAACAAAAGACAGAGGATTTGGTTGGTCCATACGAATTGCACGACTTCTTCCTATACAATTTCTTAAGAATGGGATTCCGCCCTGCCAAGATTTACTATCTTGCAGAAAAAGCATTCATCAAGCAAACATACTCAGAAACACCTGAAAACGGAATGGAAGTGGGCACTTATGATGAAGACACCATCAAGAAATGGCTTACTACATTCTGCCGCCGATTCTTCACTCAGCAATTCAAGAGAAGCTGTTTGCCAGACGGACCAAAGGTAGGCAGCGTTAGCCTTAGTCCTCGTGGAGACTGGCGTATGCCAAGCGATGCATCATCAAGCGATTGGCTAAAAGACTTAGAGTTGCAATGACAATAACAAAAGAGCTGCTCGACAGCTACTATTCCGAAGAATTCAACATTGAGCGATTCAAGGTCACAGATCCATGTGGCACAGTCTATCAGCTCATGCAGCATACAGAACGCCAGCTCGACATCGAGATTGGCGCTCTGCTTGTTGCTATGATATCATGGGGAAGCCGTAAGGTCATCTACCCTACCGCACTTCACATGCTGCGCGATGAAATGAATTGGCATCCTGCCGACTTCATCCTCAACAAGAAATATGAACAAAGCTACGCCAATGCCAAGAACAACTGTGTCTATCGCACGCTCAATGTGTCTACATTCAAGGCTGTGTGCAATCGTTTGTATGATGCCATATCAGGACACGAAACAATGGAAGAGCTTTTCAATGGAAAA
Organism: Bacteroidaceae bacterium; assembly: GCA_045600665.1. Lineage (GTDB taxonomy): Bacteria > Bacteroidota > Bacteroidia > Bacteroidales > Bacteroidaceae > Minthosoma. The sequence continues at coordinate 23,762 of JAZRYI010000083.1, forward strand.
GACACAAAATATGTAGTCGGTGAAATCTGTACATGGCTTCAAGATGCAAGAATTGGCACTATGGACAAGAGTGCTTGCAAACGTGTGTGCATGTTTGTGAGATGGATGACACGCCATGCCTCTCCCGACTTGAATATTTGGAAGTCACGTTCTCAGAAAGATCTGTATGCTGTGATGGACACACATGTTTTACAACTCACGCAATCTATCCTGAAAAATAAGCGTCCAACATGGAAAGCTTGCGAGGAACTCACAAGCATTTTCAAATCATGGGATTCAGAAGACCCCCTCAAATACGACATTGCCCTCATGACAATGGCAGACAGAATGGGATAGACAATAATTTATTTGTAAATACTTCACACATAAATATTATACCACACCAGTTGCAAATTACAAATTCAAAAAACAAAATACTTATTCATTTTTCAGTTTTTACGAACCATTGCTAAGGCATTCGAATAAAATATGCTATATTTGCAACTTAATTGGGTAGTTATGCCCACACATAGCATAGATTGATATGGAAATACTTGAAACAGTAAGATGGGGATTCATTGGATGCGGAGAGGTTACAGAAAAGAAGAGCGGACCTGCATTTGCAATGATTCCTGGAAGTGAGGTTGTGGCGGTGATGAGCCGCGACCTGAGTAAGGCTGAGTCGTATGCCCAAAGGCATGGCGTGAAGAAATTCTATGCCGATGCTCAAGAATTGGTGGACGATCCAGAGGTGAATGCTGTGTATATTGCAACTCCCCCATCTTCGCATGCCACGTTTGCTATCATGGCTATGAAAGCAGGAAAGCCTGCTTATATTGAGAAACCGCTGGCTGCAAGCTACAACGATTGCCTGAGAGTGAACAGAATCAGTGAGTTGACGGGCATTCCATGTTTTGTGGCTTTCTACAGGCGATACTTGCCTTACTTTGACAAAGTGAGAGAGATTGTGTTTGGCGGCGATATTGGAAAGATTCTCACTGTGCAGATACGCTTTGCTGTGCCTCCGCGCGAACTTGACTACAGCAGCGGAAAGGAGATGCCTTGGCGATTGCAACCAGACATTGCAGGCGGAGGCGGTTATTTCTATGACCTTGCGAGTCACCAGCTAGATTTCCTTCAGTATATGTTTGGACCTGTCATTGAGGCCGAGGGATACTGCCAGAACATGGCGGGATTGTACAAGGTGGAGGACACTTTCAATGCTTGCTTCAGGTTTGCAAACGGATTGAGTGGCAGCGGCTCTTGGTGCTTTGTTGCTCATGAATCTGCACGAAGAGACAAGATTTCCATAGTTGGAACGAAGGGCAAGGTACTGTTCTCGGTGTTTGACTACACACCTATCGTGCTCGACACAGAGAAGGGAACAGAGACTTTCACCGTAGAGAACCCTCCTTATGTGCAGATGGGATTAATACAGAAGGTGGTAGCGCATCTGCAAGGCAAGCAGGAATGCGACTGCGATTCGCGCAGTGCTACTGCCACAAACTGGGTGATGGACAGAATTTTAGGTAAGTTTTAATACGATACAGAGGTAAAAAGGAAATGAAGAAACTTCTCGTTATTTTTCTAGGGGTGATGATATCAATGATTGCTGAGGCTGATGAAAACATAGAAAGTTCTACCATAGAGGACTGCTTACGAGGAATAGCAATAGAGGACAGCATACGAGGAATAGCAATAGAGGATGCCAGCGTGTCGATGAAAGCGAAGGAGAAAAAAAAGCCTATCGTGATGAGGATGATTGATGCGGTGAGCGATTATCTGATGGAATGCGACACAAATTACGTCACTCCTATACCTTATATGTTCACAGCAGAGATGAACACGAGCTATTGGCATGACTACTACCAAATGCGTTCCTCCGTGACAGCAAACCGCATGATAATTCAGTCAGACCCATCTCTTGTAGTTGGTGGGTATCTTTACTGGAGCTTTCTTGGCTACGGATTGTCATACAATCTGAATGACATCGGCAAGCCCAAGGGCGAAACGAATGGAACAGGCATAAGGCAGAGTCTTGTGGCGAACACCGCTAAGTTCTTTGCAGAATACTATAGGTTCAATTCGGGCAAAACCGCAGAGGTTACATACATCAGCAATATGGACATCACCGGCAAGGACAATAGTTTTCGAGGATTGGATGCAAGGTGCAGCGGCTTGAGTTTGATGTACATCTTCAACAACAAGCGTTTCTCATGGCCTGCTGCATACGAAGGCAGTGCAGTGCAAAGGCGCAGCTGCGGCAGCTGGAGTTTGGGATTTCAATACAATCACCAGCGCATACGCTTTAACAAGGATGAGCTTCCTTTACACCTGATAGGCACGATCGACCCAACGCTGATGTTCAGCGAAGTTAATTACAACGATTATAGCATCAATACTGGCTATAGCTTCAACTGGGTGCTGAAGCGAAACTGCATATTCGGCATTTCTGCTATACCAAGCTTAGGGTATCGCAGATCAAACATCACAGAGGCTACGAACAATCATTCTATTCTGAACAATGTATCAACCGACCTGAATTTTCGTTCCAGCCTGGTGTGGAACAACACGCAATGGTTCACGAAACTGATGCTGGAACTTCACACATACTCATACAGAAAGGATAAGTTTGGACTTACCAACACGTTCGGCACTCTTAGTTTCGTGGTTGGGTTCCAATTCTTAGAAAAATAAGCAAATAATAATTCCAAACCTAATATGCATAAAAAGTTATTCACATTTGCCATGGCTGCCATGTCAATCGTGCAAGCCATGGCTCAAGAATGGATAGATGTAACATCTGGATACATCTTGAACTCAAAATTCACATCCGGAATAGACGGATGGATTCTTGACGTACCAGAAGCTGACAACTTAGGTCGTCAAGCATCAAATTACACAAATGGTTCTGTAAGGATTTCTATTTTCCTGGAAGCTTACACAAGCGCTTGGTATTCGCTCGATTCCGGCACAATGAAGCAGACGATTTCTCTTCCAAAAGGAAAGTATCGCTTGAGCGCGGATGCCATTGCCGTAAAGCAATCAGACGGATGGTGGACACAGGAACAGCGTGCTTCCAACGTATATCTCTATGCCCAGCCAAGCAAAGGCGCAGCAGCAAAGAAGAAAGTGAGCACGGCAGACAAGAAGCCTGAGCACTACTCTGTTGATTTCACGCTCGAAGACAAAGACATTGTTGACATTGGCATCATGATGCAGAGCACTAATGCCAACTGGGTGGCTGTAGACAACTACATGCTTGAATGGTATGGAGTGGTAACGCATGTCACATCCGCCACAATGTCGGAAAGCGAGATACTTCTTGTTCCCACAGAAGAGCATTACTTGTCGGCATACGCGTTCCCTGAGGAAGCAATATTCCGCAATTTCACATGGATGACATCAAATGCTGGCGTTGCAAAAGTGGATGCTAAAGGCAAGGTAACAGCAACAGGAACAGGTACTTGCACCATTACTGCCACATCGGTTGACAATGAGGAAGTGACCACTACCTGCATCGTCACTGTAGAGGATGGCGCTCCTACAGAAAGCAGTATCGTCATCAACGAGCTCATGGCAGCAAACATCGATGTGTATCTCGACCCTTCATTCAACTACGGTTCTTGGGCAGAGCTTTACAACCCAACAAACAAAGGAGTTCTGCTCGGTGGACTTTATGTAACAGACGACGAGAATAACCTCAAGCAACATCAACTCATCGAAGGATACGGAGTGCTTCCGGCACATGGATTTGCAATTCTCAACTTCGATCATTTCGAACCATACACTGTAGCTTCCCACCGTCAGATAGAGAGCAAGCTCGATTGCGATGGTGGCACACTGTATGTGACTGATGGCACTAAGATTCTGGCTAAAGCAGAATACCCAGAAGCTATAAGTCGCGTTGCCTATGCACGCACTACAGATGGAGGCGATGAATGGAGCTGGACAGGCAATCCAACCCCTGGAGCGTCTAACAAAGAAAGCGTATTTGCTACTCAGCAGATGGAAGCCCCTGTTGTTGACAAGGATGGACAGAAATTCAGCGGACAATTGCAAGTGTGCGTCAACATACCAGAAGGAGCAACGCTTCGCTACACAGAAGACGGAACCACCCCAACTCTCACAAATGGCGAGACTTCCAAGACTGGTCTTTTCCAGATTACATACACAACAACACTACGCCTCCGACTATTTAAGGATGGCTACCTTCCAAGCCGCGTTGTCACTCGTTCATACATCACAGATTGGGGATACCCGCTTCCTATCATCTCTGTTGTGACAGACGAAAACAACATCTACAGCAAAGATTACGGCTTATTCATGCAAGGCCCTAACGGACGTGCTGGCGCAGGACAAGACTCACGTTGCAACTGGAATATGGATTGGGATCGTCCTGTAAACTTTGAGTACATAACAGCAAACAACGAATATGCTCTTTCTCAAGAAGTTGATTTTTCAATGTGCGGCGGTTGGAGCCGTGCTTGGACACCGCATTCATTCAAGCTTAAAGCATCAAAGACTTACGATCTTGAGAACACACTCGACTATCAGTTCTTCAAAAGCAAGCCATACCTCAAAAACAAGACACTTCAGATTCGCAATGGCGGCAATGACAACTGGAGCCGAATCAAAGATGCGGCTTTGCAGGAAATCGTGAGTCGCTCAGGCTTCTATGTGGATGGCCAGGCATGGCAACCTGTTCATGTCTTCATCAATGGATCATATTACGACATACTCAATATGCGTGAACCTAACAACAAGCATTTCGCTTATGCTAACTATGGCATTGACACCGACGAGATGGATCAGTTTGAGATGTCGCCAGATTCTGGCTATGTGCAGATGGCTGGCACAGACGAGAAGTTCCTTGAGTGGTACAACCTTTCATCAAAGTGCTCCGATGCTGATGTGTATGATGAAATCTGCAAGATGGTGGACATTGACGAATATATCAACTACATGGCAGTAGAGCTGTATCTTGGCGGCGATGACTGGCCACAGAACAATGTGAAAGGCTTCCGCGATCGCAACGATGGCAAATTCCACTTCGTGCTCTTCGACCTCGACCACGCATTCAATTCCTCAAGCCCTTTCTCTAAATTTGCAAGCAAGAAGACTTACACATTCGATGCTCCACGAGGCACTTACTGGAACGGCAAGAGTATAAAGCGAGTGTCAGGAGAAATCAAGTTTGTCACAATATTTATAAATATGCTCAAGAACGACACGTTCCGCAAGCAATTCATCGACACTTTCTGCATCGTGGCAGGCTCTGTATTTGAACCAACACGCAGTAAGCAGATCGTCACAGAAATGATTAACACATATAAGGAAGCAGGTCACACAGCAGCTTCCAACACAGGCAACGACATCATCAGCAAGCTCCAGAGCCGACTCAGCACTCTCGTGTCAAGCATGAAAAGCTACACTCCAATGAAGCTATCCACAACATCATTCCAGAGTGTGAAGCTAAGCAGCAACATCGGCAACGCCCAGCTTCTCATCAACGACATCCCTGTGCCTACAGGCAAGTTCAACGGACGCCTCTACCCGCCTATCACATTCAAAGCAAGTGCTCCAGGAGGCTATAAGTTCGTTGGATGGACAAACAAGACAAATGTTTCAGCAACTCCTTCGCAAGACATTGAATACTTATCTACAGAAGAAGAATTCGTCATGCCAACGCAGGCAAACACATCACTCACAGCTGTATTCGTGCCACTCACCGAGGAAGAGATGATTGCTCAGAACGCAAAGCCTGTCATGGTGAATGAGGTTAGCGCTGCAAATACCATGTATGTTAATGACTATTTCAAGAAAAACGATTGGATAGAACTCTACAACACCACAGATACTGACATCGACATTGCAGGCATGTACATTTCCGACAATGCTAACAAGCCACAGAAATATCAAGTACCTTCTGACGATGTAATGCTCAGCACTATCATTCCTGCACATGGACACAAAGTGATCTGGGCAGACAAGCTCGACAACATCGGCTCTGACATACATGCATCATTCAAGCTGGCTGCCGAAGGTGGCGACATTCTCATCACATTGGATCCATCATCAGCAAAAAACTCTTCTGTACAAAAAGCATTCTCTGACACGCTCACCTATGCAGCTCATCTTGGTACTCAAACCTTCGGCCGATTCCCAGACGGAGCACAAACTGCATACCTCATGAACATCCCAACAATTGGCACAGCCAACCTCATTGGCACAGCCGACAGCATCTATTACTCCCCTTCCACACCGGAAGCTGACGCAGTAAAGGCATACACCAAGGAAGGTGGATTGAGCATTGCATACACCAATGGCGTGGTCAATGTTAAGAGCGAGGATTCTGCTATTATTTCACTCAGCATCTACACTGCATCTGGGCAGATTCAGCCAGTCAATGCTATTATTCGCTCTGCAGGTCAGTATGCTAGCGCCAGAGTGTCTGAATTGAGAAAAGGCATCTATATTGCTCGTGCTATTACGTCAGATGGTGATGAATGTCACATAAAATTCATTATAAAGTAAAAAAAATGCTTTTTTTCCAAGAAAAGCGTTCTTAATTCAAAAATAAGTTGTACTTTTGCTCTCGATAATTGAAAAATTTGATTTATATCATTTTTTAAGGTTATTGAGAGCAATTTTTATGCTCTCTCATAACAATCAAGTTTATTAACTGTAAAATAAATACAAACAAAACGGAATAAACATGAAAGAGACAATTCTCGTAACAGGTGGAACTGGATTTATCGGTTCTCACACCACTGTCGAGCTTCAGCAGGCAGGCTATGACGTTGTAATCATCGACAACCTCTCAAACTCAAACGCATCAGTAGTTGATGGTATCGAAAAGATTACAGGTATCCGCCCAGCATTCGAGCAGGTTGACCTCAACGACTTCGAAGCAACAGAAGCAGTATTCAAGAAGTACCCTATCAAGGGCATCATCCATTTTGCTGCAAGCAAGGCAGTAGGCGAGTCAGTACAGAAGCCACTTCTTTACTATCGCAACAACCTCAACTCGCTCATGAACGTACTTGAGCTTATGACAAAGTACGGAGCAAAGGGAATCATCTTCTCTTCTTCATGTACAGTTTACGGACAGCCAACTGACGAGAACCTCCCTGTCACAGAGCAGGCTCCAATCCAGAAGGCACTCTCACCATACGGAAACACAAAGCAGATCAACGAGGAAATCATTGAGGACTACATCCATTCAGGTGCTCCAATCAAGTCAATCATCCTCCGCTACTTCAACCCAATCGGTGCACACCCAACCGCACTCATCGGCGAACTTCCAAATGGCGTGCCTATGAATCTCATTCCGTTTGTAACTCAGACTGCAATTGGCATTCGTCAGCAACTCAAGATCTTCGGCAACGACTACAACACACCAGACAAGACTTGCATTCGCGACTACATATACGTTGTTGACCTTGCAAAGGCACACGTAAAGGCAATGCAGCGCGTGCTTAAGGTCGAGACAGATCCAGTTGAAGTTTTCAACATCGGCACAGGCCACGGCTACTCTACTCTCGAAATCGTAGAAGGCTTCGAGCGTGCAACAGGCGTCAAGCTTCCTTGGGAGTATGCTCCACGTCGCGAGGGCGACATCGAGGCAATCTGGGGCAATGTTGACAAAGCAAACAAGGTGCTTGGATGGAGTGCCGACACTCCACTCGACGAAATCCTTGCATCTGCATGGAAATGGCAGGAGAAGCTCCGTGCCGATGGCATTCAGTAATTAGACAATCATTCGTTTCAACAATGATATAAAGTACAACTGCTTGGGTCGGAGCACCTGCTCGTAGGTGTTCCAGACTTCAAACCCAGGTAGTTTGTCGTGTTTTATTTTGTGTTTGTGTTGTGGCTATTCTTTTTCGTGAGAAACGGGGTAGCCCATTTTTTTATATAACAAAGAGAATTGTACAATGGAAAAAGAACGTGTAATATTTCTTGACTACCTCAGAGTGATTGCGTGCTTTATGGTGATGCTCGTACATGCCTCTGAGAATTTCTATCTGTGTGCATCTGCTGATGCCCCAGCAGGTGAGATGGTGGATGTAGTGAGCAAGATAACAACCAGTGATGCTCATCTGTGGGTGTCGGTCATCGACGGCTTCTGCCGAATGAGCGTGCCGCTTTTCATGATTGCCTCAGCCTATTTGCTTTGCCCTATGCGCGAAGGACAGTCGTGGCATGAGTTCTTCTCTCGCAGGGCAAAGCGAATCATCCCGCCAATGGTTGTCTTTCTCATCCTTTATAGCGCACTGCCTCTGCTTTGGGGAGGCACAAGCACAAGTCAAGCACTCAGCGACTTGTCTTATATTCCACTGAACTTCCCAGGAGCAGCTGGCCACATGTGGTTCCTCTACCCTCTTCTCAGCATGTACCTGCTCATCCCTATTCTCTCGCCATGGCTCAGGCAGGCGAGCAAACACCAGGAGCAGTTCGTCATTGCACTATTTGTACTGAGCACTACACTGCCATTCTTCAACCGCTTTGGTTTTGAGGTATTTGGTCAGGTGTGGTGGAATCCTTATCACACTCTCTATCCTTTTGCCGGCTATATAGGCTATCTGATACTCGGCCATTACTTGCGATTCCATATTGACTGGTGCAACAGAATGCGTCTTTCCTTAGGCATTCCATGCGTCATCATAGGAGCTATTGCTACAATACTCAGTTTCTATCTTCAGATACATCTTGGTGAGGAACAGCCACCTACAGAGGTCGAGATAGGATGGTGCTTCTGCACACCAAACGTCATACTGCTCACTTTCGGAATGTTCTTGATACTGAGTACCATAAATAGACCTGCCATTGGCTACAAGCTCGTAAAAGACATCAGTCAGCTGAGCTATGGCATGTACCTAATGCACATGTTTTTCCTTGTGATGTACTCAGCACTTCTCATCCCGCTGCTGCACGTATCCCTCGCAATCCCAAGCATTGCAATCTGCACCTATATCAGCTGTTACGCCACTTCGAAGGTTATCAGCTATCTTCCTTTTTCAAAGTACATAATTGGGTAATGCAAAGTTAGCAGATAGGATGGGACTTAAAATCTGATCCTTTAACGACTATTTCTCCACCAATTCAACGTCGTCAATCAGGCACTCAGCCATTGCCTTGCCGTCTGCCTTGAAAGCCACTATCGCTTTGCCTTGGCTCACAGGCACATCCATAGAGGCTTTTGTCCATTCCCCTGACGACTTAATCTTCTTCAAGTCAAGAGTCTTTGTTTTGCCACAACTCCTTACTTCAGCCTTCAGAGTCTTGAACAATCCATTGTCCTTAAACATCAACGAGAGAGTGTATGTGCCATCTTTCAACTCTACAAACGGAGTTGACACCACCTCCTGACTAACCTCGCGCACAAATGCCACACTGTCGCTGATGCACAACGACTTCTCGCCGATGACACACTTACGGTCAGCCTCTGTGTTCATATAATTAAGATGTGGAGTGTGCGGATTATCAAGCGACACTTCATTACCCTTCACAACCTTCGTGTCCCACCCAAGCATAAACTCCTGACGTGGCTTAACAGGAATCGGCAAAAGCCTTCTGTCGGCCTCAAAGCTACCATTCAACACATAGTTGTTTCCTTTGCCCACACTCCATGTTCCTGTCACAGGATTGAGCATCCATTCACTCAGCGAATTGAAGTAAGGCCTGTCACCGTTGAAAGAAAGAGGCACCCATTGATTATATCCCAAACCATTGCCTGCAAAATCTGCCCAACGGTCACCGCAATAGATAACTGTCTCTTGCTCTGTGCCACGAAGTGTGTAGAAGAAGCCAGTTTGAGTGATATGAGCATAGTCTTTCTCGCATCCCTCCATTATCTGCATGTCATTTGTTGGCTCATAAGGTCCGTAAATATTGTCGCTGACAAGGTAGTAAGCATACGACGAATCCCATCCGTAAATGTTTGAAGCGCAAAGATAATACTTGTCCTTATACTTGAACATGCAGTTACCCTCTCTGCTCGCCCCCTTAAACACCTGCACACAATCCTTCAATCCAACCGTACCATCCTCAAGCACGCCAATTTCAGAGATGTATCCAATGTGACGCCCCTTGCCATACGAATAGATCAGATAATCTTTACCAGTATCCTCATCCGTGAAAACTGTCTGGTCGCCAGTGTTAGACGTGCCAATCATTGGCTTCATATCTATATGCTTATGCACCTCAAATGGTCCTGTAGGAGATTCGGCAAGCGCCACCATCACAGAGTTGTTATGTTGAGCCAGCAAAGCATATTTCTTGATATCCTCCAAATATGCCACACCCAGCCTTCCGAACCATCCAGCCCAAGGTCGCCCCTCGCTTATCTCCTTCGATGTGATGACATGCCCCATATCCTTCCAGTTCAACAGGTCGGTTGACCTATAGCACGTCACACCCACTATGGTGTTACGTTCATAAGTCACAGCAGGATTCTGTCTGTACGTCTCCGCTTCCTTATAGTGATTGCCATACCAATAATACGCATATTGCTTTGTCTCAGGATCAGTGAATCTGAAAATGCCACCACCCTGACTGTACAGAGGCTTACCATCTGCTGTGTTCCAAAACACATCGTTCTTGATTGTCTGTGCGTTTGCCGATGCTGCTACAGCAACAACAAATCCAATAATAGTCTTCTTAGTTAGTTTCATGTATTTATTTTATCAACTGGTATTCTTTTCTAAATTCAAATACCTACCTTTTCTTAAAGTTTACCTCTATGCAGTATTAGAACTCAGCATCGATTAATCTTGTATAGTATGCCATGGCATTTATATTTTTGAGACAAAATTACAAAATAAAGAGGAATAAACAAAGTGTTTGGGGAAAAATATAAGGAATGTCATTTTTAGTGAGGTAAAAACGCAGCAAAAACTCCACCTCAATCGTTGGGATGGAGATGGAGAGGTCTCTGTGGATTGTTACTCTGCCTTGAGAGAGATGTTAGCTCACGAAAGATTCGTACTGTTCACGAGTGATGGAGCTCTCTGGGGCGATGATCTGGACTTCATTAAGTTTGGCGGATAGGAGAACAGTCCCTGCAATCTTCTACATGTCTAACGCAATATGAAATAGTCCAATATCTTACATAGCAGAATTGATGTCACATTATTAAACAGCAAATCCACTACCATTATGATTATCATGATTGCCCAAGATCTGCAACAGTTATATTGTTAGCCGCAAGCTTGTACCACCGAAACTTATATGCGTCACGCTGACGAAGCATTTCCACATACATCTGTTGCGGCATCTGCATCGTGGTACTTTCCAACTTGTAGTATGGCTTGCCATCAAAAACGTATGGAGCATCACTATAGAGGTTCTTGTCAGCATGAAGCACAATAAGTTGTTTGCCACCAGAATCAGGCACGTCAATGTTATCAACCGGCATATTAACATAAGGCTCCAACTTGCGGATTTCACGCCCACTCTCCTTGCGAATGTTGTCTGTTACGCACCTCTTTTTTATTTCCCTGTTTTTACGTGGAGAAAAACAAAAAATAAGTTTTTCGTCAAATCAGTCAAACACCTAACACACTCAACACGCACTTAACATCTGTTTCTCTTTCATGGTTGCACACCCCTTCCCCTTGTATATAAAAAACTTAAAGCGCCACCTATCTATTCAAGACCAGTGGCACCGAAAAATCAAAATTATTATTTAGAAAAAGTTCATACTACTTAGAAAGGTTCACTACTGATGCTGCAAGGCGGCGTGTAACACACTCCTGCACTCTCTCATTGCGCAAGCCCCACAATGAACTGTCGCCAGTTGGCACCTTTCTCATATCAATGATATATGAGCTGGAGCTAACCTTGATTGACAATGGAAGGTCGCTAACACCATCTGCAGGAAGCGACGCTATCGCTGCCTCGTTTGGAACGAACACTGGAGTCACTTTCGATCCCACCTTAAGGTTATTGAGCACTAACTGCTTGCCCACAACGTCTGTCATCTCGTACTCGCCATCTGCTGCCTTATGCATGAATGACGCACACTCT
>JAZRYI010000084.1:0-46859 GCA_045600665.1 Bacteroidaceae bacterium
ATTAGAAAAACCAAAAAAAACAAAAGAAAACAAAAGGAAAACCATAATGTTTTTTCTTGTTTTTGTTCTGTTTCTCAAAGGTTTTTCTTAACATGGCGCTTGCGCATAAACAATCATACACAATTCGTCGAATTCACGTTAGATTTATTTCTTTCGGTTACAAATATAGCGTATTTTGCGTTTGTAACCAAACAAATCTATCTTTATTTTCTCATTTGCTTATTTTTTTGCGTTTTTCATTCAATTATTGCGTTTTTGCAATGCCTCTGTCACCCGTTTGCGGCATTTGCAAACATAACATGCCCCCTACAGATCCACTTTCAGCGACAGCATAGGAATGAGGCAGAGCAGAGGCATGGCTGGCAAAAGGGAGTCGAATTCGACCCCCTACAAATCCACCTTCAGCGACAGCATAGGAATGAGGCAGAGCAGAGGCATGGCTGGCAGGAGCTGGCGCAGCTGCTGCAAGGCACGGAAGACGAGGTTGCGGGCGGAGGGGATGGACATGTTGAGAAGGGAGGCTATCTCTTCGTAGGGGAGGTCGCTGATGTAGCGGAGGGTGATGGCTTCCCGCTGGCGAGAGGTGAGCTGGGCAAGGGCGGCATTGAGGCGCTGCTCCGTCAGGAGGCGCTCTTCCTGCTCTGCCATGTCGTCGTGAATGCTGACTTCGGCTGTGAAATCGAGGTCGGACAGGTCGGCGCTGCTGCCGCTGCGCGAGAGGCGCTTATGGTTCATGATGCGGTTCTTGAGCGACCGCAATAGGTATAGGCGCATGTTTCCCACACTGCTGATGAGCTGAGGCTTGGTGTAGAGCGAGAAGAAGATGTCGTGCATGATGTCCTCTATGTCCTCGCGCGAGCATCCGAAGCCCATCCCGTATGCCAATAGCGTATCAGCATTCTCGCGGTAGAGCTGAGCTATTGTTGACTTATTGTTCAGAGCTATTGATGACATATAAATAATAATGTGTGAGAAAAGTGGTGCAAATGTAGTCAAAAAATGCCTATTTGCAATAAAATGCAATGAAAACTTGATTTTTTTATATTTTTGTGATTATAAAAATTATCATTAGTTGTCATTTGCATAAAAACTAACGTGTTTTAATAACTTTATAAATTCAATCAATCGAATGAGAAAATCTTTACTTTTGACAAGCGTCTTCTCGTTGATGACGCTTATGTGCAGCGCTCAGAGTGTTAAGCTGAGCGAGAATTGCTATTGGTTCTGGGCTTGGAGCTCGGACACCTACACTTACGAGGCTACAGTGGAGCCTGTGAAGTATGATGACGACGTGACTTGCTTCTACAACGAGAAGGGACAGAAGTCTGTCGAGATCAAGGGCTCGACCAAGACTTGCTACTTCTACAACGAGGATGGCACGCTTGCTCGTGCTGAGAAGTGGAGCGTGAGCCAGGCTAATGGTGCCTACATCACATCGTACACTGACTACGCATACGCTGATGGCAAGCTGGCTAAGGATTGCAGCGTGACAAGCGGATACTACGTGACTGGCAACATATACAGCGACTATGACGAGCAGGGCAACTACCGCGTGAAGCAGTCGTTCACTGACGATGAGTCGAACCTCGGCACTGAGTATCACTATGAATATACTTATGCTGCTGACAAGTCGCTGACTCAGAAGGTGGAGCTGTCTCAGGACTGGGCTGACAAGGCTTTGTACAACATCAGCGCTAAGTATGACTATGTGTACAACGACGGCAAGCTCGTCAGCGAGGCTTATTCTTACTACGACACATACAGCAGCTCTTACACTCTCAACAAGACTACTACTTACACTTACGATGCTAATGGCAACTGCACTCAGAAGGCTGACGAAAATGCAAACACTAAGCAGGTGGTTTACACAGACTACGTGTTTGGCAGCATCGACGCTGCTAAGCAGGTGAAGGGCATTGAGGCTATCGCTATGCCTAATGCCATCAACCAGATATACGTAAAGTGGAACGCTGTGGAGGGTGCTGAGAAGTATGTGGTGATGTATGACAACACACTGGTGGAGGCAGTGAACTGCGAGTACCTTACTCCTTCGCTCTACGACGGCACTCACTACATTGCTGTTACTGCTGTGGTGAATGGCGTGTGCCAGCCTGTGTCTGAGTTCGCTTCGGCAAGCGTGAAGGATGAGTCTATCCAGCCTTGCAAGAACTTCCGCATTGAGGGCCAGGAACTTGAGATTGGCCAGTGGGGCAACATCTATCACATCAACTTTGCATGGGATGCGCCAGAGACTACAGCTACTGTGACTCGCTACATCATCTACATCGACAAGGGCGACCCAACTTGGATTCCTTCTTCGAACGTGGATCCTGACATGAACACAGGCGAGCTTGCTACATCGAAGGTGGTGGACTGCTACAAGTCAAGCTACATGGAGTATGACGAGGACTGGAACGATGCTGGCTATGGCCCTGACTGCAAGATCTGGGTTGTGGCTGTTTACCCTACAGGCACATCGGAGAAGTCGAACGTGATTGAGATGAACATCTACAACGAGATCACTAAGGCTGAGGCTAATGGCGTGAGCGCGGTAGAGATGGGCGCTGGCGAGAAGCAGATGTTCACTGTGGGCGGCGTGAAGATTGCAAATGCTGGCAGTCTTCCTGCTGGAACTGTTGTCATTGAGAAGCAGGGCAACAGCGTGAAGAAGTACGTTAAGTAATTAGGTAATGAGATAGGATTTGACCTACCCGCCTACTGCGTGTAGGACTGAAAGAAATTTAACGTTAATTACCCATTAATTATTCAGAAATTATTGGTTAGCATCGAAATTTCTGACTAATTTCCGGTTAATTTCTGGTAAATTTCTTTCAGTTCCTCACTTCGCTTGCGAAGAGAGGCTATCATGGGTCAAGTTCTATATTATTGCCTTTTCATTTTTCATTTATTTATACCCGATATGATAGAAGATTTCCTTAATGACAAGCCAAACAGCAAGGTGAGAATCAACGATTTCCATTTCAGCGATGAGGAGAAGGAGAGAGGCGTGGACCGACTGATGAAGCGAATCGACCGCTACGAGCGCAGAAAGAGCGTACGACGCTGGAGCATAGCTGCCTGCGTCGCTGCACTGGTAGCAGTCGGAGGCGGAGCTTTGTACTCCGCTGTGTCGTCGGCTGACGAGGCTGAAATGGCGGCGGTGACGCCTGCCGACTACGACATTGTGCTGACAATGGAGAACGGCAGCTCCATCGTGCTGGACGATGATGCCCAGGTGGCTTGCGCTGAGGCTGGCGCGCTGACGGTGAATGGCGAGGAGGCTGTGGCTGAGGGCAGCAAGATGTGCACCTTGCATGTGCCTGACGGCAAGAGGCTGTCGGTGGCTATGAGCGACGGCACTCGCCTGTGGGTCAACTCTGCCTCGACGGTGCATTTCCCAACGGAGTTTGGCGATGGAGAGAGGCAGATAAGCGTGGACGGCGAGGTGTATCTGGAGGTTGCTCACAACGAGTCGCACTCCTTTGTTGTCAACACCGACAACTTTGCCGTGAAAGTGCATGGCACAAAGTTTGGAGTCACTGCCTACTCGCATCAGAAGGCTAAGAATGTGGTGCTTGCCGAGGGCAGCATAGAGGTGAGCATGCCAGACGGCACGAGCACCATGCTGCGGCCTAACGACCTGTTCAGCATGAAGGATGGCAAGTGCAGCGTGAGTGAGGTTGATCCCTACACCTACATCTCGTGGAAGGACAATCTGCTCTACCTCAACAACGAGAGCATGACTGAGGTGATGAACAGGCTGGCGCATCAGTATGCCGTGGACATCATGTGCAATGGCAATGTGTCCAACATTCGCCTGCAAGGCAAACTGGTGCTTGCCGACAGCATAGAGGAAGTGCTCAACAATCTTTCTGTTATTTATCCGATAGACTATAGCGTGAAGGATAATCAGATAACTGTGAAATTCAAAAACTAACATAAGATGGAAAAAAAGATGAAGCGTGTGATGCTTGCCCTCGCGGCTTGTGCCTTCAGCATGGCGATGTGGGCGCAGGGCACTGTGAGCGTGACTGCTCGCAACAAGAGCATCATACAAGTGATCAAGCAAGTGGAGCAGCAGAGCAGCTATGCCTTCTTGTTTGACGAGGCACTGACCAAGCAGTTGCAGCGCAAGGTGAGCATCGATGCGAAGAATCGCTCGGTGGAGAGCGTGGTGACGGAGCTGCTGAAGGGCACTGGATTGCAGAGCAAAGTGTCGCAGCGACAAGTGCTGATATACAAGGCTGGAGCCGATGTGCCTCAGGACAAGACGCAGCAGTTTTCGGTTCATGCCACGGTGTATGACGAGGAGGGAAAGCCTCTGTATGGCGCCAACGTGTATGTGCCCGACACAGAGATGGGCACTGTGACCGACGGCAAGGGCGAGTTCTCGTTCCGCGTGCCAAGCCGCAACACCCTGCTCCGCATCACGTTCGTGGGCTACACGCCTGTGGTCGTTCCTGCCTATGAAGCGATGAAGGGCATACACATGCGCCAGGCGGCTAACAGCCTGGGCGAGGTGAAGGTGGTGGCTGACGGCTACAACGTGATAGACAAGCGTCTTTCGGCAAGCGCCACTACAACGCTGAAGCAGGAGGACTTCATGATGCAGAATGTGCCTAACCTGTCCAACATGCTGCAGGGCAAGGTGGCAGGCCTCAGTGTCGTGGCTCCTTCGGGCTCGCCAAATGCTGCGCCGAGGATGCGCATCCGCGGCTCATCGACAATACATGGCGATGCTGCCCCTGTGTGGGTGATTGACGGAGTGATATGGGAAGAGACGGTGAATGTGACGAACGATGAGGTGAATGCCGTGCTCCGCGGTGCGTCGTCGCTCGACCAGGTGAACGACAATGCTTCGCTGTCACTGCTCGGCAATGCCATCACGGGTCTGAATCCGCACGACATAGAGAGCATCACGTTCCTGAAGGATGCTTCTGCCACTGCCATCTACGGTACTCGCGCTGCCAATGGCGTCATCGTGGTCAAGACAAAGAAGGGCACTGAGGGAAAGACTTCGGTGAACTTCTCCACTTCGCTGGGCATCACTTCGCGCCCTACATACGAGCAGTACAACATGATGAACTCGAAGGAGCGCATCCAGCTGTCGAAGGACATGGTGGCTAATGGCTATGTGTTCGACATCAAGCCATACAGCACGGGATTTGAGGGTGCTCTCTACGACCTGTATGACAAGAAGATAACCGATGCACAGTTTGCAGACAGAGTGACTGAGCTTGAGACACGCAACACTGACTGGTTCGGCTTGCTGTTCCAGAACGCTGTGAACCAAGACTACAACGTGGCTGTGTCGGGCGGTGCTGGCTCCATGCGCTACTACACCAGCTTGGGCTACAACGATGCTCGCGGCTCAACCAAGGGCGACGAGATGCGCCGCTTCAACATGAACATGAACATGGACTTCAAGCTGAGCAAGTGGCTTACGGCTAATGCCAAGATGATGCTCTCCGACCGCACGTCTGATGGCTACTACATGGTCAACCCTTTCGACTATGCCATCTATGCCACTCGCACTCTGACGCCAGAGGAGTACTACACGCAGACTCAGACTCGCATCGAGGGCACAAACAATAATTACATGCTGCGCTACAACATCTTCAACGAGCTGGACCACACGAGCAACATCACGAAGGTGCAGCAGGTGAATGCGCAAGCTACGCTCCGCGCCAACCTCGGACATGGGTTCCAGGCTGACGGATTGTTCAGCTACGGACTCTCCGACACCAGGCAGACGCAATGGGCTGACGAGCAGTCGTACTACATTGCTGGCATCCGTGGCTATGAGCTGGGCGCAGTGCTGCCTGGCAGCGAGGATGAGCTTGCTTCACGATTGGCTAAGGGAGGCATACTCATCGACAGCAACCAGAAGCAGAAGACGTGGACGGCGAGAATGCAGCTCAACTACAACAAGACCTTTGGCGATAACTTCCAGCACACGGTTCAGGCTATGGCTGGATTTGAGGCGCGCAGCCTCACCTACAACGGATTGAAGGAGCAAGAGTATGGCTATTTCCCTGATCGCGGCAACAAGGTCAGCTATGAATACAACAACGACTACTCAGGCTCTACCGACTGGCATTCTTCGCTCGACAAGCATTCTGCCACAATCGTGAGTCAGCTGAACAACACGGTGTCGGAGTTTGCCACATTCGTGTATAGCTACCGCAACCGCTACATCCTCAATGCCAACTTGCGTATGGATGCTTCGAACAGGTTCGGTCAGTACACCAACCATAAGTTCCTCCCAGTGTGGAGCGTGGCAGGACGATGGAACGTGGCAGAGGAAGGATTCTTGCCAGAATGGATGAACGACCTCAGCGTTCGTGCCAGCTATGGTATGCAGGGCAATATCCCAACCACTGTGGGCCCTAACCTTGTGGTGCGCTACCCTGCAGCGGTGGTGAACAGATGGTCGGGCGAGTATCAGTTGCAGATCAGCCGCTTGCCTTATCCTAACCTGCGCTGGGAGAAGACTCGCACCATCAACCTCGGCTTGGAGTGGTCGCTCGTCAATGGACGCATCACCGGCACATTCGACTACTACAACAAGAAGGGCATGGACATCCTGTTCCAGTTGCCTGTAGGTCTGGAATACGGACAGGAGAAAGTGTTCCGCAATGGTGCTGACCTCAACAACTACGGCATTGAACTGTCGATGACATTCTCGCCGGTGCGCACTCGCGACTTGGATGTTTCCATCACGCCAATATGGTCGAAGAACACCAACCGTGTTGCCAACGTGCTGAAGCAGGAATACACCGTGGAGGATTATCTCTCGGGCAATGCCTACGAGGAGGGCAAGCCTGTCAATGCTATCTATTCGTGGAAGTTCACTGGGCTTGACCCAAAGACGGGCTATGCCACATTTGCCAACACAGCGAGTCGCGAGGGCGACCTGAAGGAGCAGATGGAGGTGAGAGACTTGCTCGAATACAGCGGCAGCAAAGACCCTAAGTTCTCTGGCGGTTTCTCTACTATGGTCAGATGGAAGAGCTTCTCCATGAACATGATGTGGTCGTACCAGTGGGGCAATGTAGTGCGACTGAACTACCTCTTCGAGGGCACTAACCTCATGCCGCAGCCATACGCCAACCTCAGCCGAAACCTGATGAAGGCATGGCAGGCTCCTGGCGATGAGCTCGTCACTACGGTGCCGGGCTTCAACCGCTCGGGTCAGTTCGACTACTCGCTCTATTACAACACAACGACAAATGGCATACGCTCGTCATCGTCGTACCAGATGTATAACTTCTCCGACATCCGCATTGCGAAGGGCGACTTCCTGCGCTGTCGCAACCTGAGCATCTCTTATTCGTTCCCAACGAAGTTGATTGACCGCTATGGCCTCAACAATCTCTCGCTGTCTGCCAATGTGACTAATCCTTTCACTTTCTGCTCAGGCAAGTTTGAGGGACAGGATCCTGAGATTCAGGGTACGGGCACTACGGCTCAGCCTATCACTCGCTGCTATACATTCTCTGTTAGTGTGGGATTGTGATGAGAGGTTAGAAATGAGAGGTTAGAGTTGAGAGGTTAGAGTTGAGAGGTTAGAGTTGAGAGAGTTATAAAATGAAAATTATAAGCGATTATAGAATAATTAATATGAATAAAATAAGAATATATGGCATCATCTCGCTGCTTGCCTTGCTGAGCAGTTGCGACGACTTCCTCAAAGAGGTGTCGCAAGACGAGTTTGAGCCTAAGACCACCGCCGCTTTCAGAGAGTTGATGAATGGCGAGGGGTACATAATGAACGTCACCGACCCTATCACATACATGGTTGACGACGATGTGGATGGATGCAAAAGCACATATTGGACATCCACCACACGTGTGCGCCAGAACCTCTTCGAGTGGCAGCCTGACTATTGGCGCCTTGAGGACGAGACATCCAGCGTGCTGCAATCTACTACTGGCAGCTACAAGCACATCTACAAAACCATCGCTGCCTGCAACATCATCATCGAGAATGTTGTCAATTCTGATGGAACTCAGGAGGATAAGAACATCGTGATAGCAGAGGCAAAGACCATGAGAGCGTTCTACTACTGGAAGCTCGTCAACACCTATGCCATGCCTTACAACGACAAGCTGACATCGGCAAACACCAACCTTGGAGTGCCTCTCGTGCTGCATTCCGAGATAAAGGAAACGGGCATGCCTCGCGCCACAGTGGCTGAGGTGTATGACCAGATAGAGGACGACATCGAGGAGGCTTGCCGACTGTTTGGCGACGACACCACCGACAGGGGAAAATACAGAGTGGCATACACTGCTGCCCACCTCTTCGCATCTCGCGTGCATCTGTTCATGGAGCATTGGGAGAAGGCTATCGAGCATGCCACCAAGGCGATAGAGAAGGCGCCTAAGCTCTGCAACCTCACGCGCTACACCATCGACAATGTCAACAACCCTACGAATGGAGTCATCTCCACCAAGTTCCCAGAGACAATCTTCATCTGCGGCATGAAGGCAACAAGCGGCGAATGCGGACTGATGGGCACTCCATACAATGTGAGTGCAAGCCTTTCGGGCTCATTCTCCATCATGGATTCACGTGCCAACGTATATATTCGTCCGAGCGGCTACGACTATCCTTACCGCATCTTCAAGTTCTGCAACGATGAGCATGAGTTCACATGGCGCACAGCCGAGCTGTACCTCAATCGTGCCGAGGCTGAGCTGGAACTCTACAAGCAGGGCAATGCCGACGCTGGCAACGCCTTCATCAGCGACCTTGAGGCAATCATGAGCACTCGCTACCTGATGCACACTGCCCCTTCGCTCAGTTCGTCTGCTGATGAGCTGCAGGAGCTTCTGCGCTCAGAGCGACGCAAGGAACTGTGCTTCGAGGGCATCCGCTTCTTCGACCTGAAGCGCTATGGCATGCCAAGCATCAAGCACACGGTGGTGAGCGAGAGCGGCAGCCGCACTGTCTATACGCTCGACGAGCGCGATGAGTTCTACTGCATTCCGTTGCCAGACGAGGCTCTCGACCACAACGAGGCACTGGTGCAGAATCCTTTGCACCCTCGCCGCGAGGGAGTGACGGAGTGATGAAAACGAGACATTGAAGATTTCTCGAAACATCGATGATTCGAAACATCGAAAACTCGAAAACTCGAAAACTCGATAATTCGATAATTCGAAGATTCAAATTAAACGCAATCCAATCATGAAACTAAAACTAAACCTCATAGCAGCAATTGCTCTCACCTGCGCCATTGCCTCATGCAGCAGCGACGACCTCGCTCCTTCCGACGACAATCGCCTGGTTGACTTCCCCCAAGGCAATGCCGACTACGATGCCGAGATTCTCGACATCTACAACAAGTATGGCACTCAGATGCTCTACGACTACAACGACGAGATGTTTCGCTGGCAGATCATTGACAAGCTGGGCTACATCAGCACGCCAGCCAATCAGCCTGCCGACAAAGCGCACATCAAGGATGCAGTTGCTTTCATGCGCAGCAACTGCTTCGACTTCTACCACAGCGACTCACTGAAGGTGATGCTGCCTTACCGCATTTACTTGGCTTCCAACCTTGGCAAGATTTTCGAGTATTCGGGCACAAACTCTGCTGGTGTGTATGTGAGCATCAAAGACACCATTCCAAACATCGCCTCTGTCAATGGCTATCGCAACATCTGCTTTGGCATTGTGAATGGTCGCTTGAAGACAATGAGCGAGGATTCGCTTCGCCTGGCAAAAGGCGAGCTGAATGCTTCCATCATAGCCAGCGCCATCGATCGCGGCGTGATGCAGGTGCCTGCTTCCTTCGCCTCGCTGGAGGTGGAGAACGTGGCATGGACCAACGAGCCTGGTACTAATGGCTACAACAACTACGGCTTGCTGGAATACCTCAGCGCAAAGAGCATGACGCCAAGGGACGACTTCGCTTCCTATCTCAAGATGCTCATCGCCTATCCTAAGGAGGAGTTCAACCGCCGCTTCACAGCCAAGACCTTCGACCTCAGCGGACGCATTGCCAAGAAGGCGGACGTGGTGCGCAAATGGATGAAGGAGCAGCACGGCATCGACGTGGAGAAGATTGCAGAGACAGAAATGAAATAAAGAATTCAACAAAAAGCAACCAATATGAAAAGATTATTTATCGTGATGATGACTTGGGTGGCAGTCCTTGCTGCAGCATTTGCTCAGACTGCCGACTCAACAGTGTTCAAGAGATTGTCGGGTGTGCCAAAACCTCCTGTGGCTGGCACTACAATCGACATAATTTACAGTCCTAAGGATGGTCCGCTCGACGGTTTGCCACAGCCAGTGTGCATTGTGCACATGTACAACAGCTACCGCTGGGTGATGGGCGATGCCGAGCTCACTCAGGATGGCGACGTGTGGAAGGGCAAGTTCAGCATCCCTGCCGACTGTGCCTTCATGGCCATGGAGTTTCGCAGCACGTGGAACCGCTATGCCACCGAGCGCGACAACAACGACGACAAGGGCTACCTCTTCGTGGTGAGCAATGCTGAAGGCAAGCCGCTGCCTGGAGGCAACTTGGCATGGGGACTGATGCGCAAGCCAAGCGTGGGACAAGGCGTGATGGGATATTTCTCTAACGACTTCAACGAGATAGATCAGGACGCTCTCTACTATTGGTACACCAAGGAGGTGCAGGAGAACCTGGCTCGCACAGTCGATTTCTTCCCTACCATGATGAGCATCGTAAAGTCGCAGGCTAAAGACCAGTTCCCACTGGCGGTGCAGACCATCTTCCCAATCTTCACCAACCAGTGTGAGGGCAAGGTGAGCGAGCGCAACATGATTGAGATGGAGAGCATCTACCGTTTCCAGCTCAAGGACATAGAGCGTGCTGACAGCGTGAAGAAAGAGATTCAGGCTCAGTACCCAGAGGGATGGACTGTGCGCAAGGAGGCGTTTTTGGGCTTGATGCGTTCTGCTCCAGAGCTGTTTCACAAGAACACCATCGACTTGCTCAGGAAATACCCAGAGGCAGAGTCTGCCAAGCTCGATGCCTACCAGCCTTTCGTATATTACAACGCTGTGCGTGCCATCGTCACCGACTACTTCTCTGGACAGTTTGATCAGAAGGAGTTTATCGACATGATTCCTTCTCTCGACTTCAAGACTCTTGCCGAGTGCTACCGCTCTTCGTGCTTCCCATTCCACCTGAAGAAGGCTGTGGATGACAAGATCAACTTCCCTATTGCCAAGGCACTCATCGATGAGATGCTGAAGAAGGTGGGCGACAACAGCATGGGCGAAGGCTACCTCTCGCCTCATCAGACAGAGGCATGGCAGCGTCGTTTGCTCGAGGATCACATTGGCAGCTATGCCGACATCCTGCTCTGCCTCGACCAGCCTGCAGAGGCTGTCAAGTACATCAGCATGATTTCCGATGCGCGCCGATTTGTCACTCCCGAGACCAACGAGACCCACCTCAATGCCCTGAAGAAGATGGGCAAGAATTACGACGACGTGGTCAAGCAGTCGTATGCCAAGAATGCTGTCACTCCTGGCATGCTCGACATCGTGAAGGCTGACTACATTGCCAAGAATGGCAGTGATGCTGGCTACGAGGCATACGAGCTGTCGCTGAAGCCTGCCGACGAGGCTGAGAAGATCCGCAAGGAGATGAAGAAGAGACTCATCAACGAGCCTGCACCTGACTTCACTTTCTACACTGCCGATGGCAAGCCTATCCACTCTGCCGACCTCAAGGACAAGATCATCGTGCTCGACTTCTGGGCTTCGTGGTGCTTCCCTTGCAAGAACTCCTTCCCTGCAATGCAGATGGCTGTCAACCACTTTGCCGGCGACTCGCAGGTGGCATTCTATTTTGTTGACACAATGGAGACAACCGACGACTATGTGCAGAAGGCACAGGACTATATGAGCAAGAAGGGATTCACATTCAATGTGGTGTTTGACAGCAAGGAAGACGGCATGAACGACAACCGCAAGATGTTCTCTGCCATGAGCAGCATCAACAACTCTATGGCAATTCCTCGCAAGATGATTCTGAAGAATGGTCGCGTTCGCTTCACCGAAGAGGGCTACGGCGGCAGTCCAAGCCGCTTGGTTGACGAGATCAGCGCTGTGGTTGAATTGCTTAAAAGCGAAAAATGATATAGATGACTCGACATTTCGATAATTCGATATTTCGATAATTCGATAATTCGAATACTCTATCTCTCGAAAAAACAGAACTCACATGAAAACTATCATACTTTCCATCACGCTCTTGCTTTTCAGCCTCAGCACTTTTGCTCAGCGCACTCCCGAGGAGAAGCTCTCCATGGCGTTCTACGCTCTTCACAATATGTATGTCGATTCCGTCGATGTCAATCCCATAGTGGAGGAGCAGCTTCGCCACCTCATGCTTGCGCTCGATCCTCACAGCGAGTATCTCTCTGCTGCCGACGCTTTTGCCAACGAGCAGATGCTTCTGCGCCCAACGGCATCTTCTGTGCCTAACGACGCTTGGAGTGCGAAGACTGTTGTCGGTGCCAAGATGCTGGACAAGCGCACTGCCTATGTCCGCATCACAATGTTCAATCAGGGCACCGTGGACGAGTTTCATGCCGCTATCGATTCTCTCAGCAAGCTGGGCATGAAGTCGCTTGTCCTCGACATTCGTCAGAATGGAGGCGGATTCTTCGACACGGCTCTCGAAGTGGCAGACGAGTTTCTTCCTAAAGGCACGCTTATGGTCACTACGCAAGGTGCTCACTCTCCCAAGATGGAGGTGAGAGCGCAGAAGGATGGCGTGTTCGAGAAGGGCAAGCTAGTGCTGCTTGTCGATGGCGGCACTATGTCCGCTTCTGAAATCTTTGCTGGTGCCATCCAAGACCATCATCGTGGCGTGCTGGTGGGCAGTCGCACCTTCGGCAAGGGACTTGTGCAGGAAACATACGAGTACTCCGATGGCAGTGCTCTGCGTCTGAGCGTGGCTCGATACTTCACGCCAAGCGGACGCTGCATTCAGAAGCCATACAAGAACATCAGTCGCAGCGACTATTTCAGCGTCATGGGCGGCATCGTGCCAGAGATTAGTGCCGAGAGTCTCACCGACGAGCAGATAATCAGCAAGGCGTTAGAGCTCATTGGCGACAGCAAGGCATACAACTCCGCTCTTGCTCAGCATCCTTACACAGCATCGTGGACAGCGATGGGAGTTCTCGAAATCGAGAAATCGAAAAATCGGGAAATCGAGAAATCGAGAAATTCCCTCACCATCAACGGCAAGCTTATGGATCGCTCCTACGATGGTCGCTACATGCATTGCTACGTGACCGATGTGGCAGATGCCGACCATGTGCAAGACCTTGACAGCGCCTTGGTAGAGAATGGCAAGTTCTCGATGTCGCTTAGCGTTCCTGTTCCTGGCACTCTTGCTCATCTGCGTTTCGCAAACATTGCTGGCAACGACCATTTCGCCACTTTCGATGCCACATTCATTCTCGAAGAGGGCAAGCTCACCGTCACCTACGACTCTCTGGGCTATTACCTCAAAGGCACTCCCTTCAACAACGATTACGAGGCTCGCATCGTGTCTGACAACCGCACCCTTCTGGCAAAGCAGAGAGCCATCAATGCTGAGCGCAACATGCTGCAGGACAGCCGCACACTCTCAAACGAGGAGAACGAGAAGTTCAACGAACAGATAAAGGCTCTCTACGATGAGCACTTCCTTCTCATGTCGTCCTTCCTCAAGGACAACATCGCCCATCCGTTTGCCAGCTCATTGCTTTTCAGCACAACCATCGACCGCTATCCCGAGGCTGACCGCGATTTCCTTCTTGCCAACTGCGACCAAGATCTGCGCCGACGCATAGAGGAGCGTGACCGTCTTCGCCGCGAGAAGCAGGAATATTTCCGCAAGTCTGCCGATGCTATGGGACTTGGCGCGCACTATCGCGAGATTCTTGCCCGCACGCCCGATGGCACCGAGGTGAAGCTCAGCGACTACATCACTCTTGGCCACGTCACCCTTCTCGACTTCTGGGCATCATGGTGCGTGCCATGCCAGCAGGAGATTCCTGAGCTCAAGGAAATCTATGCCAAGCATCATCCCGATGGCTTCGACATCATCAGCATCTCGCTCGACACCAAGGAGGCTGCATGGCTCAAGGCTGTGGATAAGAACGACATGCCTTGGCTGCAAATCTCCGACCTCAAGGGTTGGGACGGCACCATCACTCAGGACTACGCCATCGCCGCCATCCCATACCTGCTTCTCCTCGATGACAATGGCAACATCATCCTCAAGAACATGCACGGACACTTGCTCCGCGAAGCGATTGAGGAAGCAATGTCAAAACTCAACAGGTAATACTTTTTTCTAAATAATAAAAAAAAAGAGGTTTTTCTCATTTTCAGGCAAACACCTAACATCAAGCTCACAACTCATTTTGTTTCAAAGCATTAACGATGTTAGGTGTTGTCTGAACACCTAACACAACACCTAACATAGACCTAACACAGACCTAACACATACTTTAACAGGCATCTATATTCGTTAAATTTTTGAGTTCTTTGTCGTTCAGCTTAAAGGTTCCTTTGTCGGAATTAAGATTTAGTGTCAGCTAACGCAAGCCTTCTGCTTGATATGGAACTGAAAATAATACGTGCTGTACGGTTAAAACGAACATTTCTCAAAATGTTCTGAACTGAAGATAATTTCCGACAATTACCGATAATTTATCCGATAATCTTTAAGTTCCTTTTTCGTACTGTTCGGATGTTTTTTTCTCCAAACCATGCAACACCTAACATCACACCACTCAACTTGCAGTATTTCAATGTTCTAACTGTGTTAGGTGTTGCTCAAACACCTAACACAACACCTAACATAGACCTAACACACACTTTAACACAGATCTAACAGGTAAGATTGCCGTTTTTCTCTAACTAAAATTACCAATCAGACCCTTGATTGATAAAATTTTATATTGCAAGTCATACAAAGTGATAAATTAGTGATGCTTTTATTTCCCACAGAGGTACAGAGAATCACAGAGCATTGCTGATTTTTGCCACAGAGATACGCCTACTGCGTATAGAGCTCACAGAGCCATTCGGAGAGGTCAGTAATGTCGCCAAGGCACTCTGTTATCTCCCGCTGTCCGCATGGCAAAATCTCTGTGTAAAACTCTGTGGCTCTGTGCCTCCGTGGGAAAATCAGTTGAATCTTGCAAGTCATTAAATAATTATTGTTTGTTTTTTATCGACAAATAAACCTTTAAGCTGAACGAAAAAGGAATTCCAAAGTTTTGAATTCTACAAATAAGTTGACAGAGCACTTGAGTTCATGCCTTTCGCCGTAATTTGTTTACGGCTTCGGCCGTAAAGTTATTACGGGCGAACCGCTATCTTATGCCTGCCGAGGGTGTAAAGAAATTACGGCGAAACCGTAAAATCGCCGTTGTCACAAGGCGTGTCAGCCATGGTGCCGTGTCAAAAGCATCTGTTGGATGCAGGTGGCGTTCGTGTATCGCCTCCCTGAGCAAGGCTACAAATATACAAATTCTATTCTATATAAAGCGGAACAAGACAAAAAAAAGAATGAAAACAGGTAAATGCACGAAAAAACGTGGCAATAGCGTCGATTACTATACAAAAAATCATAAAAATAAAAGATCGGTGAGAGCTTTTTGCGATATAATTTATAAAAAAATCGTATTTTTGCAGCACAAAGCGCTGTGAACGACAGAGGCTACAGTATCTTCGACAAAACTGAATATGAGCAAAATGATGAAACTGCCAATAGGCATACAAGAATTTGAGAAGTTGCGTAACGAAGGGTACGTATATCTCGACAAGACTCCGTTTATCTGGAAGATGGTTAACGAAGGGTGTTATTATTTCCTTTCCCGACCTCGCAGATTCGGAAAGTCTTTGCTCATGTCCACTATTCAGGCATTCTTTGAAGGAAAGAAGCAATATTTTGATGGCACCGTCGGTAATCCTCTGTTTATTGCAACTGATGAAAGCGTGGATTGGAAGTGGGAAACTTATCCTATAATGCATCTTGACCTGAACACACAGAAGTATGATAGCCCAGAAGCATTAGAGAACATGTTAGACGCATTTCTCTGCACTCAGGAATCACTGTACGGCAAGCGAGAGAGTGAACGCGGATTTGGATTGAGATTTCAAGGTGTTCTTGAACGTGCCTACAAGCAAACAGGCAAGAGAGTTGTGATTCTTATTGACGAATATGACAAACCTATGCTTCAGGCTATTGGCAATAAAGAGTTGCAGGATGAATACCGAGCAACATTGAAAGGATTCTATGGAGCTCTGAAATCAAAAGATGGCTGCATTAAGTTCGCATTGTTGACAGGTGTAACAAAATTCGGCAAGGTTAGCGTGTTCAGCGACATGAACAATCTGGAGGACATCTCTATGGATAGACGTTTCTGCAGCATTTGCGGTATCACCGAGAATGAGCTGAGCACTCAGCTCCGACCTGCAATTGAAGGATTGGCACAAGAATGTAACCTTTCGTACGAACAATGTGTTGAAAAAATGCGTTACATGTATGACGGATATCACTTCCTTGAGAATGCAGAAGGCATGTACAATCCATATAGCGTATTGAACACACTCAAGAAGAAATCTTTCGGCAGCTACTGGTTTGAGACAGGCACGCCTACTTATCTCGCTACATTGCTGGTGCTTCATGATTACAATCTTGAAGACATGGCACATGCCGAGGTGGATGCTGACGTCCTGAACAGTGTGGATTCGGAGTCAGCAAATCCTATTCCTGTCATCTATCAGAGCGGATATCTAACTATCAAAGGGTATGATGAGGAATTCAACCTCTATCAGTTAGGCTTCCCTAACAAGGAGGTGGAAGACGGTTTCTTAAAGTTCCTCATCCCATATTATCTGAACAACAATAATTCACGAACTGCATTTGACATCCGCAACTATATTGCAGACATCCGCAATGGCAATACAGAGCAATTCATTCTGCGCATCAAGTCGCTCTTTGCCGACACGCCATACGAGTTGATCAAAGATCTGGAGAACCACTACCAGAATCAGGTGTGGCTGCTGCACAAGCTCTTAGGCATGTATGTGCAAGCAGAATATCACACCAGCTTCGGCCGCATTGACATGGTGCTCCAGACACCTAAATACTGCTATGTCATCGAATTCAAGTTTGATGGCTCTGCCCAGGACGCCTTGGATCAGATATCAAGGAAGGACTATGCTTTGCCATTCGCTCTCACTGGTCAGCAGATTATCCGCATAGGCATAAACATCTCTCGCGAAACCCGCAATGTGGAAGACTACAAGATTGGATAGCAAATAGAACACAAACTCTATTTTTACTATTTTTATCTATTTTTACTGTTTTCCTTTCAGCGCGAAGCGCACCCGACACCGAAATCGTGTTAGTCTGTGTTTATGTTAGGTGTTTGTTAGGTGTTTGTTAGGTGTTTGTTAGGTGTTTGTTAGGTGTTGTGTTAGGTGTTTGAGCAACACCTAACACAGGTAATACACAGAAACACAACATGTTGCATGTACGATGTTAGGTGTTTGGCAAAAAAATAGAAAAACGTCTTTAAAAAAGAGATAAAGAGATAAAAAGTCAATCAATAGGTCAACGAATAACCTTTAAACTTTAACTTCCTTTTTCGTTCAGCTTAAAGGTTCCTTTTTCGGATGAAAAAACATTGGATTCAGATGGAGGTGAAAAAAGTACGTGATTTTTTAAATTCGACAAAGAAACTCAAAGCTGAACGAAAAAGGAACTAAAAACTATCTTGCAAGTCATGAGTGATGCTTTTATTTCCCACTGAGGCACAGAGAATCACAGAGCATTACTGATGATTGGCACAGAGATACGCCTACTGCGTATGGAGCTAACAGAGCCATTCGGAAAGGTCAGTAATGCCGCCAAGGCACTCTGTTATCTCCCACTGTTGGCAAGGCAAAATCTCTGTGGAAAACTCTGTGGCTCTGTGCCTCCGTGGGAAAATCAGTTGAAACATCTCATCCAAAGATAAAGAAGAACGCTGCGCTGAAGAAGAGGTTTGTTGTTTTTCTTCCCTCTTCTTCCTTTTTGGATGCCTAAAATTTCGACCTGTTCGTTTTAACAGTGAGCTAAAAGTTAATGTCTAATTAATGGCAATTAATGCTAAAAATCAAACCATTAGAAGGTGTATTAAGGTGGGAAACTTTAGTTAGTTATAACAAACAAAAGTCAGAAGGATTCACTCCCTCTGACTTTTGTGTTTAGTAACTACAAAGAAATCGAATCACTTATTCATCCTCTTTTCCTGCTCATACTCAGCATATTCCTCTATCTCACGCTCTGCCACGTGAGCGAGACCATAGTGCTCATCATGCTGTGAGATGTCGAGACCTATTTTCTCCGACTTAGCGGAAACGCGCATTGGAATGAAGTGGTCAACGAGCCAATAGCCAGCATAACTTACTACGAATGAATAAACGATGACAATAGCGATGGCGAGGAGATGATAGAGGAATATTACAAATCCTTCCCACGAACCAGCAATGAGACCTTCTTGAATGAAGATACCAGTGAGCACGGTGCCGAAAATACCGCCTGTGCCGTGAGTTGGGAACACGTCAAGTGCATCGTCTATGCCGCTGCCCTTACCCCAGTGTACTGCCACGTTGCAAATGAGAGTGATGATGAATGAGATGGTGATTGACTGACCTACAGTGACATAACCTGC
Source organism: Bacteroidaceae bacterium (assembly GCA_045600665.1). Taxonomy (GTDB): domain Bacteria; phylum Bacteroidota; class Bacteroidia; order Bacteroidales; family Bacteroidaceae; genus Minthosoma. The sequence goes on from JAZRYI010000084.1 coordinate 18,727, forward strand.
AGATGGAGTGATTGCTACGAGACCAACCACGCAACCTACTGCAGCGCCCATTGCACTTGGCTTGCGGCCACGCAAACAGTCGAAGAAGATCCATGTCATCATTGCCACAGCAGAAGAGGTATTAGTATTGAGGAATGCCTTAACAGCCTGACCATCAGCATGCAAACCAGAACCTGCATTGAAGCCGAACCATCCGAGCCAGAGCATTGCGGCACCAAGGAGAACGAATGGGATGTTGGCTGGCTCTGCGTTGCGGTTTGCAGTCTTTCTGCGACCAAGGAACATCGCACCTGCCAAGGCTGCCACACCACTTGAGGCATGAACTACGATACCACCAGCGAAATCGACTACGCCCCAGTTGAGGAAGAGTCCGTCAGGATGCCAAGTCATGTGGGCGAGTGGGCAGTAGATGAAGAAGAAGAAGAAAATCATAAACCACATGTAGCCCGAGAAGCGTACTCGCTCAGCGAAAGAACCTGTGATGAGGGATGGAGTGATGATGGCAAACTTCATCTGGAAGAGAGCGAAGAGTGCAAGTGGGATGGACGCACCGCCCACGAACTTACCTGTGTTCTCTGTGATGTAGGTTGCACCGCCTACATGATCCATCATTGGGAATGAGAGTGGGTTGCCAATGATGCCGAGTCCGCCGACATCATCGCCAAAGCAGAGAGAGAAACCAATCACCACCCATAGCACGGATATGATGCCCATCGCAATGAACGACTGAAGCATGGTGGAGATGACGTTGCGCGCACCTACCATGCCGCCATAGAAGAATGAGAGACCCGGCGTCATCATCAGTACAAAGATTGTAGCAGTGATGAGCCAAGCAACATCGGCAGGGTTGATCTGCCCCTCACCTGTGCCAAAATCACACTCGAAAGAACCTTCTGAGGCAAATGCGCCCCAAATGGCAAAGATGACCATTGCAGTCATCAAGATAATCCAACGTTTCTTAATCATTTTGTGTTGTGTATTATGTTTAGTTGTTTCAGTTTGTTTTAATTTCGGTGCAAAGTTAATACATTTTGTAATTATATGCACAATATTTCTATACAAAAGTTAGCTCTTATGACAATTTTGCAACATTTTGTATAGTTTTATACGTATTCTAATTACATTATTTCCTTATTTCGTCACTTATTCCACCACAAACAAAGCAAAAAGAAAGGTTTTATATAACAATCGCTTACTTTTTGCTTTAATTTATTTGCACACAACTTTCTTTTTGTATAACTTTGCAGAAAAATAAATACATTTAGACAACAACTTAAACGAAAATAAAAACAATAACGATAACTAAAACAATCTGAATCCGAAAACTGCAACAGGATAAGCACCGCAACACAAATACAACACAACACAAACACAAAATAAACTATTTATGGCTTACATTAATTTAAAAGACATCATTGACAGTCGCGATGCAGTAAACAAATGGATGGAGCGATTCGGTGTTCGCTTCGGCGTTTACAAACACGGAGTATTCAACGAGCAGCTCTTCCCGTTCGACTCCATACCGCGAGTGATTCCAAAGAAAGATTGGGACTACTTGGAGGCAGGACTGAAACAGCGCGTGAAGGCGCTGAATATGTTTCTGTGGGATATTTACCACGACAAGCAGATCATTAAAGACGGAATTGTGCCGGAAGAGTTCGTCTATTCCAGCAAGGGATACATGCCCGAGTGTGAGGGTGTGGATCCTGTGGGCAAGGTGTATGCGCACATAGCTGGCATCGACCTTGTGGAGGGAAAGGATGGCGAGTGGTATGTGCTGGAGGACAATCTTCGCATCCCAAGCGGCGCGTCTTACCCTATGATTGCCAGAAAGCTGTGCAGAAAAGTCTCGCCAACCACTTTCGCCTACAACTCAGTGGCAGACAACCGTGACTACAGCGAACTGCTGCGAGGCATGATGAACGAGATGTGCGTGGACGGTGGCATCAAGGTAATTCTAACACCAGGAAGATACAACTCTGCATTCTTCGAACATTCGTATCTTGCAGAGAAGACTGGTGCGACACTCGCCTACCCAGGCGACCTCTTTGTGGAGGATGACAAGGTTTATTATGCAGGCATGTTCAAGGAGAAGACTCGTGTAGGCGCAATCTACCGCCGCGTGTCTGATGAATATATGGACCCACTCACTTTCGAGGCATCATCGCTGCTTGGAATACCTGGTGTGATGCAAGCATACAAGGCTGGCAATGTAGCACTTATCAATGCCATTGGCAATGGTGTAGCAGACGACAAAGGCATTTATTACTTCGTGCCAAAGATGGTGGAGTACTACCTGGACGAAGAGCCTATCTTGCAGAATGCGCCAACATACTTGCCATATTTCGAGGCAGACAAGCAGTATGTGCTTGACAATCTGGAGAAGCTCGTGATCAAGGATGTGAGCGAGGCTGGCGGTTATGGCGTCATGTTCGGACGTGACATGGATGCTCAGAAACTTGCCGAGATGCGACAGCTTGTGATTGATGAACCTCGTCGATGGATTGCTCAGGAAGTGATTGATTTCAAAGATCTTGAGCTGCTGGAAGGCGATGAGGTGGTGGAGCGCAAGGCTGACTTGCGTGCATTCGTGGTGAGCGGCAAGGACACAAAAGTGTGGAAGAGCGGTTTGACACGATTCTCGCGCAACCCGAATTCGTTCGTCGTCAATTCAAGCCAAGGTGGCGGATTTAAAGATACTTGGGTAATGACAAAATAGTAAAAGAACACCCACCCCCACTCCCTTTACAGGAAAGGGTGTAGATGCTATAGGGTAAAATATAAGAAGAATTATGATTATATCTGCAAATAAGGCCAACCGCTTGTTTTGGTTGGGAAGATATGTGGAGCGCGTATATATGACGCTGCACCTCTTGCGTAGAGTTTACGACAAGATGATAGATGGTCAGCCAGCTGACTATGAGACATTCTGGAAGAAATTGGACATGACGGACAGCTATGCTTCAACTGGCGAGTTCCAGCTTGGCATGATGTACGACGAAGCAAATCCTGGTTCAGTGCTGTCATCGCTCAACAGGGCTATGGATAATGCCATCATGCTGCGAGAAGACATTAAGAGCGAGACGATGTCATACATTGAGATGAGCATCTCTCTGATGAAGAAATACCGCAACGACGCTATGTCGAACATCACAAACCTGCAACCTGTTACTGACTGGATGCTCGCACTCCGCGGTTCGGCTGCTCAGCGCATTGAAGAGCCTAAAGTACTGAGCATCATTGCTATCGGTCAGATAATAGAGAAGATTGACATCATGCTCCGCTTCTGCTATTGCTACGACCGCATCGCCACTCAGTACTATATGCTCAAGAACTGGGCAAAGGAATGGCCAGAGATACTCGACCCAAACATCGATCGTCAAATTTCTGAGATGCTCAGTCCTGAGGCTTATGCCAAAGCAGACGAGGATTTCAGATGGAAATTATGCAAATTCGTGAACAGTGTAGTGAGAGCATGAATGGTACTTACTTACGTATATAGCACGCGCGTTGAATTCCGCCCAAGTATCGGGCGACACAACATACTGCTGAGATGCCGCCCTGCACAGGAGGCGTTTCAGCAGAGTCATTGTGAGGACTTCAAAATTTCGTGCGGCTTTTGGACGAAAGAGACACAGGATGGGTTTGGCAACAGGATAATATCGGGAGGCACAAATGAGAGACACTCAGCGTTGGAATATACAAGCAGCGGCATTGTGAAACTTTCCACATACTGCATTCCCGATGCCAATCCCCATCCTATGTACCGCTTGCCATCGCCGCTCACCATGCCAGGCGAGGACATGCTCAGCTTGCTTCCTGTGCTGGCACGCGATTTCCTCACCGACTGTCGCAACATAGCTCATGCGGTGCATCAGTATATAGATTATGTGCCTGGCACGACAGGCATACTCACCACGGCTGAAGATGTTTATCGACAGAGAAAAGGCGTGTGTCAGGACTATGCGCATCTAATGATTGCGCTATGCCGAGCTGCAGGCATGCATGCAAGGTATGCATGCGGACTGATGCAGGGTGAGGGAACCACCCATGCGTGGGTTGAAGTGCACGATGGCCAGTGCTGGTACGCATTCGACCCAACCAACGATACTGCCATTGCCACTGGATACATTAAGCTGGCACATGGACGCGATGCACTCGATTGTCCTGTGAGTCGTGGCACATATATTGGCGTGACAACAGAAGAAATAATGATATCAACAAAAGTAATATGATTAAGACTATAGTTTCTACGGCCTTGCCCATAGACGAGCGATTGCTCATCCGCAAGAATGTGCTCACTAATGGCACAGGCAAGGGCAGGCTTTGCGTGGTGACGGGCACACATGGCGATGAGCTGGAGGGACAGCTCTGCTGCTACGAGGTGGCTCGCATCATCAATGAGAACATGGACAAGCTGAACGGCACAGTGGAGATTTACCCTGCGCTCAATCCTCTTGGCATCGACACTCTGCAACGAGGCATCCCGAACTTCGACCTCGACATGAACCGTATCTTCCCAGGCAACATGGACGGTTCGATGGCAGAGCAGATTGCATACAAGATTGTCAAAGACTTGCAAGGCGCAGACCTTGTCATCGACATTCATTCCAGCAATCTCTATCTGCGTGAAACACCGCAAGTGAGAATCAATGTGAACGACAAAGAAAAACTCGTGCCCCTCGCTCAGCAACTGAACGTAGATTTCATCTGGGTGCACGATGCTGCCACTGTGCTTGAAGCAACGCTTGCTCATTCGCTAAACAGCACTGGCACGCCTTGTCTTGTGGAAGAGATGGGTGTGGGCATGCGCATCAATCACAACATGTGCGACCAGTTGGTGAAAGGTATTTTCAACCTTATGCACGAGCTTGGCATCTGGACAGAGCCCGTGGATAAATGCATGTTCCACAATCCGATAGTATGCGAGGGCGACACAGTGGAGTTTCTCAATGCAGAGGCGAGTGGAGTCTTCCTCACAGACATGCACACAGGCGTGATAGTGGAACAAGGACAAGAGATTGGCAAGATAGTGAATCCTCTCACAGGCGAGATTCTGAGTCGCGTGATTGCGCCAGTGAAGGGATTTCTCTTCACCATCAGAGCCTACCCTATCGTATATGTGGGCAGTCTGATGGCAAGAATATACAAAGACATATAAAGGGCTTTTATGAAACAAGACGTTTTTTACAGAATACCTTCGTCCTACCGTGACGAGTTTCGCATCAAGGGCTTCCACTTTGGCGACGAGCATGGAGAGAAGAGCATTGCAATTGTTGGTGCGATGCGTGGCGACGAGATACAGCAGCAATATATATGTGCCTTGCTTGTCAATGTGCTGGAACGCATAGAACGCAAGGGGCAGGTGACACCGGGATGCAAAATCACTATCATTCCTTCATGTAACCCATTCTCAATGAATGTGAGCCGCCGATTCTGGACAATGGACAACACTGACATCAACCGCATGTTTCCCGGCTACGACAAGGGCGAGACGACGCAACAGATTGCAGGAGCGATATTCAAACAGCTGGAAGGCTACAAATACGGCATTCAGATGGCATCATTCTACATGCCAGGCGAGTTCGTTCAGCATGTCAGAATGGTACAAACTGGCTACGAGGACGTGGATGGCGCAAAACTCTTCGGATTCCCATACGTAAGCGTTCGCAAGCCATTGCCATTCGACACCACCCTGCTCAACTACAACTGGCAGATATGGAACACTAAGGCATACAGCATCTACGCTGGTCAGACCGACCGTCTCGATGCTGAGGGTGCCGAAATCACTGTAGAGTGCATCCTCCGCTTCATGTATCGCACTGGTATCATCACCACTGAGCCTCTGAAATACGGGTATGCCTCCACCTTCATTGACGAGCAGAATCTCATCACCATCAAGACGCAAGTGGCTGGCATATACAAGAAGATCAAGTCTGCTGGCAGCATCGTCCGCAAAGGCGACGTCATTGCTCAAGTCATCGATCCTTTCAACGGCTCTATCATCGAGGAAATAAAATCTCCATGCTATGGCGAGATTTTCTTCGCACACAACAACCCACTGGTTCTGCAATCAGCCACCGTTTTCCGTATTCACGCCACATAGGTTTTATGAGAAAACTGTAGTAAGAAGAATACAGAAAACTTATAGCTACAATGCGCATCTTTCGTTGACGGAAGATGCACATTTTGTTTTTAGGGCATTTGTTTCTGAGTATAAATCAACTATTTGTAACATACGGTAAAATTTATGTTACAAATGCGTATGCTATGTGACGTTAATATATAATACCTTTGTAGCGCATTTTAAAACTTGTTAACGCAGTTTATTAACTCTGAAAAAACTGTCCGTTTCACTGGTACAATTACACATGCATCTATTTGCCGTCTATCATTATTACAATAATTAACATTATATATTATTAAGAAGAGAATTCACCTAATTACTAACTAATAATTTTTGGAATAACTATGCAAACAAACTTTGGAAAGGCAGCAGCCTTCTTGGGTCTGATTTCATGCGCAAGTGTGATGCCAGGTCTTCAGGCTACAGCATCTGCCGAACCTGTTCCACAAGTGGCGCAGCAGGGTAAGGTTGTTAACGGTGTCGTTTCTGACAATCAGGGACCACTTCCAGGAGCAACAGTTGTTGAAAAAGGCACACTTAACGGTGTCACAACAGACATCAACGGTAAGTTCAGCCTTAAAGTAAAACCTGGCGCTACACTCGTTATTTCCTACATCGGCTACGTGACTCAGGAAGTAGTTGTAGGTACTCAGCAGACAGTGAAAGTTAAGCTCAAGGAAGAGAGCCGCCTCCTCAATGAAGTTGTGGCTATCGGTTATGGTACACAGCGCAAGGAAGCTATCACAGGTTCTGTAGTAAACGTAAGCGGCGAGAAGCTCAATGAGAACCCAGCATCTAATATCACTCAGGCTCTCCAGAACCGCATAGCAGGTGTTGACATGCAGCAGACAAACTCTCAGCCAGGTGCTGAAATGCAAATTCGCATCCGTGGTCAGCGCTCGCTCTCTGCTTCAAATGACCCACTGATCGTGCTCGACGGTATTCCTTTCCTCGGAAACCTCTCTGACATCAACCCAACAGACATTAAGTCTCTCGACGTACTCAAGGATGCATCAGCAACTGCAATCTACGGTTCTCGTGGTGCAAACGGCGTTATCATCATCACAACAAATAAGGGTTCATACGACTCACCAGCCAAGGTTACTTACAATGGCTACGTTTCGTTCAAGACTCTCTTCAACGAGTTCCCAATGATGAGCGGTGAGAAGTACTCAGAGATGCGCAAGCTCGCTGGCAAGTTCCAGAATGGCGTGGACGAGCACGATGGCAACAACTATAACTGGCAGAAGGACTTCTACCAGACTGGCATCTCTCACAACCACAATTTGACTGTTTCTGGCGGTAGCGGCACAGGCACTTACAGCTTCGGTGGCACATACTCTCACGATGAGGGTGTTATCCCAACACAGGCATTCGATCGTATCACTCTCCGTACGAACATCGACCAGAAGATTGGCGACTACGTTAGAGTTGGTCTCTCTTCTGTCAACACATACAACAAGCGCAACGGTATGCACCTCGGCTTGTATGGCATTCTTCAAATGTCTCCACTCGTAGATCCAAGCAACCTCACTGACCCAACAGGACGTGTAGCTCACATGGCTTCCGACGACGTTTGGTTCATCACTAAGGATCGCATCGAGGACAACAAAGACTCATGGTTGCAGCACAACACAAATGTTGGCACATTCAACACACTCTTCGCTGAGGTTGCTTGTCCATGGGTAGATGGTCTCAAGTACCGCATCAACCTTGGTCTCAACCACCGCAGCAACAAGACTGGCGGCTTCACAGGCAAGGGCATCAACACAGTAAACGTGAATGAGCCTTCTTCTCAGTCAATGCAACAGAGCGAATACACTAACTATGCAGTTGAAAACGTACTCTCTTATGACCGTACATTCAACGAGAAGCACAATATCAGCGCAGTAGGTCTCTACTCGGTAGAGCAGACTCGCTACACTTCCAACCACATGAGCAGCCGCGACGTACCAGAGTACTTCCAGTACTACAACATTGGCGCAGGCAAGTCAGACGTGACAGTGAACCCTAACTACCAGAACTACTGGCAGGCAGGTCTCATGTCATGGATGGGTCGTGTGATGTATAGCTACGACAACCGCTACATGGTATCTGCTGCTCTTCGTTCAGACGCATCTTCACGCCTTGCTAAGGGCCACCAGTGGCACACATACCCAGCAATCTCTGCTGGTTGGAACATCGCAAAGGAAAGCTTCATGGCTGACCAGGATCTCGTGGACAACCTCAAGCTCCGCGTAGGTTATGGCCAGACAGCTAACCAGGCAATCTCTGCTTATACAACTCTCGGTGCTCTCGGCACAACTCCTTATAACTTCGGCGACCTTGGTGACCAGTCATACGACACAGGTTACTACCCTACAAAGCTTGCCAACAAGGAACTCGGCTGGGAGTACAGCGAAACTTACAACTTTGGTGTTGACTTCTCTCTCTTCAAGGGTCGCTTGTCAGGTACATTGGAGTACTATGTTATGAACACTCATGACCTTCTCCTCAATGTATCTCTTCCAAGCTCTGCAGGTGTTTCAAGCTACATGGCAAACGTGGGCAAGACTCAGAACAAGGGCTTGGAAGCAACAATCAATGGCGTTATCTTCGAGAACAAGAACGGTTGGACTTGGGAAGCAGGCATCAACCTCTCAGCTAACCGCAACAAGCTCGTTGAGCTCGCTGACGGCAACGATCGCGACGAAGGTAACGGCTGGTTCGTAGGCCACCCAATCGATGTTCTCTATGACTATGAGAAAGTTGGTCTTTGGAATAGCGATGATCCTGAATACCAGTATCTCCAAACATTCGAGCCTGGTGGCAACGAAGGCATGATCAAGGTTAAGGGCGGCTACTACACTCAGGAAGAGGCTGATGCTGGCGCAATTCCAGAAGGTAGCAAGGTTGGCGACCGTCGCGCAATTAATCCATACGACCGTCAGATTATCGATCTCGAGCCAGACTTTGTAGGTGGCTTCAACACTCGCGTTGCATACAAGAACTTCGACCTCAACATCATCGGTGCATTCCAGTGCGGTGGCAAGCTCATCTCCACTCTCTACAGTGGCAATGGCTACCTCAACATGCTCACTGGCCGTCGCGGTCAGGTTGACGTTGACTACTGGACTCCAGAGAACAAGGACGCGAAGTACCCTGCTCCAGGCGGTATCCAGTCAGGCGACAACCCTAAGTACAGCTCTACACTCGGTATCTTCAACGGCAGCTATGTCAAGATCCGCACTATCACTCTCGGCTACAACTTCAAGGGCGATTGGATGAAGAGAGCAGGCATCGGCAGTCTCCGTGCTTATGCTACAATCCAGAATCCATTCATCATCTACTCTCCTTACTACAGCGAGAGTGGTCTCGATCCAGAGCCTAACTCAATGTCTAACCAGGGTCAGTTCCACGCTGTTGCTATGGGCGGTCACGCTCTCCCAGTCGTTGGTACTAACGCACCTTGCACTCGCAACTATCTGATTGGACTTAATCTTTCATTCTAATAAATAATTGAAAACAATGAAAAGGAAAAATATATTTCGCATTTGCGGTTTAGCACTTGTATCTGCGATGGCATTCTCTTCTTGTTCAGATGTGCTTGACGAGCAGCCACGCAGCGGTTACGACCCAACATATTTCACAACAGAAGACGGCGTGAAAGGAGGTCTTACATCACTCTACGCTCACCTTCGCAACCTCTATGGTCAGGCATACTATTTCACATCATGCGAGGCTGGCACAGACGAGTACACATGGGGTCACTCTGCAGATGGCAACCAGAAAGACATTGACATGTCGGGTGTAGGTAACCTCACTTCAACTTCAGTGCGTTCAGACGCTCTCTGGGGACAGGCTTTCTCAGAAATCAACACTGCAAGTGCTGTGATTGAGAACGCTCAGGCAGTAGGCATCGCACCAAACCTCGTGGCAGAGGCTTACTTCTTCCGTGGCTTCTACTACTTCAACCTCGCACAGACATTCGGTGGCGTGCCACTCGATCTTGGTGGCGGCGAACTCCACTCAAACGACTCTCCTAAGCGTACATCTGTTCGTAATACAGTGGATGAGGTGTATGAGAAGGCAGTATTCCCTGACCTTGAGAAGGCTGTCAATAACCTCAACGAAGAGCAGCGTGTGATTGGTGCTGTGACAAAGAATACAGCTCGCCTCTACCTCGCTAAGGCTTACCTCACATACGCATGGTGGCTCGAGAATCCAAACAACATCGACACTTATCCTGCTACATCAAAGCGTGACAAGTCACAGGCTCAAGCATACTACCAGAAGGCTTACGACATGGCTAAGACAGCTATCGACAACCCTGGTCCTTACAAGCTTCAGGATACTTACTTCGACGTAAACTTCTGGCAGAACGACCGCAACGCAGAGTGGCTCCTCTGGGCTGACCACACTGTGAACAGCGACCTCTACAATGGCGGTGGCCTTGGCTGGGGTAATGGCGGCGCTCCTGAGAACTTTGCTGGCTGGTTCACACAGTGGAACTACAGCGGTGACCTTCAGGGCAAGTTCGCTGACGGCAACAATGGCAACCCTGTAATGCGTGAGGCATGTCAGGCACTCGGTCGTCCTTGGACACGTATGGCTCCTATCCCAGACGCACTCAAGAAGTTCACTGACGTTGACAAGGACTCTCGCTGGGACGGTACATTCACTACAAGCTATCGCTGCAACTTCGCTAAGGGCGGCAATTCCAACGCTTATGTGAATGGAGCTAACGGCGCCCAGATCAAGAATGGCGAGACATTCCTCCAGTTCCTCCCTTACGATGACCCTAACGTAGTTTATGATGCTGCAAATGGTAACATCAATGCTGGTACACTTGCTGGTCACCCAGAATTCGTTATCAACATCAGCGACATCAGCCGTCAGGCATACCCAGGCGTTTGGAAGCACGTCGGTCACCGCACAGACCGCAGCGAGGCAACTGAGCTTGGCAACCCTAACGGTTCTTCACCACGTCCATTCGTAATCGCTAAGTTCTCTGAGTTCTACTTCCTCGCCGCTGAGGCAGCAGTGAAGCTCAACAAGAACACAGAGGCTCGCAACTACATCAACGTGATCCGTGGTCGCGCAGGCAAGTGGAAGACAAACTTCAACGACTACACATATCTTTGCAGCAACACTGGCTACGACAAGCTCACAGTATCTAAGGACTACAGCGAGGAGCTCAAGGCTGCTACTCCTTCTACAATCACTATTGAGTACATCCTTGACGAGCGTCTTCGCGAGTACTGGGGTGAGGGTTACCGCTGGTTCGACCTCGCTCGCACTCAGACTTGGGAGAAGCTGGCAGGCGTTTACCACATCAGCGACGCAAATGGCCGTTCTCCAAAGGAAGTGAAGCGTGACATCAAGAAGCACTATTACCTCCGTCCAATCCCACAGGGCATGCTTGATGCTCTCCAGATGACAGAAGAGGAGAAGGCTGCTTACCAGAACCCAGGATATTAATCCGCAGGACTCCCGCTTACTGAAGGAAACTAAGGTAATTAATTAATATATTCGGCTAATTTAATAATAAATTAGGTTTAACTTATGTAGTTTAGGTGTGGCACACGGCTACACCTAAACTTTTTTTGTATTCTCTCCTTTTATTATTTTGCAGAACAAGCAGAATGTCGTAACTTTGTATTCAAAGAATTTTCGAACTTAATAAAACGCAACTACTAACCTATGAAAAAGGTATCTTTATTTTTAGCCGCATTAGCCTTTGCCTCTGCAGGCTTTGCGCAGAACTATCCATATCAGGATGCCTCGCTGTCGCCTCACGAGAGAGCATGTGACATAGTGAAACGCATGACGCTTGAAGAAAAAGCAACTGTGATGCTCGACATCTCTGAGGCGGTGCCTCGATTGGGCATAAAGAAATTCAACTGGTGGAGCGAGGCTTTGCATGGCATTGCAAACATGGGCAACGTGACTGTCTATCCAGAACCAATAGGCATGGCTGCCAGTTTCAACGATGATCTTATATTCAATGTGTTCACACAGGTGAGCGACGAAGGACGTGCCGCCTACAACCAATGGATGAAGGATGGACACGAGGACCAGCGCTTCCATAGCCTTTCTGTATGGACTCCAAACGTGAACATCTTCCGCGACCCTCGATGGGGGCGCGGTCAGGAAACATACGGTGAGGATCCTTATCTCACTTCTCGACTCGGAGTGCAAGTGGTGAAAGGATTGCAAGGACCAAGCGACACAAAGTACAGGAAACTATATGCTTGCGCCAAGCACTTTGCTGTGCATAGCGGTCCTGAAAGCTCACGCCACGTCGATAACATCAACGATGTGACTCCTCGCGACCTTTGGGAGACATATCTTCCTGCTTTCAAAGCAACTGTGCAGAAAGGCGATGTGAGAGAAGTCATGTGTGCTTACCAGCGCTGGGACGATGAGCCATGCTGCGGCAACAGTCGCTTGCTTCAGCAGATTCTTCGCGATGAGTGGGGATTCAAGTATATGGTTGTGTCAGACTGCAGTGCCATAACTGACTTCTGGGACACTCACAAGACCTCATCTACTCCTCGCCACGCTGCTGCAAAGGGTGCATTGGCTGGCACTGACGTAGAGTGCGGTTATAATTATATGTACAAGAGCCTACCTGAAGCTGTGAAGATGGGACTCATCACTGAGGAAGAAGTGGACAAGCACGTCATCCGATTGATGGAAGGCCGCTTTGAACTTGGCGAGATGGACGATCCATCTATCGTAGAATGGTCAAAGCTTGGTCCTGAGATTCTCGACAGCAAGGAACACAGAGCAACAGCTCTCGACATGGCTCGTCAAACAATGACTCTGCTGCAGAACCGCAATAGCGTGCTTCCTCTCGCCAAGGGGGGCAAGGTTGCTGTGATTGGCCCTAACTACAACGACGAAGTGCTGATGTGGGGCAACTACAATGGCACTCCAAACAAGACAACTTCTCTCCTTGCTGGCATTCAGGCAAAGGTGGGCAAGGGCAAGGTAACATCATTCAGCGGTTGCGGTCTTGTGAATGACAAGGTGCTGACATCATTCTATGACCAATGCTCAATTGATGGCAAGAAAGGATTCAAGGGCACATTCTGGAACAATCGCACATGGGAAGGCAAGCCTGTTGCTACAAAGCAATGCGTTCGCCCTATCAACGAGACTACTTTTGGCAACCACCAGTTTGCTCCAGGCGTGAATCTCACAGGTTTCTCTGCTATCTATGAAACAGTGTTCCGTCCAAAGAAGAGTGGAAACGTGCTGCTCGACGTGGAATCTGTCAGTGATTTCGAAGTGCTTGTCAATGGCAAGTCGATGGTTCACCACAAAACATGGCGCACTACCGACACTCGCAATTTCTTTGATGTAGAAGCAGGCAAGGAGTATAAGATCGAGATTCGCTTCTCTCACATCGAGACTTACAATGCAAACATGAAAGTTGACCTCGGCGTAGAGAATGATGTAGATTACGATGCTTTGATTGCTCAGCTCAACGGCATTGAGACTGTTATCTTCGCTGGCGGCATCTCTGCAGGTCTTGAGGGCGAGGAAATGCCAGTTACCCTTGAAGGTTTCGCTGGTGGCGACCGCACAGACATTGAATTGCCAAAGGTTCAGAGACTGTTCTTGCAGAAATTGCACGAGGCAGGCAAGAAGGTTGTTTTCGTAAACTTCTCAGGCTCTGCCATGGCACTTGTGCCAGAGACAGAGTCGTGCGACGCTATTCTTCAGGCTTGGTACCCAGGCGAGGAAGGCGGCAAGGCTATTGCCGATGTTCTCTTTGGTGATTATAACCCTTCGGGCAAACTTCCAGTTACATTCTACAAGAACGTGAAGCAGTTGCCTGACTTCAAGGACTATTCAATGAAGGGACGCACATACCGCTACATGACAGAAGACCCATTGTTCTGCTTCGGATATGGCTTGAGCTACACCACTTTCAATATTGGCGAAGCAAAAGCAAGCCAGAATAGCTTGTCGAAAGACAAGAAGAATGACAAGATCAAGATTACAATCCCAGTGACAAACACAGGCAAGCGTGAAGGCACAGAAGTGGTGCAGGTGTATTTGCGTCGCGTGGATGATTCTAATGGACCACGCTTGAGCTTGAAGGGTTATCAGCGCGTCAGTGTGAAAGCGGGAGAAACCAAGAATGCAGAGATTGAACTTGACAAGGAATCGTTCGAATGCTTCGACGAGAACACCAATACTATGCACACAATGAGTGGCAAGTATGAGGTTCTGTATGGCACAAGCTCTGACAAGAAGGATCTGAAGAGCTTGACGGTCAGTGTGAAATAGTTTTCGTTAATGTGACCGTTAACGAACGGTAGCATATAAAAAAGGCTTGCATGATGAGTGCAAGCCTTTTTTTATATGTATGTGTTAATTCATTACAGAACAGCCTTGAAGCGAGCGATGAAGTCTTCGGCCTGTTCCAATGAGAGACAAAGCGGAGGAAGCAAACGAATCACATTAGTGCCGCTGCATCCTGTGAAGCAATACTGCTCCTTGATAAGACGAGTACGTGGCTCCTTGTATGGAATGTCAAGTTCAATACCTATCATGAGGCCCTGACCGCGAACATCAATTACGTGAGGAAGGTTACCTGCTTTCATCTCCGCAGTCAATGTGTCGATAAGGTATTTGCCTACTGTAGCAACATTCTCAACGAGTTTCTCATTCTCGATGATATCGAGCACTGCAAGTGCGCCTGCACATCCAAGGTGGTTGCCGCCGAATGTAGTGCCGAGCTGACCATAGATTGGGGTGAACTTAGGAGAGATGAGCACTCCACCCATAGGGAATCCATTGCAGATACCCTTAGCAACTGTGATCATGTCGGGCTTTACTCCAAGGTGCTGGTGAGCGAAGAACTTGCCAGAGCGACCGTAGCCACACTGAATTTCGTCGCAAATAAGCACTGTGTTGTACTCGTTGCAGAGAGCACGGATGCCCTGAAGGAACTCTGCTTCAACCATGCGGATACCGCCTACTCCCTGAATGCACTCGATGATGACTGCACATACATCTCCCTTCTCAATCTCTGCTTTCCATGCAGGAAGATCATTGAGAGGAAGGTAAGTGACGTGAGCATTAGCGTTGATTGGTGCGATAATCTTTGGATTTGCAGTAGCCTCAACTGCGAGTGATGTGCGTCCGTGGAATGCCTTCTCCGCAGAAAGGATGCGAGTGCGTCCGTTGTAGAAGGAAGCGAGCTTCATTGCGTTCTCGTTTGCTTCTGCACCTGAGTTGATGAGGAAGAGCTGATAGTCCTCATAGCCGCATGCCTTGCCAAGACGCTTAGCGAGCTCCTTCTGGAGTGGGTTCTGTACTGAGTTTGAGTAGAAGCCAAGCTTAGCGACTTGCTTGCTGATAGCTTCTACATAGTGTGGATGAGCGTGACCAACTGAGATTACTGCATGACCGCCATAGAGGTCGAGATACTCCTGACCTTTATCGTCCCACACCTTACAACCTTGACCTTTGTCGATTGCTATGTCAAATAGTGGATATACGTCGAATAAGTTCATTTTAGAATGCACTTGCTTTTAAGTTAAGTCCGGCTCTTTCATCAATGCCGAACATGATGTTCATATTTTGTACAGCCTGACCAACGGCACCCTTGAGGAGGTTGTCGATCATAGAAGTGACCACTACCTTCTTGCCGAACACATCCACATGGACGAGTGCCTTGTTTGTGTTCACCACCTGCTTGAGGTCTATTGCCTTGTCAGAGTAATGAGTGAAGGCAGCATCCTTGAAGAAATCCTTGTAGAGAGCAACAATCTCCTCTGCTGGCACAGCCTTGTCGAGCTTTATTGTCTCTGTGCAGAAGATGCCACGAGCGAAGTCACCACGGTAAGGGATGAAGTCAACAGTGATTCCCTCTGCTTCAAAGCCTTCGTCGAGAGTGTCAACAACGTGTGGTGCCTCAGTTGGCTTCAGTTCGTTGAGCGTCTGGCATATCTCGTGAAGATGCTGATGAGTAAAGAGCTTGTATGTCGAGAAGTTGTTGTTGCGCCAAGAGAAATGAGTTGTCGCACCTGGTTTCTGACCAGCGCCAGTCGAACCTGTGATGGCATTGACAGCGATGTCGTTAGTGAGAAGTCCTGCCTTTGCAAGCGGAAGGAGTCCTTCCTGAATGCAGGTGGCGAAACAGCCTGGGTTAGCGAGGTGCTGACACTTGGCGATCTCTTCTCTGTGAATCTCAGGAAGACCATACACATAGTCGTGCTCTCCTTTGATGCGGAAGTCTTGTGCGAGGTCGATAATCTTCACGTTCGCAGGGATAGAGTGTTCCTTGAGGAACGCCTCGCTCTTGCCATGGCCAAAGCAGAAGAAGAGCACATCGACCTTGTCAAATGGCATCTCGGAAGAGAACTCCATTTCTGTGTCGCCCATCAAGCCTTCGTGTACATCATATACTTTATTGCCAGCATTACTCTCAGAGTTAGCGAATACAATCTCCACCTCTGGGTGGTTGAGGAGTATTCTTATCAACTCTCCTCCAGTGTAGCCTGCGGCACCTAATATACCTACTTTAATCATAATCTATTGTTGTTTTATGCGCAAGCGCCAATTAAAAAAACAAAAGAAAACATGTGAAAACAAAAGAAAACAATATTTTTCAGAATACACTACAATTATTTCTTAGAAGACACCTATGCTGTTGTCTGATGGATCGAAATAGTATTTTTCACATTCATCTAAAACGGGTAGAAAATTGTAAAGAATGCCTATTCGTATATTAGCAGCACGCATGTATGCCCATAATTGTAAACGTTCATGCACACCAATCTTTTCTATAGCTTTACATTCTACAAAAACTTTGTCATTGCAGAAAAAATCTACTCGCATTTTAGTTTTTAGTTCTATTCCTCTAAACTTAGGATGAAACCAATATTCTTTTATGAATGGGATACTTGCTTGTTCCAATGCAATAGCAAGAGATTCTTGATATACATATTCTGTAAGTTCTGGACCTTGTTCTTGATGTACAGCTTGGCAGCAACCAACAATGCCATAAACATACTTCTTTAGTTTATCTGCAAGAATTGGCTCTATTTGTTTTCTGGCAAATAAATACATATATCAACAAATATTGTTTTCTTTTGTTTTCACATGTTTTCTTTTGTTTTCCTAATTGGCGCTTGCGCACCCAAAAAGATTTATCTCTCCTCCTCTGGATGAGCCAAATAATAAGCACGGAGAGCTGTTGAAGTCACCTTGATGAAGCCCTTTGCATCCTCACTTGACCATGCCTTAGCTGTCTCACCATACTCACCAAGCTTATTCTTAACAAGGTCGTTTGGCGAGTCAACACCTACTGTCTGGAAGCCGAGAGGACGAAGCTCGAGAGTAACCTCACCTGTCACATTACGCTGTGAAGAAGCAAGCATAGCCTCGATGTCAGCCATCACTGGCTCAAGGTACTGCGACTCATGGAGGAACATGCCATACCAGTTAGCAACCTGATCCTTCCAGTACTGCTGCCACTTAGAGAGAGTATATTTCTCCAAGAAACGGTGAGCACCGATGATGAGCATTGGAGCAGCCGCCTCGAAACCTACACGTCCCTTAATACCGATGATTGTGTCACCAACGTGGCAATCACGACCGATGCCGTATGCTGCACCAATCTCCTCAACTGCCTGAATAGCCTCAATCTTATCCTCATACTTCTTGCCGTTCACTGAGCAGAGCTCACCCTTCTCAAAACCAAGCTTCAAGATTTCTGGACCTTCCTTAACTGGGTGCTTGAGGTAAGCAGACTCTGGAAGACCCTGAGTTGAGTCGAGAATCTCTCCGCCACAGATTGATGTTCCCCAGATGCCCACATTGTAAGAATACTTGAGCTTAGCAAAGTCTGCAGCAAAACCGTTTGCGTTGAGGTAGTCGATTTCTTCCTGACGGCTGAGGTTGCCATCGCGAGTGAGAGTGATGATCTCAACACCTGGAGCCATCACAAGGAATGTCATGTCGAAACGAATCTGATCGTTGCCAGCACCTGTCGAACCGTGAGCGATTGCAGAAGCACCGATCTCCTTAGCATAGCGAGCAATAGCAAGTGCCTGGAAGATACGCTCTGAAGACACAGAGATTGGGTAGCAGTTGTTACGGAGCACATTGCCGTAAACCATATATTTGAGCGACTTAGCATAGTACTCCTGAGTCACGTCGAGAGTGACGTACTTAGTAGCGCCAAGCTTGTAAGCATTTTCTTCGTTTGTCTTGAGCTGCTCGGCAGAGAAACCGCCTGTGTTTGCGCATGCAGCATATACTTCGTATCCCTTTTCCTTAGCGAGATACATTACTGTGTAAGATGTGTCGAGACCGCCTGAGAAAGCAACGACAACTTTTTTCTTCTGTTCCATAAATATATAATGTGTTTTAATTATTATCCAAATGACGCTTCACCATCTCCTTGATGATTTCAGCATATACCTCGAATGGCTCGCCCTTATGCTTCTCTGGGTCATAAAGCATGCCAGTGCAGATGCAGAACTTGCGCTCTTTCATCTGAAGTATTGGGTAGTTGATGCATCCCTGGCAACCACGCCAGAATGCCTCATCGTCGGTGAGCTGGTTGAAGCTAACTGGCACATATCCGAGCTGAGTGTTCATCTTCATCACCGCGTCGCCACTTGTAAGCGAGAACACCTTAGCGTGAGGCCAACGCACACGAGCAAGGGTGAAAGTGTGATCCTTGATGCGCTTGGCAATGTTGCGTCCCTGATAGTCGGGATGAACAATCAGACCAGATGTCGTGACATACGCCTTATTGCCCCATGTCTCGATATAGCTGAATCCTACGAACTTGTCGCCGAGCTCTGTCTGCTCGCTTGGGTCGAGGGCCAATACAGCCTTGCCTTCTTTCATTTTTGTAGCCACATAATCATGAGTGCGCTCTGCAATACCTGTGCCACGCTTCTTTGCTGCCTCACGTATTGTGTCGAGAATCAAGTCAACATACCTCTCGTGACTTGAGTCTGCTACTATTACCTTTATTCCGTCTTCGTATTCCATTTTTTATAAGTGACTGCCCGGATACACCGGTACGATTGTTCTTAAGTTTGCTTCTAATATTTCCTTGTTGAATCCCTCTTCCAGAGCAATGAAGATGGTGTCATCGCCAGCTATTGTGCCTATCACCTCACTGAACTTTGCGCTGTCAATGTCGGCTGCGAGTCCATTGGCATAACCTGGTCGAGTCTTTATCACTGCCAACTGTCCTGAAATTCTTATCGACATGAAGCCATTCCTCACCGCCGTGCCTTCTTCTCTGTGCTCCCTCACTCTGCGGTAGTAAGGATTCTCAGGCAGCATGTATGCAGACTTGCCCCTCGGCGTTATTCCTTTCACCACTTTCAGCAGCTTCAAGTCGCGTGAGAGAGTTGCCTGTGCCATGTTGTGCCCAAGCTTAGCCAGCTCCGTCTGCAATTCTTCTTGATTGCTAATATCCTTGGTTTGGATTAATCCTTTTATTATGTCAAGTCTCGACTGTCTCGTTGTCATACAAATTTAATGATGAATAAATATTCACAAAACGGATGCAAAGTTACAATATTTATTAAATACAAAATGCATAATATGCAACTTTTTGCTACACATTATGCATTTTTATTCACAAAGCACACGCTTTTACACTATTTATTCACTTTTTATTCTGCTGTATTGCTTAGATTATTCCTTCTTGCCTAATATCAGCAAAAGAATGATTGCTAACAAAGGATTGACAAAGAAAGCAATAATTACCCATATTATTGCCTCTCGATTGCGCTCCTTTGCCATTTTGTAAATAAGAAAAAGCAAAGCAATACCAATAATCAGGGCGAAAATGGAAACCACAATCATTATAGGGCTTCCGAATATCATCTGCAAAGTTTGTTCTGTTGTACTCATAATTTGTAAATTTGATTTTACACTTATAATGATAGTTTACGTTCACTCTGATGACTACGGCTCCGTTTCTCCTTCAATAAAATTTTCTTGGAACAGATGCTCTCCATCCCACACAGCGTATGTGAACAGCGTCATCCATTCGCCCAGCAACATGAGGCGCGTATTGCGTGAAAGCATGAGGTCGAGCTCAATGTGGCGATGCCCAAAGAGGAAGAAGTTCACCTCAGGATGATCCTTCAGATAGTCCTTGGCATAGAGAACGAGCCCTTCCTTGTCCTCGCCCTGGTATGGCTCTTCACCATTGTCGGGCGCACTCTCATATCCCACAAGCTTTGTGGCATTCTCAAAGTCCGCCCCTTTGCCTGTGAGCTCACCATTCTTGCGCTTCATCCTGCTATGCTTAGCCCAGTTCAAGCCGAAGTTCATGAACCAATGCGGGTGAATCCACTTTGCCATTCGCTGCAAGGTCTTGCTGTGGAAGCACTTGAACATCAGCGCAGTCTTCCACTCTCTATCGCGATAGTCAAGACCATCGCCATGAGCAAGATAGAACACCTTGTCGTCAATCTCGCACGTGCATGGCTCGCGATGCAGAATCACTCCACACTCCTTCACCAAATAATCGTCCATCCACATGTCGTGATTGCCCGTGAAGTAGTGCACCTCCACACCATTGTCCGTCAACTCGCTCAGTTTTCCAAGGAAACGCGTATAGCCTTTCGGCACCACTTCCTTATACTCAAACCAGAAGTCGAACATATCGCCCAGCAAATACACCGCCTCCGCCTTATCCTTGATTTTGTCAAGAAAATTGACGAGGCGACGCTCCTGAGTGCGCTTATGCTCTATTGCCCTGCTGCCCAAATGGGCATCACTAATAAAGTATATCATAGAAATACCCCCTTCAGGGGATTACATAAACCCTAAATCCAATTTTGCCTCTTCGCTCATCATGTCTTTTGTCCATTCTGGCTCGAAGACAACCTCCACATTCACGTTCTTCACGTCGTGGATGCTCTCTAATTTCTGCTGGATGTCCTCCAGGATGAAGTCTGCCGCTGGACAGTTTGGAGCTGTGAACGTCATATCGATATTGATGTCGAATTGATTGTTTTCGTTATCGTTAACGTTTTCGTTTTCTACCACATCAATCTTGTAAATCATGCCAAGATCCCACACATTCACAGGAATCTCAGGGTCGAACACGGTCTTCAGCATCTCGACCGTCTTTTCTTCTATTTCGTATTTAGTCATATCAAGTCTTTATATTTTTCCGTTTTCTGCGTAACTATAATAATCGCTATCGCCCACTATCACATGGTCAAGCATTCTTATGTTCATCACCTCTGCCGCCCTCTTCACCCTCTCCGTCAGTCGGTTGTCTTCATTGCTTGGGCGCATATTTCCGCTTGGGTGATTATGCACCAAGATGAAGCATGTGGAATCGTGCAGCAAAGCCTGTTTCAGCAGTATCCTGACATCCACTGCTGTTTCTGTCAGTCCACCCTTGCTGAGATGAGCACAATGAATGAGTTTTGCATTGTTGTTGAGCAGTATGACCCAGCTCTCTTCATGATTCAGATCCTGGATTCGCGGCTGCATGTAGTCAAACACAACCTTGCCACTATCAAACCTGGCAATCTCATCAGCCTTCTCTATCGCACGGCGCCTGCCCACCTCAGCAGCAGCAATGATGGTCAATGCCTTTGCCTCGCCTATTCCGTTGTATGCCATGAGGTCTTGCAGCGTCAAACGGTTCAGGTTGTAAAGTCTGTTGTCGCAATCATTCAGAATGTCTTGCATCAGCTCAACAGCGGTCTTCTTTCTCGTGCCTCCACCTATCAGGATTGCAAACAATTCTGCATTTGTGAGAGCCTCCACGCCTTTAGCCATAAGCTTCTCACGCGGACGATCCTCTTCCGAAAGGTGGTGGATGGTCTTATGAAAATGTTCGCTAATCATAGAAATTCTTTTCAAAAGCTGTGAACTCATCTTTTCCCTGCACGCATCTCAGCCACCATGCCTTGATGAAGCCGAATCCATATCCCATCAGCTGCACAAAAGCTGCGGGCACAGACAGCAATCCCACTTTCACACTCATGTTCTTTATTGTTGAATCCACAAACAGCAGGACACTATAGAACAATATCGGCAACATCGAAACACAGCATAGGCAGAAGCCCACGCCCTGAGTCATGCCAACCTCACCATTCATACCCATCTCATGCAGCCAAGGCGACAGCCCCATCATTCCCACTCCGCACATGAACAGAAGCAGCAAGAACAACACTCCCACGGTGAACACCATAGGCAACATGTGCACAAGCTTCATCGTGCCTGGGTGACGCTTCTCAAGGTTGATGCGAGCGATGCCCGAATTGAACACCTGCTTGAAGAACTTGCCCAAGTCCGTTCTGCGCTTGTGCCACACCCATGCCTCAGGGAACAGGCGGCACGAATGCTTAGCCTCAACTATGCGATACGAGAAGTCGATGTCTTCGCCAAATCGCATCTTTGCAAAACCGCCCAGTTCGTTATACACCGAGCGTTTCATGCCCATATTGAACGAGCGAGGATAGAACTTATCCATCGCTCCCTTCTTCTTTCCGCCTCTGATGCCGCCAGTAGTGAAGAAAGACGTCATCGAATAGCTGATAGCCTTCTGCATCGGAGTGAAGTCTGGGTGAGAAGCATCAGGACCGCCGAACGCATCACAAGGATTCTCTGCCAACTCATCTTCAATCGCTTTCAGATACCCCTCAGGAATCACGCAGTCGCTATCCAGAATAAGCACATACTCTCCCTGAGCCCTCTCCACGCCATAATTACGCGCAGGACCAGGGCCGCCATTCTCCTTCACGAAATACTTCACATCGAGCATGTCAGCGTACTTCTCCGCCACATCCTTGCACGGCTTCACGCTTCCATCCTCCACTATCACCACCTCAAAGTCCTTCACCGTCTGCTTCACAAGACTTGCCAGCAGTTCGTCAGCCTCATCAGGGCGATTATACACAGGAATTATTATCGAATACTTCATTTCAATGTATTTTGTGCAAATTTAGTCATAATTTCCCATCCCAACAAATAATATTCAGTTTTTAATACAATTGTGCATATTTGTCTTCTTGATGTGAGAGTTTGTCGAAAAATTTCGTCAATCTGCCACTTATGAAGCGTACATTCAGAGTCTCAAAAGATAATGACTTACGGTACGTAGGTGTACCTGAAATTATCACCAAAGATAAAAAACACTCTTCACTCTTCATCAGAGGGTTGTAATCATCTGATAATACGTGCATTATGTGGGTGAAGAGTGGGTGAAGAGTGATGAAGAGTGGTGAAGAGTTAGAAAGCACTCTTCACCCACTCAATACACTATAATTCATTTACTTACCTCCAACTAATGAAGAGTGAAGAGTTTGTGCATAAAAAGAAAATCAAAACACTCGTCACTCGTCACAGACGTATGTTATTATACTGAAATTCTGCACATTATCGGTGTGATGAGTGGTGGCGAGTGTGATGAGTGACGAGTGTTTCGATAAATTCTTGGCTGTGCGTCAATTTAGTGGCATATATAGCAACGTTTTCAGTGCTGTTATGATATTCAGAAATAGCTCATCAGTGAATACGGCTATTCATACTAAGAGAATACCAGTATTCGCACCGTGTGGATACTGGCATTCATACCGTGCGAATAAAAGTATTCACATCGTGTGGATATGGAACATGCAAATAAATGGCTGTATGTGAGTCATTCCAGAAATGCCTATAACAAATTAACGCCCCTCAAGCAATGCTGAGGGGCGTTATCGTTTTTATGCTCTATGGGGAGAGATGCTTTTATTTACCATTCACTTCGTATGTCACATCGCAGCCTTTGAGCAATGGCGAAGAGAGATGGATGGTCACTTTGCCTGGACGAGACTGGTTGGCGATGTAAGCAAGGAGGCGGCCGTTATAGACACGCTGCTGATTGTCGCGATAGTTGCCCATGTCAGTATTGTCAGAACCTTCGAGACCGAGGAGGCGAGCAGGTCCTTCGATGCGGCAAGTGATGTTGTTGTCGGCAAGGCGAACCACATTGCCATTGTCGTCAACCACTTCGATGAGAAGGTGGTTTATGTCTGTGGCTTTAGCATTAGCAATAGTTGCGTCTGAGCCGTCAATGCGCTGATTGTCAAAGCGAGCACGTATGCTGCAAGGGCGCAAGTTGCTGTGGATGGCGTATGATGCCTCGTCTTTGCCATCGCTGCTCATGCCGATGGCGGTGAGAGTGCCTTCAGAGTATGGAATGTCCCAGTAAATGATTCCGTTCTTTGGATCTTTTGCCTTTGCTTCGCCTACGGTCTTGCCGTTGAGTGTGAGGCGTGCCTGAGGAGAATTTGTGTAGCAAACCACGCGGATGAGCTGACCGATTTCGTAGTTCCAAGTGTCAAGCGCTTCAGCAGAAACAGGGATTGTGCCTTCGCCACCATTGCGACCACGACGAGCTGTGGCAGGGTAAGTGCCAATGTAGCACACAGGTTCAGTACACCAGAGCGAAGCACGGAAGTGACCGCGAGGCTTGGCAAAGCTGCCGAAGTCGAGCAAGCCGGTGTTCAGACCTCGTGAAGGCCAGCGACCTGACTCGCCGAGGTAGTCTGTGCCTGTCCAAATGAACTGACCGAAGATGAAGTCCTTGTCGCGAACTGCACACCATGCGTCGTAGCCTACACCATTTTCCGAACCGTAGATGACACGCTTTGGATAAGTTTTATGGTCTTCGTCGTAGCGATTCTCTGTGTAGTTATATCCAACAACATCAACTGCTTCAGGGTATTCTGTCTGATTACTCATCACAACGCCAGCCAATGCGCCAGTCACAGGGCGAGAGTCATCCACCTTGCGCACACAAGCAGCCAGACGCTTTGCTATCTTGCCTATACGTTCAGCATTAGGACGCTTTGGGTCATAGCCGCCAAACATAGGCTGATTGATCACAGCATTGCCGCCATCGAGCACAGGGTGAGAGTATGGGTCGTTAGGGTAATCAACCTCATTGCCAATGCTCCAAAGGATGATGGAAGGGTGATTGCGGTCGCGGCGAACCATGTCAGTCACGTCACGGTCAATCCACTCCTCAAAAAAGTCGAAAGTGCCATCATAGCTTGGAGTGCCTACGTTCCATCCTTCAACCCACTTGCGCTTAGGGAACTCCCATTCGTCGCTTGCCTCATCCATCATCATCAGACCAAGACGGTCGCAGAGGTCGTAGAGCACAGGAGACTGAGGGTTGTGAGCACAGCGAATAGCATTCACGCCTATCTCCTTGAGCTTGATGAGTCGGCGCTCCCACACCTGCTCTGGCACTACAGCACCCAGCACACCTGCATCGTGGTGGAGGCACACGCCCTTCACCTTCATATTCTTGCCATTGAGGGCAAAGCCATGGTTTGGAGTGAACTGAAGAGTGCGGAGACCTGCCTTCATCTCATTGCCATCAATCACCTTGCCGCCTTCAACAAGCGAAGTGCGTATCTCGTACAAATAAGGATCGTCAAGGTTCCACAAGTGAGGATTAGCCAAATTGAGCTTCATTGTGGCGATGCTCTTATTTGCTGTCACGGCACTCTGGCCTTTAGCCACAACCTTGCCATCGGCAGAAAGCATCTCTACCTTCACAGCAAGGCTACCCTTTGCGGCATCTGCGTTATCTACCTGAACGTCAACCTGAACAGCCGCGCTACCCTTGCTTATCTTCAATGCCTTATAGCCTGTGCCCCACTGAGCAAGATGGCACTTAGGCGACTCCACCATCCACACGTCGCGATAGATGCCGCTACCTGTGTACCAGCGAGAATCGGCATAACGACTATGATCCACACGAACGGCAAGCACGTTCTCACCTTCTTTCAGGTAAGGCGTCATTTCGTACATGAACGAAGCGTAGCCACTTGGACGCTTGCCAAGCAGATGACCATTTAGATAAACCTCGCTGCGATTATACACGCCTTCGAAGTAGATGAACTTAAGAGCGCGTTCCTCACTGTTCAATTCTGCCGAGCCCATTGTGAAGTGCTTGCGATACCAGCCTATGCCACCAGGGAGATAGCCTGTGCAGCTGGCGAGAGTTGGCGAGAGCTGACCTTCGATAGACCAATCATGAGGCAACGTGCGGCGCTGCCACTTGCTGTCGTCGGCATTGGTGCGTGAAAAGAGTGAATCGTCTTGAAGCACAAAAAGCCAGTTGTCATTGAACTTGCTGGCGTTGCCAAACGATACCTGTGCATCTGCATTCTGCGATGCTGCCATCATGCAGAAAAAGGCAATAAGAGCAAGAGTTAGTTTCCTTGTTTTCATGTTGTTTTTGGGTATAGTTAAAACGGTTAGGGGAATAGGTTAGAGAGTTTAATAAAAAAACGGAGGAAAGTGTAACCTTCCTCCGTTTCAGTACCCTCGACCGTTCTTTTCTCGAACCAGTTTATGGAAGACTTAGAACGCATTTGGGAACTAAGGAAGGTTATACCAAACCCTAAAGAATTAGTATTTACTTATCAATAGGGAATGTGACCTCTCACGTTTTTTATTATATTTTTGTGATGCAAAGATAATGTTTTTTTGTTTATAATCTATCAATTTCTTATGGATTTGTCAATGTTTCATTTCAAAAATAATATATTTTCCCTGTATTAGTGACACGTTAACACACACACCTTGTATAATCAACTGATTGATTTAAAGACTAAAGGTAGGTATCTTCACGCTGATACTTACCTTTTTTATATAGTAGGTTCAACGCAACGGTTTTAAATTTCTTGAAAAAAAACTATTTGAACGAAAAATATTCTACTATTCTTGATACTTTTACCAACCTTACTAATATTTATATATAAAAGTAATAAGAATAATGAGACAGTATCGACAATTAGACGATGCGACCAAATCTAGAATTAGTCAGAAACTACGTGGTCGCACAATGAGCGATAGCCATAAGGAGGCTATAAGCAATAGTATGAAGGCTTATTGGTCAACAATTCCGAATAAGCCATTAGAGAAAAATAACAAGAGTTCAAACCAATCAAGAAATGAAACGAGTATGTAAAAGACCTATTCAAATAGACGCATTACAAATATGCTTCTCAGTTGCGAAACCATACCATTACGAACAACTCAAAGATTTAGGGATGGGGGACTCTTATTCACCATACGAATACATCTTACAGCGTGTTGATGGCAGGTATTACAACAACATCTACAACATTATCGTGATAGATGCTGATGGTGAGCCTTACGAGTTCGGACAACTAAAGTTCAATCTGAATAATGGCAACGAAGAAAGTAATACACACATAGATGGCTCTTGCAAGGTATGGATAAGCCTCAACAATGAGACATTGTATTGTGATAGATTTTTCTTCCTTGACTACATAGCCTCAACATTAGGCTTGGAGTTGCACAACATTACTAAGTTAGACCTCTGCCTTGATACACCTTTCAACGTTAGCAAGGCAGTGTGGCGGTACATCAAAAACAAGAGTATCACAACCATCCTTAACGGAAAGAAGGTGATTGACCGTGATGAGGATAGACCCGAATTGTGCAGAACAATAAGCGGTAGCCTCAACAAGGACAAATACATGACGCTAAACATAAAGCAACGCAATGCTATTCGTGATAAATCAAAAGGTATAACTGTTATCTCATACGACAAGGAGGCAGAGATTCGGAACGTCTCAGGTAAGCGGTACATCTTAGACCATTACGGCAACCCTAAGCGATTGTTTCGTACTGAGGTGCATCTGAACAATGAGGATATTAGCCATTACCTCAACACGCACGGAATTGAACTAACTTACTTGCTTTTTTGTGATGAGGCTCTACTTGAAGAAATGTTTTTCCATTTCATCGGAAGCGTGATTCGCTTTCAAAACCGACATTACGACATTTTATGGAAAGACATCTTAGGCAGACATTGAATTGCAGAGGTATATAACTGTATAATCTAATCCAAAAGTGCACCACTTTCTAATTGAAAAGTGCACCACTTCTGATGTGGTTTCAAAGTTATCAAAAATAATCTGTTGGTGCAAGTAAATCGTAAAAAATCATTTGTTTTGCTGGTTAAATTTCTTTG
>JAZRYI010000085.1:0-17897 GCA_045600665.1 Bacteroidaceae bacterium
CGCGAAGCGCTTTGCTCGCAAAGAACCGCCATGTTAAGAAAAACCTTTGATAAACAGAACAAAAACAAGAAAAAACATTATGGTTTTCCTTTTGTTTTCTTTTGTTTTTTTTGGTTTTTCTAATTGGCCGAAGGCATGAAAACAATTCATCGAACTCACGTTAATTAATGTTTAATAAATCCCACAGAGGCACAGAGGCACAGAGCATTTCTGATGTTTGCCACAGAGGAACGCCTCCTGCGTTTGGAGCTCACAGAGACCATTCGGTGAGGGTCAGTAATGTCGCTTGCGACACTCTGTTATCTCCCACTGTCCGCATGGCAAAATCTCTGTGGAAAACTCTGTGGCTCTGTGCCTCCGTGGGATGTGTTAAACATTAATTAGTAAAGAAAAGAAAAGGCAGGTTGTAGTAACCTGCCTTTATTTGTGTTTATTTCTGTTTGTAAATCATTCGTACGGGACGGTATGAGATATTGTTGTGTCGCTCAAGAATCTCGCCTGTGTCGGTGTCAATCACATAGACGCTGCCGTTGAGATCTGGCTGTGTTGGCTCGTAGAATGCAACGTATGTGGTTTTATGATCTCGGCTGATGACGAGGTCGGTGACGATGGCAGAGGAAGAGCCGAAGGTTTGAAGCACGTCGGCCTTGTCGAGGGTTTGCTGAGTGGTGTAGTTCCAGCGCATGACTTTATTGCCCTTGCCGAAGAGGAGGGAGTAGTATGTCTTGTTGGCTACGCAAGGCGTGCTCTCTGTGATGATGTTCGTGCCGATGCAGGCAGTGGTGGTTCCTCCATTGTCGTAGAGGACATTGACGCCATTTTCAGCATCATACACCCAGAAACCTGTGTCGAGAATGGTTTTGCGAGTCATGAAAGCGTTCTTGGTCAGAACGAGCATCTCGCTGCGCTCAGTACGCTTCTGCTTGTCGGTGAGGTCGATAAGTACCATCTTCACTATGTCGTTGCCATTGAAGTAGTTGGCCTCGCCTTTACATTCATCGCGGAGGAGATGGTATTTCTTGCTACAGTAGTATGGGCCATAGCCACTATAGATTTCGCATAAGCCCCCCACGGTTTTGTCCCAGAATATGAGATCGAAGTACCAGCCGCTGTTGCCATCATCGTGGACGAGGCATGTCTGAGCGTAATTGGATTGCAGCTTAGTTGGTTTTGAGATGGCTCCTTCGGTGGTGGAGAACTCGTATATGCTGCCGTTTTCGCACAGTACGGGATATGCCACACCAGATGTTCCTGTGGATGGGATGATTAGATGTGTTGGCTTGAAGTCATCGTATTCTGTGACTGTGAGGATGTTCTCTGCTACGAGCGTCTTCTCGTTGAGGTAGTAGAGCGTAGGAACATCATCGTTGAAACCTGTGTGCGCTTTGCTTTGCCAACCGTCAGCACCCTGACAAGCAAGGATGAGGGAACCACTCGACTGCACCATGTCTATGGCATGAGACGCAAAACGGGTGTCCTCGTTATTCACAGAGAAACAGTCGCCTACGATGAAGCGTCGTTCAACTGTTGGATCGGTTGGCGTGAGCATGAACGACAGCATGCTGTTGCCTTGCGCGTCCTGACTGAGCACGGTAATTCCTTCCTCGTATGGGGAATTGACGTTGATAGTGAATGGAAAGAAAGACTTGCCATCGCTGTTCCCGACGATGAGACGACAGAGGTATTTGCCAAGATACTTGGCTGGGTACTCAAAGTCCTTGTCGTGTGAATACACTTCCTGATCTACTTCCCATGTGTATGTCACGTCCTTCTGGGCATTGGTTTGGGAAATAGATGGAGAGATGCGTAGCACCTCATTCTTGTCGATATTATAGACCTCTTGAATTGTAGCAGGATTGATCGTGATCTCTGACAGAGGACGATCGGCTGATGTGGTGTCGTCGCGCAAGCAAGACACTGCTAATAGCGCGATGGCAATGAGAGGCAATATGTTTTTAAGTTTCATATACGTAGAGGAGTGAGTTTATGTTTATTCGACACCCTGAATAGCAAATGGATCAGGGAAGTCGAAGATGAAGTCGGGATAGAGTGAGAGAATCATGTCGCGATTGGCAGGGTCGTTGAAATGCTGATACATGCGCGAGTAGATGTACTTGCGGAAGATAGTGCGATAGACATGGAAGTCGCCGTATGGGACGTTCTCAAGGTTCTCGCCATAGAGAGCAACCATCTTGGCGTATGACTCAGGCAGCGTATTCTTCACGTCGTGGAAGTATTCAACGAGCTTGATGAGCTTGTAGGGATGCCATTCGCCCAACTCAGGCTTGTACCATACTTTGTCGCCGTAGGCATTGTACCATGCTGGCTGCTCGATGGCATTGTCGAACTGAAGCACTCGGAACTGATCCTTCTCGGAGAGGGTAGGGGTGAAGTTCTCGTTGGCAGCAAGGCGAATGATGATGCGGTAATGGGTGTAGCCATTGGAATAGTCGCCTGCAAGCTTGGAGCGATGGATGGTGACAGGGATGTTGCCTTCTGTCTTTCCAGCAGGGATGACAACCTCTTGGGGAAGAGTGTATTGCACACCATTATCTGCCCACGTGAAATCTTTGTTTTCGGGCACGAAGACGAGTTTCTGCAACGAGTCGGATGGCATCTGGCATTCGACGTTGTAGGCAAACGTGCGAGGGTGGTCAGTCACTGTTCCCATCACCTTGACTGGCACGTTGATGATGTGCGTGACGGAATCGACTGGCAGGACAGAGAATGAGAATATGAGCGTGTCGTGATTGAAATAGATGCCGTTGGCATTGCTGTCATAGGTTATGTAGTCGGTTTCGCTGCATGAGTAGGAGAGCAATGCTGTGGCTATCACGAATAAGATTCTATGTATATATTTCATATATGTGTATTGTTTTCGGGAACGTTAGCACTGTACTAATATCTATTGGCAAATTCGGAGTCAGGAATAGGGACTACGTAGATGTCGTTGGATGCAGGGTAGCGTGTCTTGCCATTGGCTGAGGTGAGAGGGAGGTTTAGGCGCTTGTTGTTGAAGAACATGATGCCTTCGCCGAAGTACTCCTTGAATCGCTCAAGATTGATGAGGTCGAGCGTGAGAGAGCGATCTGCAGCCAGTGGCTCCAAGCCGCGATGCTGGCGCACAGCGTTGTAGTACTGCGTGGCAAGAGCATTGTCAGAGTCGAGCAAGCACTCTGCTGCTATGTAGTACATCTCTGGAATGCGAATCAGGTTTATGCCAAGTATAAGATCTGTAGGACGGTTGGCAGACATATTGTTAAGTTCGTAAATATCAGTGAACTTAGACAAGCGGTAATGCAACTCTCCACCAGTCTCCACAGCAGTGAAGTATGCCGTCTGACGATAGTCAAGTCCATCAGCTTCAGTGTTGTATGTTTCCATAAAGTCGTCACGAGGATCGAGCGAGTAGTAGGACTGTTGCTGCTGAAGCAATCTGCTTATATCAGAATAGAAACCAGAGTAATACACACCGAAGATGCATTCTTTCTTTGACAGTACGCCTGCAACATCGTTGAGCACCTCGGTTTTCTCCTTCAGCGTGTACGGACTGTGCTCTATCACCTTGCGAGCATACTCAAGAGCCTTGTCCTTGTTGCCCATAGTGAGATACACGCGTGCCAACTCTGCCTGGACGGCATAGAGGTTGATGTGAATCTGGCGGTCGGCGGTGAAGCCGATTTCATCAATATGCTCTGCCTCGTCGGCAAGGAGCAGCTCTGCATCGAGAAGGTCCTGGAGGATATGATTGAAGTTGTCAGTCATGCTCTCAAAATCAGGTGTATGCAGAGAGAATGTTGTTTGATAAGGAATGCCTTTTGCTGTGGTGTCGAGCGTGTATTGCGGAGCGTAGAGGCGAAGAAGGTCGAAGTGCATGAAGGCACGAAGCGCAAGTGCCTCTCCTTTGTAGAAAGTGAATGGGAACTCTGTTGCGTTCGCTACTTTCTCGGCATCGAGCACAGAGTTGGCGTTGGAGATATTGTTGTACATGCTTGTCCATACACCTTCCGACCATGATAGCACGTCAGAGTATTCCCAGTTGTATGTGCCAAGGTTGTCAACTATGTTAGAGCCAAAGCAATCAAGGTTCTGCGCAAGAATCTCAATGCCATACACGCTGAGCGACATGCCGTAGAGGTCTGACTGACGCATCTGAGCATACACGCCGTAGAGCGCATCCTCAATGCCTTCAGTGGTCTGCAGCATCTCGTCTCGCTTCACTTGCCCGTCGGGTGTGATGTCGAGGAAACTGTCGCATGATGACAAACTCATTGTCATCAGCATTATATATAGTATAAATCTGTTCTTCATCTTTCTTCTTGGTTTAGAATGTGGCAGAAACATTGATTTCGCATCCCTGTGAGTAAAGGTAGTCGGTGCCTCGCTCAATTTTCACGCTTGAGATGCGGAGAATGTCGGTGAAGTTGATGCCGCAACGAAGGTTGCGCACATGGAGTCTCTTGCAGACTGGTTCCTGGAACTCATAGCTGAGATTGAGAGTGCCAAGGTTGAGTGTGTTCTCCTTTTCTGCAAAACGATCGGTCTGGCGAGGGCGCGACGAGTCGGCAATGTTCTTGTATATGGCAATGTCGCCAGGCACTTTCCAGCGCTCGTCAAACACACGCTTGTCGGCATTGTACTTAGGATCAGAGCCTTCCACCTTAGTGACGCGAGTAGTGTTGTAAATCCAGCCACCCATTCTGAGGTCGAAGAGAGCATAGAGCGAGAAGCCTTTCCAATATACAGAGGTGTTGATGGTACCGTTGTATGCTGGCTGAGTGTCGCCTATGAGCACCTTGTCGAGAGCGTCATAAGTGAATGTGCGCTCACCGTTAAGCTTGATATACACTTCCTTGCCGGTGGCAGGGTCGATGCCGCCTGAGCGAACGAGCTTGAGAGCTGTGACGCTTTCGCCTTCGGCATACTGTGCCAATGGTTCAAGGTATGCGCTTGCCATCTGCTGATTGCGCTCGTTCATTTCCTTGAGTGCCTGGTTTATCTTCGTAATCTTGTTGCGGTTGAGGTAGCCGGTGGTTCCTAATTTCCAATTGAACTGGCTGTTGCGGAAAATGAAACCGTCCACCTGGAACTCAATACCCTTGTTCTGCAACTCGCCAAGGTTGCCCATAGCGGATGTGACGCCAGTGGATGGCGCCATAGACTTGTTGAGCAAGAGATCGGTGGTGTTGCGGATGTAGGCGTCAAGCACGAAGTTCAAGCGGCGGTTGAACATAGAGAGGTCGATACCTATGTTGTAGTTCATGGTTCGTTCCCAAGCGAGATCCACGTTTCCGATGGTCATTGGCACAGCGCCGATGCCATTTTTGTATTCGTAGCGATTGGAGTACTGATACATGGTCATTGCCTGGAAAGGCGAAAAGGCGACTTTGCCTGTGAAACCTGTAGAACCACGCAGCTTGAAGACATCAAACATGCTCTTCACCGACTGCATGAATGGCTCGTTCATGATGTTCCAACCAATACCGCCCGACCAGAAATTGCCGTAGCGATTGTTCTCGCCAAATTGCGATGAACCGGTGAGTCGCCAAGTGCCATCGACGAAGTAGCGGTTGCGGAACGAGTAGTTGCCAGAGAGGAATGCTCCAATGTCTGCCGACTCTCCCTGAATGCCCGTAGGAGTAGTGGTGGTAGGGTAGCCAGCGGCATTGCCAATGAATGAAAGCTGGTCGTTGTAGAATCCGATAGCAGTCACATACTCGCTTCTGCTCTTGGAGTAATTCACTTCCCAACCTGCAGATGCACTGATGAGCGATTCATCCTTGAACATCTTATTGTATGTAGCGACGATGTTGCCGCTATAGCTGTTGCTGGATGTGACGCCGCGCTGCAAAGAGCCACGCTTGGAGAGATCTGTCTCGTTCTTGTATGTGCGCGACTTAGGTGAGAGGAAGTTGCTTGAGCCGCTGCGTCCTGAGGTGACGTTGAAGTGGCCAGTGAGTCGGAACTGATGATTGATTTCCCATCGCACATCGGTATTGTTGGAGAATGTGCGCGAATCGCTGCGTGAGAACGAGCCGAGCGTTGCCTCATAGAGAGGGTTGTCGAGATCCCATGAGAGGTTGGTGTTCACGGTGCCATCCTCATTGAACATAGGATCGTAAGGATTCATTCTTGCATAGCGAGAGAATGAACCGTATGGTGTGTCTTGTGAAGAAATCTCTCCGTAAGTGGTTCTGTTGGAGAGTTTTATGCTATTGCTGAGGAAATAGTCGAGCTTGAAGCCAAGGTTGTAGCGATGACGATAGTCATCCTTCATCACACCGTGCGTGTTGCCAAAACGGCCAGTGAGTTCGTAGCGCACATCTGATGCACCGCCATACACGCGCAGCGAATGATCCTGGCTGAATGCCGTGCGGGCAGGCTGAGCAAGCCAGTCGCTGTTCTGACCGGCTGCGATGAGTTTGTATCGCTCGTTGTAGAGTTCATCATATTTGTATTGCAGCGGCAAGCCTGTTGTGGCATCAAGCCTCTTGCCTCCACTATATAGTCCTGCCAGTCGCTCATACTCCAGTTTCTCGGAAGGCGAGAGCAGTTGATAGTCATTCAATTTTGGGTATTGCACGTTGCCTGTGAAATTGTAGGAAACGTGGATGGTGCTGTTTTGTATAGGCTTGCGAGTGATAACGATCACACCGTTTGAAGCCTTAGATCCATAAAGGGCGGTGGCGGAAGCATCCTTCAGCACATTGATGCTCTCCACTTCGTTCATGTCCAGGTCATACAGTTCTGCCATGCTGATTTCCGTACCATCGAGGATGATGGTTGGCTGGTTCACGCTCTGTCCTTCGTTGGAGAAGGAAGACATGCCTCGCATGATGAGTTCTGGCACATGGTTTGGGTTGGAGCCTTGCGCGCTATTCACCTGCACCTCCAAACCTGGCGTGAGGGCTGCGATGGCCGTCATGATGTTAGTGCTTGTGACCACCTTCAGTTCCTCGCCCTTGATCTGAGTGACGGAACCAGTGAAGGTGTTCTTGTTTTTCTCGAAGAAGCCTGTCACCACTGCTTCCTCCAGAGCCTTGGTGTCGGGCTCCAGCTGAATCTTCGCGTTCGTCTTGATGTCCTTTGCTTGCAGCACTTGTGTCTTGTAGCCTATGTAGCTGATGTGTACTGTGTAGTCCACTTCAGTTATCTTCAGGAAGAATTTGCCGTCGAGGTCGGTGGTCGTGCCGCCCACAACACTGTTTTTCTTCCACACGGCAATGCTCACTCCAATGAGCGTCTCACCCGTCTGCTTGTCCACAACCGTGCCGGAGAATACGCTCTCGCCATCAGCTGTGGCAACGACCGGTGCACTGAGGCTCGCAGCCAAAGTGTCCGATGCGGGCGTACCAAGCAGCGTGAGCGCTGTGAGCAGTGGCAATATGTTTTTGCTTCTCATTTCGTGTTGTTTGTATTGAAAAAGAAAAAGGATGAAGCAGAACGCAGCATTAGCGCCCTGACTTCATCCTTGATGTTCTGTGTATTACTTGTTGAGTACCTTGATGTACTTGCCGTTCACGTTCTTGATTGTGATGCCCTTCTGAGCACCATTAACCTTTGCGCCTGAGAGGTTGAACTCTGCGCCAATAGTAGCATTGCTCTTAACTGCTGCAATGCCTGTTGCGGCAGAAGTTGCAGCGATAACAGTTGTTGGAGCACTGCCCCAAGGGCCCTTAGCAATAGCGAAGTTGCCCACAGTCACTGTACCGTCATCGTTGAGAGTAACATCGATTGTTGTTGACTTGAGGTCCTTGTCGAAGAGGTCAACAGATTCCATAGTTTCAGAGTCGAAGTCTGCTGTGCCGCATTTGAGAGTTGCCTTGTGAGGATCATTTGCGTCTGGCACAAGTGGAAGACCACCCCAGTTCATTGAGTAGAGATCGTAGCCAAGGAAGTTCTCAACTAAATAATCGCCAGTGCGGTCATCGTATGATACCTTGAATGCACCTGTTGTAGGAACAGAAGCGCCTTCTGCTGTGTAAGCGTAAGTGATTGTGTTTACTGTGTGGTCGCCTACCCAGTCCTGTGGAGAAGGAACAGACTTAGCTGCAGTGAGGCTTGTGTACCAAGTCACGAGAGCGTCAGGCTGTGATCCCTTAGAGTATGTTGTGCCAATGTAGAACTCGCCAAGAGTCATTGTGCCGTCTTCAGCAAATGTTACTTTGATGACTCCCTTTGAGAGGTTGCCGTCGAGGAGAGCCAGATACTTGTATTCGCCTTCATCCTCACCAAGGTATTCGAGAAGGTTGTATGCAAGGTCGATAGTGCCCTTCATTGGGTCTTCTGGGTCTGGCTTGAATTCAATACCGCCCCAGTTCATAGTGTAAGTGTCGTATCCGAGGAAGTTTGTGATGCTGTATCCGTAAATGTCATCGTATTCAATCTCGATAGGACCGCTGATAGGAGTTGTCACGTCCTCTGTTGGGTAAGCTACGACTGCTGTTGCTTTGTATTTGCCATCGTAAGAGAATACAACTTCCTGCTTCTTCTGGTTCTTAGCGATGCCTGCACCATACCAGAAGAGATAGTCGAGCGAGTCGAGCACTTCTTCCGTGTAGTAAGGAACAGCGAATGAAACGCCAGATGAGAGCGAGAGGTTCTCGCCTACGAGATTGAAGTCGGCAGAACCGTCGAGAGCTATGCCGTAAGAAGGTGCCATGAAGATGTTGCGCTCTGTGTCAACGCACTTGTTGTCGAATGCCAATGAGAGCTTCTGGCCATCGAACTTGCCGTCGAATGTGAGTGTGCCAAGTGTCTCGTAGATCCACTCTACAGTGTATGCCTTGTTTGTCTCGTCCTTTGCTGTTACTGTCATGTCGAACTCAGTTGGCCAGCTGTCAATCTTTCCGTAGTCCCATGTGCTGCTTGCTGAGAAGTGATAATTGCCTGAGATGTTAGGAATCTCGATTGTCTCCTTCTCCTTGAGAGTCATCTTCACGTTAGTGAACTTAGCCACAACTGTTGACTTGTCTGCCATCCAGTCGCTGATAGCAACGAAAGAGAAGTCAGGAAGAGTGAATGTGAGTGTGGCTGGGTCGAAGCTGAACAGGATGTCGCTATAGTTGATAGCAAAAGGGTTGTTGCCCTCAAGGTCTGTCATGTAGTAGCCAAGTGAACCCCAAGCGTCCCAGTTTCCACCATTCACGTTGCGGAGAATGATGCCGTTCTTCTCGCTATTGAGTTTGTAGATAGGTTGCTCGCCATCTTCTACGCCTGCAAGACCGCAGAGGTATGCGTCGATGTAAGCATCGCCCTTCTTGATAGTGACCTCGCACTCGCTCTTGAACTTGTCTGCTGCTGCTTGATCCACGATTTCAAGCGTTGCAGAGAAGTTATAAGTACCGAAGAGGTCGGCAAGTGTCTCAACCTGAGCACTTGCAGCTGCTGATGTGAACATCGCAGCAACGAATAACATTAAAGTGTAGAATTTCTTCATACAAAACTTTGTTTATATTAATAAAAAAATGTATCTGAGCATGCAAAGTTATATAAAACTGCAAACATCTGCAACAAAATGTCACTAAAACTTTGTTTTATATATAAAAATGCTATTTCAATTCCTCAAGAATCTTCTTCAATGCACTTCCAGTTGAAGGACGTGGAGCATTGTAAGTGTGCAGATGTCCATCCTTGTCGTAGATTAGGAAATGCGGGATTCCCGACACGTTCAGTTTGTCGCAAAGCTTGCCATCTTTGTTCATCCATTGGTTTCCGTGCAGGTCTAATTGCTTCATTTTCTTGAGCCATGGGTCCTCGCTTGAGTCGGTGGAGATAGACACGAAGACAACGTTGTCATTCTGAAGTTCCTTCTCCAGATTCTGAAGATGCGGAATTTCCTTCACGCATGGAACGCACCATGATGCCCAAAGGTCGATGTACACGTATTTGCCGCGGAACTGCTCCATCGACACCGTGTTTCCTTCTGCATCGATAAGTGCTACATCAGGGAAAGCTGCGCCTGGAATGGCTGAAACTCTCTCTTTGAAGCTATCTACAAACGATTGGCTTATGCCGAACTTCTCCTTCGCTGCTGTTATTGCGTCAAGACCTGCCTGATAGCCCATGGTGTAGTCGTAGTTGCGAATGAAACTATTGAGGAGTATTCTCTGCAAGCCTTCACGTATGTAAACATTTGTATATTTGTCGTTTATGTATTGAAGACGATCGTTGAGCGTGCCTTTTGGCAATGCCTGAGCAGCAACGCTGACGGTTGATTGGTGCAAGTTTGCGGCATCGCAATCGAGCACGGTTGAAGGCTCGCGAAGCATGCCCTTTCCGTTAGCATTGTCGAAGAGAGAAAGCTTTCCTTCATCGTGCATGCGGTTAAACACATTCACGCATTCTGCTCCTAAGAGGTATGCCCACACGTTCACGTATTGCTTCAGGTTCGCATCCACGCTGTCGTTCTCAGCAATCTTAGCTGCTTTGCTGCTGTACTGGTCAATCATTGCGCGAATATCGGCTTCCGACATCTCTCTTGCTTTTGTCCACACCTCACGGCTCAGGTTGTAATACAGAGAGTTGAAGTCGTTGAGTGCATTTAGGTTCGCATTGGCAAAAGCCACAGCAGCCTGGTCCTTCTTCGACTTGCTTTTTGCTGGGATTGTTGCTATTGGGCAGCCTTCACTAATATTTATGGACATAGCAACAGGCGAAGCGCTCTCTTTAGCTATGAAAACAGGAAGCACGTTCTGCGAAGTGCCAGTCACGCACACCACATTATACAGACCAGTTTCAGATGTTGCGATGGTCTGGGTCAGCTGTCCCTCCGCATTGCGTTCCATTGGAGAATCGTCACCGCTGTCGTTTCCAAGAGGATAGATGAACACGCGGAACTCGTCGGTGTCTTTTGCAATGAGGTTTACATTCACAGTAGTTTGGGCTGTTGCAAAGCATGCTGCAATAGCCATCATTGTCAGTGTAGTCAGTTTTTTTATCATAGTCATCGTAATCATTATTTATTTTTTATTCTAACGGCAATCGTGGCTGGGAATGCATATCTTGCATCTTGCCTTTCCCTGATGGTTCGTTCCATATTCTCCTTTGTCCTCTTCACGTTTACCTTCATCAGTTTCTTTTTTCCTTGGTATATCATGACGGGCTTGTCAAGGTCGGCAATATCATCGTTCAGATGAATGAACAGGGTAGAGTAGTCGCACTTATCAATATATACTGAATTGCCATCTATTTTCACCCTCACTTCCTTCCCTCTCGCCATTTCTTCCCCAGGCACACTGAGCCAATAGAAGTTGGGATGCATCACCTCTTCTTGTCGCCACACAATCTTCTTCGGGTATGGGTTGCGCCTGTACTGTGCCATCCAATCCACAGCCACTGTATCCACCTGATCCATCCAGTGCTCCTTACCTTCCACTATGTGCCCCTCGTGCACATATCCTTCACCATCAGCCATTTGCAGAGAATCCAGTTCCGCTATTCTTTCTTCACACTTCTTGTTTCTGTCGTATGCACCATCCAGTGCGCCACACCACACCATGAAAGGCAAGTTTCTCAGATTCAATAGCGACACATCACCAGGATGACCTGCCATCATCGATGCTGCTGCCCATGTGTCTGCCATGCGTGGCGCCAGTCGCCACACACCATCGCCGCCAGCACTGTATCCCATCACATACACCTTGTCTGGATTGATTCTCAGATGAGTGTAGGCATAGACAATGATGTCTTTGTAAAACTCATCCAAGCCTTTCTTGAAGTGCATGTTCCAATCATCGTATGGAGCTCTCGGACAAATATACACACCTTCTTTCGGACGATAAAGATACCATTGATTCTGCCATTGCTGATCATTGACTTGCTTTGGCGCACTGCCGCCTCCATGCAATGAGATGAACAGACTATACCCATCCTCAGGCAACTGTCCAAACACCCTGCACGATATTGGCATTTTCAACTCACCATGCACCACTGCTTGCTTCTTAGTGATGTAGTCGCATTCGGCCTTCGCTTCGGCAAACCACTCGTTCACGACAATCCTCTTCGCATTCTCAGACTCTGCACGACTCAGCCCTTGTGCCATGCATTCCGCTTTTTGTATGACGAGAAGCGTAGTCAGTAAACATATCAGTATAGTTCTATTCATAAGATTTCGTTTGTTTTTGTGTCTATTGTTTGGAGATTTGCAAATGTACGAAAAAAAAGTCAAGTGAGAAATTTCATGAAGAAAATAATCAATAATAATGCTTTTATGCGAGTGAATCCATAATAAAAAAGGGGAAAAAGACTGTTTCGGTACAAAAATTAAAATGTTTGTTACATATTTTAGATGATTTTGTTGAATAAAAATATTAAATTTGCACATTGAAATAATGTGGGTGGGACTTGTCCCCTGCTGTGAAACCAAAACTTATTTACTGACTAATTATCTAAAACAACTAATACAATGGCTACAGAAAATTCTCAGGAGTCTAAGGGCTTCTACAAGTTGAACTGGATGCAACGCATCGGTTTCGGTTCTGGCGACTTGGCACAGAACCTCATCTATCAAACTATCAGCATGTACTTGCTGTTCTTCTACACCGACATCTTTGGTCTTAAGGCAGGTCATGCAGCAGCAATGTTTGGTGTTGTTCGTATCATCGACGTTCTTTGGGATCCTCTCGTGGGTACATTCGTTGATAAGCACAACCCAAAGCTTGGCAAGTATCGCTCATACCTCGTGCTTGCAGGTATTCCACTCACAGTACTCGCTATCCTCTGCTTCTGGGACGGAATGGCAAATGCAGAGTACACAACAAAGCTCATCTACGCTTACATCACTTACGTAGGCATGTCAATGCTCTACACTCTCATCAATGTGCCTTACGGTGCGCTGAACTCTTCGCTCACTCGCGACACAGACGAGATCACAATCCTCACTTCTACTCGTATGTTCATGGCTAACGTGGGTGGTCTTGCAGTTTCTGCAGGTATTCCAATCCTCGTGGCAGTTATGGCTGGCATCACAGACGTAGAGAATCTTCCTATCAAGATGGCTCTCTTCATGGGTCTCGGCTCGCTTCCTTCGTTCATCTTCATGCCTTTCGTTCCTTCAATCAAGAAGGCTGTTGGCAAGAAGAACATGTTCTACATCTTCCTTTCTGTCGCAATCATAGGCATGGCAATGCTCTACGTCATCACTAAGACAATGAACATGGAGGAGAACATGACTCTCATCTACATCGCTCAGTTTGTCAAGTCAACAGGTGTGATTGTTGCAACTGGCTACATGTGGGCTCTCATCCCTGAGGTCATTTCTTACGGTGAATACACAACAGGCAAGCGCATCTCGGGCATCGTGAACGCTCTCACAGGCATCTTCTTCAAGGCTGGTATGGCTGCAGGCGGTGTCGTTCCAGGCATCGTGCTTGCATACTGCGGATATGAGGCTGCTGCTGAAGAGGCAAGCACACTTCCTAAGGATTCAAACGCATGGTTCATGACAATGCTTATCTACTCTCTTATTGGTCTCGCTCTTCTCTTCTTCTGCTTCACTCAGTGCAAGGAGCGTGTGGTAATGGACGCTAAGGAGACTGACAATGTGAAGGTGAGCGACCTCTGGACAGAGTTCTTCCGCAACCGTCCACTTCGCGTCGTAGCTCTCTTTTTCATCACAGCATTTGCTATGATGTCGGTAGGCAACGCTGCTGGTGCATACTACATGAACAACCTTCAGGCTCAGACTCCTCTTGCACAGGAGGGTATTCTCTGGCTTGTTTGCGTAATCCCTGCCATCCTTCTCGGTCTTGCTATGTTCATCATCTCCAAGTATGAGCTTTCTGACGAGAAGATTGACGAAATCAACAAGGCAATCGAGGCTCGTAATAAGTAATATAGCCCTACACTCTCACCACCGCCCTCTCCGTTATTGGATAGGGTGGCTGGTGGGAAGTGTGCTTTTCACACATTATATATATAATAGCTAAAGATAATGAATTATCGCAAAATACTCATCTCTTCGCTCCTTGTCAATGCGTCGCTTCTGTCGCTCAGCGCACAGACGCTCAAGGATGCATTCCGCGACTACTGGTACACAGGCGTGAGCGTAAACCAATGGGAAGTGGCAGCAGAGAAGGCTGATGCAAAGAGAGAACACGACTACTCTGGATTCGTCGGCGCAGACCAAACAGCCAACTGGGCTGTGGTGGAGAAGAACTTCAACACCGTGGTGGCAGAGAACTGCATGAAACCAGAGGTTGTTCATCCTCAGGAAGGTGTTTATGACTTCACGCTCGCCGACCAATTTGTCGAGAAATCACTCGCTGCTGGTATGCGCATCCACGGTCATGTGCTCGTGTGGCACTCACAAACTCCATATTGGTTCCATCACGATGCCAACGGCAAACTTGTCAGCAAGGAAGTGCTCAAGAAGCGCATGAAGGAACACATCTTCACAGTGATGGCACACTTCAAGGGACGCGTCTCTTCTTGGGACGTTGTCAACGAAGCATTCGAGGACGATGGCTCGCTTCGCAACAGCCTCTGGTATCAGATTCTGGGCGAGGACTTCATCCCTCTCGCTTTCCAGTATGCTCATGAAGCAGATCCAACAGCAGAGCTGTACTACAACGACTACAACATGAATAAGGCATCGAAGGTGGAGAGTGTGTGCAAGTTCTTCAAGCCACTCGTTGACAAGGGCTTGCCTGTCACAGCCATCGGTATGCAAGGACACATGATTCTCGAGGATGGACTCAAGACCATCAGCGATTATCAGCACTCTATTGACTGCATCACAGGCATCGGTCTCAAGACTTTCTACTCTGAGCTCGACCTCTCTGTCTTGCCTAATCCATACGGATTCTCTGG
The DNA here is from genome assembly GCA_045600665.1 of Bacteroidaceae bacterium. GTDB lineage: Bacteria > Bacteroidota > Bacteroidia > Bacteroidales > Bacteroidaceae > Minthosoma. The sequence continues at coordinate 14,812 of JAZRYI010000085.1, forward strand.
CGCAAACGTGAGCGACCGCCTCAAATACACTCCAGAGAAGGATCCTTACAAGGAAAAGATTTCTGCAGAGAAGCAGGCAGAAGCAGACAACTACTGGATTGAGTTCTTCAAGATGCTCATCAAGAACAAGGAGAGCATCCTCCGTGTCAACTTCTGGTGCGTGAACGATGGCAACTCGTGGAAGAACGACTTCCCTATCAAGGGACGCACAGACTATGCTACACTCGTCGATCGCAACAATCAGGTAAAGCCTGTTGTTCAGAAGATTATTGAACTGGTTCAGCCAGTTCAGGCTCCAGCAAAGAAAAACAAGAAAAAGTAAATGAATAATAACTAATAAAACCCTTTCACCCTCGGGGATACAGATTCATTCTTCCTCCTTCCTTCAAGGGAGGGTAGGGGTGGGTCTTTAGGGGGTGGGTCTTTATGGAAGGAAAATTCTATCTGTGGCCAGCAGACTATATGGCCGACCCATCTGTTCATGTATGGAATGACAGATTGTACATTTACCCATCTCATGACTGGGATGCAGGTGTAGGTGATGACGACAGCGGTGCTGAGTATGAAATGAAGGATTACCATGTGTTCTCAACTGACGACCTTGAGGCAGTTTGCCGTGGCGAGAAGCAGCTTGTTGATCATGGCTGCATCCTTAAGCTTGAGGATATTCCATGGGCAAGCCATCAGCTTTGGGACAACGACGTTCAGGAGGAGGACGGCAAGTACTACATGTATTTCCCAGCTAAGGATAAGACTGAGATTTTCCGCACAGGTATTGCTGTTGCTGACAGTCCAGAAGGTCCTTTCAAGCCTTTGAACGACCCTATGCATGGTTCATACTCAATCGACTATGCTGTTCTCAAGGACGACGATGGCGAATACTACTTCTACCTTGGTGGCATCTGGGGTGGTCAGCTTCAGTGGTATAAGGACAACAAGATGGCATTCAACGAGGTAGGTCCTGCATGTCCTCCTCCAGGAGACACAGAGGGCATCATGCCTGCAAAGAAGTCAGAGGTTGATGCGCTTCCATCACGTGTAGCTCGTCTTGCTCCTGACATGATGCATTTTGCAGAAGCACCAAGACCAGTAATCATTCTTGGCGAGGATGGCAAGCCACTCAAGGCAGACGACCCACATCGCTTCTTCGAGGCATCATGGTGCCACAAGTATAAGGGCAAGTACTACTTCTCATACTCAACAGGCGATACTCACATGATTTGCTACGCTATCGGTGATAATCCTTACGGACCATTCACATACAAGGGTGTGATTCTCACTCCTGTAAAGGCTGGCTGGACAACTCACCACTCAATCGTTGAGTTCAAGGGCAAGTGGTATCTCTTCCATCACGATTCAGCCCCTTCTGGTGGCGTGAACAGCCTCCGCTCACTCAAGGTAGCAGAGTTGCATTATAATGAAGACGGAACAATTCAAACAATTGAAGGATAATATGTATTTACTTGGTTACGACATAGGTACATCATCTGTCAAGGCATCCATCGTCGATGCAAAGACAGGACAGACAATAGCTTCTGCACAGTATCCTGATGCAGAAGCACCAATCATTGCTAAGCAGCCAGGCTGGGCAGAGCAGGAACCAGAAATGTGGTGGGACGAACTCAAGCAGGCAACAAAGCGTGTTGCAGAGAAGGCTGGTTCGCTCGCTGATGTTGCAGCAATAGGCATCTCGTATCAGATGCACGGACTCGTGTGTGTTGACAAGGCTGGCACACCACTTCGCCCATCTATCATTTGGTGCGATGGTCGCGCTGTTCCTTATGGCAACGCAGCCTTCGAGGCAATCGGTGGCGACAAGTGTCTTGAGCATCTTCTCAACTCTCCTGGCAACTTCACAGCAGCTAAGCTCGCATGGGTGAAGGAGAACGAGCCAGAGATATACGCACAGATTGACAAGATCATGCTTCCTGGCGACTACATCGCCCTCCGTCTCTCAGGTGGCGACAAGAAGACAACTATCTCTGGTCTCTCTGAGGGTATGTTCTGGGACTTCAAGAACAATGAGGTTAGCAAGGACATCCTCAACTACTACGGCTTCTCTGAGGATCTCATTGCAGAGATCGTTCCTACATTCTCAGTACAGAGCAAGGTTTGCGACGCAGTTGCTGCTGAGCTCGGCATTCCAGCAGGCACTCCAATCTCTTATCGTGGTGGCGACCAGCCAAACAACGCTCTCTCACTCAACGTGATGAAGCCAGGCGAAATTGCTGCAACAGGCGGCACTTCTGGTGTTGTTTATGGTGTGCTTGGCGAGGTAAACTACGACAAGCTTTCACGCGTGAACACATTCGCACACGTAAATCATAATCAGCCAGACACACGTCTCGGCGTTCTCCTCTGCATCAACGGCACAGGCATCCTCAATGCCTGGATGAAGCGCACAGTTGCTCCAGAGGGCATCTCATACGGTGAGATGAACGACCTCGCAGAGTCTGTTCCTGTAGGCGCAGAAGGTCTCTCAGTCATTCCATTCGGCAATGGCGCAGAGCGCGTACTCCAGAATCAGAACCCAGGCGCATCAGTTCATGGCATCAACTTCAACATCCACAAGAAGGCTCACATGCTCCGTGCAGCTCAGGAAGGCATCGCATTCTCATTCGCCTACGGCATGGACATCATGGCAAAGATGGGCATGGAGATCAAGACTATCAAGGCTGGCCACGCCAACCTCTTCCTCTCTCCACTCTTCCGTCGCACACTCGCTGCTGTGACAGGCGCAACAATCGAGCTCTACGAAACTGACGGTTCAGTTGGTGCAGCCTACGGCGCAGGCATTGGTGCTGGCATCTACAAGGACAGCGACGATGCATTCAAGACTCTCAAACTCATCAAGACAGAGGAGCCAGTAGCCGACACAGAGGCATACAAGGCTGCCTACAAGCTTTGGGTTGAAAGACTCGAAAAGTAATAATCAAACAGTAATATAACGTGAATTCGACGAATTGTGTTTGATTGTTTATGCGCAAGCGCCATGTTAAGAAAAACCTTTGAGAACCTTTAGCTCGGCGTAGCCAAACAGAACAAAAACAAGAAAAAACATTATGGTTTTTCTTTTGTTTTCTTTT
>JAZRYI010000086.1:0-6918 GCA_045600665.1 Bacteroidaceae bacterium
GATTCAGCCTACCCTATCGGGGCGATTTGAGTCGCTGATAAAGTTTGCTCATGAGACAACGGGACGAACTGTGGCTATTCTTGTAGATGAATATGACAAGCCAATGCTGCAAGCCATTGAGAATCCCGAACTGCAAGCAGAGTACCGCAGCATGCTAAAAGCCTTCTATGGCGTCATGAAGAGTTCGGACGAACATATCAAGTTCGCTCTGCTGACAGGTGTAACTAAATTCTCGAAGGTAAGCGTTTTCAGCGATCTGAACAACATTGAGGACATCTCGTTCATCGATGACTATGCAACTCTATGTGGCATCACCGAGCAGGAGATGCGTGAGAACCTGAAGGAAGAAATAGCTGAACTGGCTAAACGAAACAAGCTGACAGATGAGGGATGTTACGACAAACTGCGCAAGTGGTATGACGGCTACCACTTCTCTTCCGACTTGTCTTTGCCGGGCATGTACAATCCGTTCAGCCTTATCAACACTCTGAAAAGTAAAGCCTTCAAGGACTATTGGTTTGCAACAGGAACCCCAACCTTCCTTGTCAGCACGCTGAAGAAAACAAACTACCCTTTGGATGAATTGGCAAAGAATCCTCCTATTACTGGCGACTTGCTCGGGGAGTTGGATTCAATATCAAAGAACCCTCTGCCTGTGCTCTTCCAGAGTGGATATTTGACCATCAAGGATTATGACGAGGAATTCGAGTCTTACGCAATGGGATTCCCAAACTATGAGGTGGAATTCGGTTTTGCAAAGCACCTTGTCGAGACCTATAATAATAAGGAAAATAGCAAGTCGCCCTTCCTTGTACAAGAGTTTGTGATGGATATACGCAATGGTCGCACCGAGCAATGGCTTGAACGTCTCAATGCCTTCCTTGCAGATGGTGACTACCAAATTGCAGGAAACGAAGAATTGTATTTTCAGAATGTCATGTCTGTAATATTCAAGATGTTTGGGTTCTATGTACAGACAGAGCGTCATACCAGCAATGGCCGCATGGACATTGTTATGCAAACTTCCGATTACGTCTATATTATAGAACTGAAACTGGATGGCAGCGCAAAGGAGGCTCTGCATCAGATTGAGGACAAGCAGTATGCCGCACCATTTGCCATGGATAAACGAACAATAATAAAGATAGGCGCAAACTTCAGCAGTAAGATTCGAAGGATGGAAGAATGGCTGATAGAACTGTAAGAGTGCAAATAAGCATTATCTCTGACAAACTTACATGATGCAAGAGGGAAAGTCCCCTCTTGTATCCATTTTCTTTTCTTCTGATAATGCGTGACAAAGATAGCGATTTTTTCCGTTTATTTAATCAATAAAACGGATAATTGAATGTTGTGGGACAATGTTTCTGCTTTTTTCAGCAAAAAAAAGTATCTTTGCAGTCGACTTGAGATTCCCTCAACAAAGGCGGGTAATAACTCTTGTTATATAGAAGTTGATTTATAATTAAAAAGAAAAAATTACGCATAGTCAACAAGATGAAACTGACGAAAGACCAACTCTTGTCCCTCGTTCGCGAGGGAGCACGAATGATGACGCTCAGCGAGAAGCTTCGCCTGATTGTGCTGTTGAGCATGCCTGCCATCATTGCGCAGATTTCATCGGTGGCTATGCAGATTATCGATGCTGCTATGCTTGGGCATCTTGGCACCAAGGAGTCGGCATCGGTGGGATTGGTCAGCACTACTATTTGGCTGCTTGGAGGTCTGTGCTCTGCTTGCGCTGCGGGTTTCTCGGTGCAGGTGGCTCACCATGTGGGCGCCAACGATTATGCCGGAGCACGCAACGTGGTGAGGCAAGGCATGACGTCGGGACTGGCATTCAGCGTGGTGCTGGGGCTGATGGGTCTGGGCGTTGCGCCATTCCTGCCCCATTGGCTGGGTGCAAGCGAGGAGATCTGCAAGGATGCCTCCGAATACCTCATGGTGGTGGCAGCTGCCCTGCCTATACTGTTGCTCAACAACTTAGCAGCAGGAAGCCTCAGGTGCAGCGGCAACATCAAGCTGCCAAGCATGCTGGGCGTGATGATGTGTACGCTCGACGTGCTGTTCAACTACATTTTCATTTTCATCTTCAACATGGGAACCCTTGGCGCAGCCTGGGGCACCTTCGTGGCGTATCTCATCACTATGGTGTGCATGGTGGGCGCATTGGTGTACAAGGACAAGATACTCAGGTTCTCGCTCGATGCCAAGGGTGCATTCCGCCCTACGAAGATGACGCTGAAGAAGGCATTGGTGATTGGCTCGCCTATCTCGCTCGAACGAGGCGTGATGTGCGGAGCGCAGATAGCCATCTCAGGCATCATTGCCCCACTGGGCAGCGTGGCTATTGCGGCAAACACATTCGGCATCAACATAGAGAGCCTGTGCTACATGCCTGGCTATGGCATTGGCGAGGCAGCCACCACGCTCGTAGGTCAGAGCCTTGGCGCAAAGCGAAGCGATCTCATGCGCAGCTTTGCATGGATGTCCATGTGTATGGGCATGATCACCATGACGCTGATGGGCATCATCATGTGGGTGTTTGCGCCTGAGATGATGGGGCTGGTGACAGAGGACGCAGAGGTGATCACACTTGGTGCCGACGTGCTGCGAATCGAGGCATGGGCAGAGCCTATGTTTGCGGCAAGCATCGTGGCATACAGCATATTTGTGGGAGCAGGCAAGACGCTTGTGCCAAGCATCATGAACCTTGGCAGCATCTGGATTGTCCGACTCACGCTGGCACTCCTCCTTGCCCCGTCAATGGGACTGAAGGGCGTGTGGATTGCCATGTGCGTGGAGCTCTGCTGGCGAGGCGCAGCGTTTATCGTGAAGCTGAGTCGCAAGAGCTGGAGCAGAATTAACCAATGAAAAACTAACGAAGATAAATTATGTATTGATATGGAGATAATAAAGAATCAGGTATTTGGTGGTGAACGCCCATTGTATGCAAGTCACGGTTTGAGACTTGAGAACGTGACTATCCATGTGGGCGAATCGAGCATAAAGGAAAGCTCGGACATAGAGGCTGAGGGCTGTACGTTCGAGGGCAAGTATGTGTTCTGGGAGGTGGATAACTTCAAGGTGAACAACTGCTACTTTGCCGAGAGTGCAAGGTCCAGCCTTTGGTATGCCCGCAACTGCCGCATGACGAACTGCAAGGTGGATGCGCCTAAGCTCTTCCGCCGCATGGATGGCATCTATGTGGAGAACACTGACTTCCCCAATGGCGAGCAGTTCCTGTGGGATTGCAAGAACATTCAGTTGAAGGACGTGAAGATCTCCAACTGCGACTATGTGTTCATGCACTCTGAGAACATACTGATAGAGAACTACAAGCAGGAGGGCAACTACGGCTTCCAGTATGCCAAGAATGTGGAGATTCGCAATGCCATCATCGACTCCAAGGACGCTTTCTGGGAGGCAGAGAACGTGACCATCTACGACTCTGTGCTCAATGGCGAATACCTTGCTTGGTATGGCAAGAACATCAAGCTCGTGCGATGTCACCTCACTGGCGAGCAGCTCCTCTGCTACGTCGATGGCCTTACGCTTGAGGACTGCACCTTTGGCGACGATGCCAACCTGCTCTTCGAGTATTCCACTGTGAACGGCAACATCAAGGGCGATGTGGTCAGCATCAAGAACCCTTCCAGCGGCGAGATAAAGGTGGAGGGCAAGATAGGCGAACTGATTTGGGACGAGAACCAGAAGGAGCCTAAAGACGCAAGAGTGATAGCGGAAGAGGTGTAGTGGGGTTTGGTGGAATGCTAATTTAGGTGTTCGTAGGTACAAACCTGAAGAATCCATCAACATGTGATAAAAATGAGTGGAGCACCACTCATTTTTTTGTTAATAAACATCGTTTTTGAAGTATAATAATGTGTATTAATCATTGTATGTAAAAAAGTTTATTATTTTTGTAGCGAAATCACGCGTTCTACGATATATAGGTAAAAACACCTAAAATGGAACAAGAATGGAACTGAAACAATTTACAGAAACAGTCACCAAGATAAGGGCACAGATACTAAAAACAGCATTGTGCCACTTGTCCTCTCCTGATGATGCAGAAGATGCGGTCCAGGAGACGTTGACGATTCTCTGGGTGCGACGCAATAACATTCCGCATCCAGACAAGATGCTCCATTTCGCTACTGTTGTCGTACGAAGCGTGTCGATTGATATGCTGCGTAAGCGAAAAAGGATTATCTCGCTTGATGAGGTGACACATGAGCCTATGAATAGCGTAGATGCACAGAGAACAATGGAAGAACAAGAACAGCAACTATTGCTGAAACAAGCCGTTAGTTCTCTATCCAACAAGCAACAGGCAATTGTGAGGATGCGAAATGTTGAGAATCTATCGTACTCGGAAATTGCCTCAATCCTTGGCACTACAGAGTCCTCTGTCAGAGGAACACTCAGCAGAGCTCGCGCAACATTAATGAATCAATTAAATAAACACTACAATGAATAATAATATCAAACATATCAAAGAACTACTTGGCAAGTTCATGTCAGCTCAGACAACAGAAGCAGAAGAGCAGGAATTGTCTGACTATTTTGCTAATAATAAAGATATTCCTGCAGAATGCAACCCATATAGTGTGTTGTTTGGCAGTTTTGAAACAGATGCCTACGACTTTGATGAGAAATATCTTGATGAGAAGCTTGACAAAGGTGCTGAGCATAATGTCGTTCCGCTCAACTCCAACAAAAAGAGTCGTTTGCAAATACATAAGATTGCTGCTTCAATTGCATTATTCCTTTTGCTTTCAGGACTATGCTATGCCTTGGTGCGTACATCTTTCTTCACACGCAGTTGGAACGAACCAATCAAGGAAACGCCAATAGAACAGACACCAAAGATAGACCCTTCAACTGTGAAGCCAGAGATAAAGACCGTAGGAGACAGCATCGTACTCTTCAAGGATGTTCGTCTCGACTCCATCATGATGCAGATGGAACAGCACTATAAGGTTGAGAGCCGATTTGCTGATGCGCAGACAAAGGCAATAAGGATGTTGCTGAAATGGAACAAGAAAAAGCCTTTGGACGAGGTCTTGAATCTGCTGAATGGCTTTGAACGCCTTAATGTTCGTCGTGAGAATGATATACTGATTATTGAACAGTCAAGCAAATAGTCATGAAGCGACTTCTCATACCATTTATAGCATTGTGGGTATGCGTTTCGATGTATGCCCAACGCATCACAGTCTCCTTCCAAGACACTCCATTGCCAGAGGTCTTGGAGCAATTGACATTGATGCAAGATGAATACCAGATATGTGCCATCAACAATGATTTGGAGAATTTCATCATCACAGCCGACATCGTGGATGCAACAATTCCTGAAGCATTGGGACAAATCACAGCATACTACCCAATACGATGCATTGTGAATGAAAACATAATCCATGTTGAAGCACTTCGCAAACAACTCATCCAGTATCGTGGCACAGTGATTGGTCAGGACAGTACTTTGCTCTCTTACGCAACAGTTTCCCTCTTCCATGCAGCCGATACCACCCTCATCCAACATGCAGCTTGCAGCAATGCAGGTGTGTTCGTTGTGCCATGTGAGGAACAAAATATACTGATGCGAATTACTCATGTGGCACATGACACGCTTTGGATTAAACCTACTACCGACGACTTGGGTACGCTGGTGTTGCACGAACGCAATGTGAAATTGGACACTGTGAAAGTTGTAGCTCCACCATGGACAGGAAGGAACATAACACTATCGTTTCAGTTCATTGACGGGTTCACATCGATGGACCTGCCTTTCAAAAGGGGGCAAAAAATACGGTTGGTTGCCGAGAGTGACACGACGAAGTCGTATCGGGCTCCAGTCAGGCAGACTCATAATGGTGCATCGCATGTTACATTATATCCGTTCCAGGTTCCAGCACGCCCAGATGACTATATACTTACAGTACAATACGAGGGCTACGAACCCATGCGCATGATATATCATGTGGGTAGGACAGGGCGCAGAAGCCAGATAGACGAAACCATCCGACTGAAGCGCATGATGCCAAAATCCACAAAGCAATATGTGGAAGATCCCGATGGTGACATTATCGTGGACGGAAAGCGTATGCGTGAAGTAGTGGTTACGGCAACTAAGGTACAGATGTATTACCGAGGTGACACCATAGTCTATAATGCCGATGCTTTCACTCTGCCTGATGGTTCTGTATTGGAGGATGTATTAAAAGCAATGCCTGGTGTGGAGGTCAACAGCAATGGTGAAATAAAGGTGAACGGTCGTAAGGTGGATGTATTGCAGTTAGACGGCAAGGATTTCCTCAGGGGTGGCACGGAGATGCTGCTAAAGAATCTGCCTCACTATACAGTGGATCAAGTACAGGTCTTCGAACAAGACGAACTGGGTGCACGACTCGTTGGTGCTCATTCCTTAGAGAAGGAATACACCTTGAATGTAACGCTGAAGAAGCAGTACAAAATAGGTTGGCTGGGCAACATTGAACTGGCTGGCGATCTGCCAACTGGCAAGCATGATGATGCTCGTTATCAGGCTCGTACCTTTGTGACTCGATTCTCAGAGCAGTCACGCCTGATGGTTTCTGCCATGTCCAACAACATCAACAACAACAGCTATAACAACAGAGAATCGTGGGATGATGATGACATAATCCCCACAGATTTGCAGCGCCACAATTACCTATCGCTGATGTACAGTGTCTATGACCGTCAGGAACGCTACGAGGACAACATCTACATGAGTAGCAGGTGGACGCGTACAGAGTCGGAGAGCCGTCAATCTTCACTCACCTATCTGACCCACGGCGACACATGGTCACGACTGCACCATACTGGGCTGAGCAACAATCTCGCAGGCTATTTCTGCAACCGCTTCGTCCTCAAGAAGCCCTTTGCCCTCCA
>JAZRYI010000087.1:0-30883 GCA_045600665.1 Bacteroidaceae bacterium
TTCAAGGACTATGCCAAACGGTAAGAAGAAGAAAAGACACAAGATCTCTACTCACAAGCGTAAGAAGAGATTGAGAAAGAATCGTCATAAGAGCAAGTAGTTAATACTCTGCACACCATGTGCGAAAAGGAACAAAGAGCAGAGCCACTGTGATGAATGCTGCCAGAGGCAGTTTCATACATTGGGTGATGCTCTTTTTCTATTTATACTTATTGGTACAAAAAAAAATCAAAGGTAAGCAAAAATGACCAGCGAACTTATCATCGATGCTCAGCCCAAGGAGGTGACAATCGCCCTGCTTGAAGACCAAAGGCTCGTAGAGTTCCAGAAGGAAGGTCAAGACAGCAAGTACTCTGTGGGCAACATCTATGCCGGAAAAGTGAAGAAAATCATGCCGGCTCTCAATGCATGTTTTGTCGATGTGGGTCATGAACGCGAAGCATTTCTGCACTACCAAGATTTAGGTTCACATTTCCTCTCGCTGGAAAAATACGTCAAGCAGGTAGCAAGCGACCGTAAGAAACTTGCGCCGATGAACAAGGTGGTACAGCAGCAACAGGAGCTGGACAAGACAGGTAGCATTCAGAACGTGCTGGAGGTGGGACAAGAAGTGATGGTACAGATCACGAAGGAGCCCATCAACACAAAGGGTCCTCGCCTGACAGGAGAAATATCATTCGCAGGCAGATTCTTGGTTCTCATTCCGTTTGCCGAAAAGGTGAACGTGAGTTCGAAGATCAAGTCGAAAGAGGAGCGCACGCGACTGAAACAGCTCATACAGAGCATCAAACCAAAACACTTTGGAGTAATCGTTAGAACCGTGGCTGAGGGCAAGAGAGCCGCAGAGCTGAACAATGAGCTGAGCGTGCTCGTCGAAGCATGGAACGATTGCATCGCAAAGGTACAGAAAGCTGCAAGTATGCCAGTGCTTGCTCATGAAGAAACTGGCCGCACCGTCTCCATGCTCCGCGATCTGTTCAACCCTTCATACGAGAGCATCCACGTCAATAGCGAGGATGTGTACAACGAAGTGAAGAAGTACGTCAGCCTCATCGCTCCAGAGAGAGAGAGCATTGTGAAGCTCTACAAGGGCAATGCACCAATCTTCGACAACTTCAACGTGACGAAGCAGATAAAGTCGGGATTGGGACGCACGGTGAGCTACAAGCACGGCGCCTACCTCATCATCGAGCACACAGAGGCTCTGCATGTGGTGGACGTGAACTCGGGCAACAGGAACCGAGGCGTGGACAATCAGGAGGACAATGCCTTCGAGGTGAATATGGGTGCTGCGGAAGAGCTGGCACGCCAACTCCGATTGAGAGATATGGGTGGCATCGTGGTGGTTGACTTCATCGACATGGACAATGCTGAGCATAGACAGAAACTGTACGAGCACATGACTCAGCTGATGAAGAGCGACCGCGCAAAGCACAACATCCTGCCGCTGAGCAAATTCGGCTTGATGCAGATCACCCGGCAGAGAGTGCGTCCTGCTATGGACGTGCACGTGGAAGAAACTTGCCCTACATGCTTTGGCAAGGGTACAATCAAGTCTTCTATCCTATTCACCGACACGCTCGAGAGCAAAATAGACTACATTGTGAACAATCTTGGTCAGAAGAGATTCAAGCTGTATGTCAATCCATACGTGGAAGCATACCTCACTAAAGGCCTGCTCAGCATCTACAGAAAATGGCAGATGACGTATGGATTCGGTTTGAAAGTTTATCCAAGTCAGGAACTTGGTTTCTTGCAATATAAGTTTATCGACCTTAAGGGGAACGAGATAAACATGACAGAAGAAATCGAAACCAAGTAAGAATGACTTCGCAAGCTCAGACCTGCAACCACTAAAAAAGGAAGGCATCATCACCACAGTGACGATGCCTTCCTTTTTTATTGTTATCTGACTTTCAGTATGTCGCCTGCGTATGGCGAGTATGAAGGATCTTTGAAATTCATCTTGTAGAGATACTTGAGTCTGATGCCATACTGCTGGCTCACATCATACATCGACTCTCCAGCCTTGAGCTTGTGCCAGTAACCCTTGTATTGCTTGGCTGCCTTCTTTGCCTTCTTCTCCAGGAAGATGTTGTTGCCTGGTATGAGATACATAGTAGGATCTGCCTCGTTGTATTTTAGCAGCTTCTTCACAGAGAGGCCTGTTTCCTGAGCAATCTTTACCCAAGTATCACCTTGCTGCACCTTAATGCACTTCAAGCCATTCACAAATGATACTTGATGCTTACTCTGGCCATAAACTGAGCTTTGTGTCACGCCGCTCTGCGACTTACCATTCCTGTCCTCATCATACTGGTGCAATCCATAGCGATCGATGAGCGAAATGAGCAGATTGGCATACGAAGGATTTGTAGCATAGCCGCATTCCTTCAGACCTCTCGCCCATCCTTGATAGTCGAGCGGATCGAGCAGGAAGAGCTTCTTGTAGCGATCCTTCAGCAAGAACTGAGAGTGATCCTCGTAGCTTTGAGCCACGTTGCTGTACTTGCGGAATCGCTCCCCTTTCATGTCATCATCATGAGTGGTGTAAGGACCTGTCCATCCAGCGCTCACCTTGATGCCAAAGTGGTTGTTTGCCTTCTTTGCTAAGTCGCTATTGCCAGCCGCACTCTCAAGCAATGCCTGTGCAAGCGTGATGCTGGCAGGAATGTGATATTTATGCATCTGGTCAACAGCCGCTTGCCTATACTGCTCAATGTATCGCACATAGTTCTGGTTTATGCTCTGTGCAAAGCCCACCGACGCAGCAAGCAAGCAGTATGCCAACAACAATGCTTTAGCAATCTTCATCTGAAATACGCTGTATTAATAGATTTTCTCTCTCAATGCCTTGATGTCCTCGCTGTGTATGTACTCGTCATACTCCATAAGCTTGTCTATGCTGCCCTTAGGACCTAGTTCGATGATGCGATTTGCCACTGTCTGGATGAACTCGTGGTCATGGCTTGAGAAGAGCACGTTGCCTTTGAAAAGCTTGAGGTTGTTGTTGAATGCCTGGATTGACTCGAGGTCGAGGTGGTTGGTTGGGGTGTCGAGAATGAGGCAGTTTGCATTTTTGAGCTGCATGCGAGCAATCATGCATCGCATTTTCTCACCACCAGAGAGCACGTTCACCTTCTTCAGCACTTCCTCGCCAGAGAAGAGCATGCGACCAAGGTAGCCCTTGAAGAACACATCATTGCCCTCTCCAAACTGACTGAGCCACTCGATGAGATTCTTCTCGCTCTGGAAGAATTCAGTATTGTCAACAGGGAGGTAAGCTGTGGTGATTGTCACACCCCATTTGTAAGTGCCAGCCTGTGGTTCACGATTGCCATTGATGATTTCAAATAGAGCTGTCATTGCACGTGGGTTGTGGCTGAGGAACACAACCTTCTCGCCCTTCTCCACAGTAAAGTTGAGATCTTGGAAGAGAACTGTGCCGTCTTCCTCGATGGCTGTGAGCCCTTCAACTTCAAGAATCTGATTGCCAGCCTCACGCTCCATCTGGAAGATGATGCCTGGATACTTGCGTGTAGATGGCTGAATCTCATCGACATTGAGTTTCTCGAGCATCTTCTTGCGTGAAGTTGTCTGCTTGCTCTTTGCTGCGTTGGCAGAGAAGCGACGGATGAACTCCTCAAGTTCCTTCTTCTTCTCTTCTGCCTTTGCTTTCTGGTTCTGAGCCTGCTTCAGAGCGAGCTGCGAAGACTGATACCAGAACGAGTAGTTGCCTGCAAAAAGATTCACCTTATTGAAGTCGATATCTACGGTATGAGTGCTGACTGCATCGAGGAAGTGACGGTCGTGGCTGACAACAAGCACGGTATGTTCGAAGTTGGCAAGGAAGTCCTCAAGCCACTCAACTGTATCGAGGTCGAGGTCGTTGGTTGGCTCATCGAGAAGCAAGTTGTCTGGGTTGCCATAGAGTGCCTGCGCAAGCATCACGCGCACTTTTTCCTTACCAGTAAGTTCAGACATCATCTTGTAGTGTAAGTCTTCCTTGATACCAAGACCTGAAAGAAGCTGAGCAGCATCGCTTTCTGCGTTCCATCCGTCGAGTTCTGCAAACTTCTCCTCGAGTTCTGCAGCACGGATACCATCCTCGTCTGTAAATTCCGTCTTCGAGTAGAGGGCATCCTTCTCCTGCATGATGTCCCAAAGCACGGTATGTCCCATCAGCACAGTGTTGAGCACTGTGCAGTTATCGAATTTGTAGTGGTCCTGTGAGAGCACCGAAAGACGCTCGCCAGGGCCAAGTGTGATAGTACCTTTTGTTGGTTCAAGTTCACCGCTTATAGCCTTGAGCAACGTTGACTTACCTGCGCCGTTAGCACCGATAACGCCATAGATATTGCCGTTGGTGAACTTCATGTTTACGTCCTTGTAGAGAACGCGCTTGCCAAACTGAATGGCCAAATCTGAAACTGTAATCATTTTGCTTTTAGTAATTTTGTGCAAAGTTACGATTTTTTCAGCGAAAACAAAATGAAAACGAGAACAATTTCACACATTTATATATTATACATAAAACACAAACTGCACAATTCGTTTTTTGCATCCCCTGACGCTCATACCTCTTCACCCCTATCATTGCTATTCCCATATAGCAAAAAACACATTTACATGCATTTCCTACACGAAAAAAGAACATTTTTTTTATTTGTTTTTTCCATTTTTGGAGAAAAAACGCTCAATTTCATTTTCTATACGATTTTTTTTGTAACTTTGCATTCGAAAAATAAAGCACGCAGCACACACTGCAGCTTCCAAAAAGAAATAAATTCCCTTTTTATTAACTCATAAAAAAATCAAACAATGACTAAAGTAGCTATTAACGGCTTCGGCCGTATTGGTCGCCTCGCATTCCGTCAGATGTTCGAGGCTGAGGGTTATGAGGTAGTTGCTATCAACGACCTTACTTCTCCAAAGATGCTTGCTCACCTTCTTAAGTATGACACAGCTCAGGGTGGCTTCGCTGGCAAGTTCGGCGAGGGCAAGCACACTGTAGAGGCTGGTGAGGATTACATCGTAGTTGATGGCAAGAAGATCACTATCTACGCTAAGCCAAACGCAGCTGAACTCCCATGGGGTGAGCTTGATGTTGACGTAGTTCTCGAGTGCACTGGTTTCTATACTTCAAAGGCTAAGGCTGAGGCTCACATTCAGGCTGGCGCAAAGAAGGTTGTTATCTCTGCTCCTGCAGGCAACGATCTCCCAACAATCGTTTACAACGTAAACCACAACATCCTTACTGCTGCTGACACAGTTATCTCTGCTGCATCTTGCACAACTAACTGTCTCGCTCCAATGGCTAAGGCTCTCAACGATTACGCTCCAATCGCTTCTGGTATCATGTCAACTATCCACGCTTACACTGGTGACCAGATGATCCTCGACGGCCCACAGCGCAAGGGTGACCTCCGTCGTTCACGTGCTGGTGCTCAGAACATCGTTCCTAACTCAACTGGTGCTGCTAAGGCTATCGGTCTCGTAATCCCTGAGCTCAACGGCAAGCTCATCGGTTCTGCACAGCGCATCCCAACTCCAACAGGTTCTACAACTATCCTCGTTGCTGTAGTTAAGGGTAAGGACATCACTAAGGAAGGTATCAACGCTGCTATGAAGGCTGCTCAGACTGAGTCATTCGGCTACACTGAGGACGAAATCGTTTCTTCTGACATCATCGGCATGAAGTTCGGCTCACTCTTCGACGCTACTCAGACTATGGTTTCTAAGATCGACGAGGACACATACCAGGTACAGGTTGTTTCTTGGTACGACAATGAGAACTCATACACTTCTCAGATGGTTCGCACTATCAAGTACTTCTCAGAGGTTAAGTAATCTCCGTTTCGCTTGATAAGAAACAAAAAAATAAACTACCGCTCCATCACATCTGTGAAGGAGCGGTTTCTTTTTTGCCTACTATCCGAGCAGCATCGCTATCCGCAATTGCAATGATGTGCTGTAGAGCAAGCAGTGGCTATCAGTGCCAAAACGCACATTACCACAAAAAAATAAGCTGTCTTTTTCATATTGTTTGGTTTTGTACCACAAAGTTACGAATAAAATATATATCTTTGCACACTTTTACGACTGATTTTAACAAAAACGTCAAAAATGTTTAACAATTAAAATAATTATCACACAATGGCAAAAATTATTGACGAATTCAAAGAATTTGCCCTCAAAGGCAACGTAGTTGACATGGCAGTCGGCGTTATCATCGGCGGCGCATTCGGCAAGATCGTATCATCAGTAGTAGGCGACCTCATCATGCCTCTCATCGCAGCCATCGGCGGAGTGAACACAACAGACCTCAAGGTTGTGCTCAAGGAAGCTGTCATGGAAGGCGAAGAAGTTGTATCAGAAGCCGTAACTTGGAACTATGGTGCATTCATTCAGAACGTAGTAGATTTCCTCATCATTGCCATCTGCCTCTTCGCAATGATTAAGGGCATCGCTAAGCTCTCATCCCTCAAGAAGAAGGAAGAAGAGAAGCCTGCTGAGCCAGAACCAGAACCAGCTCCATCAAAGGAAGAAGTTCTCCTCACAGAGATCCGCGACCTCCTCGCTAAGAAGTAATTCGTTCATATTAAGAATACAAAAAAGGACAGAAGTCAGCATCTTTGATTTCTGTCCTTTTTGTGTTGTTGCTATTGCCTTCTTCTGAACTCAGCGCACACAACTGCTGTAGCGATTGCCACATTGAGTGATTCGGCGGTTGGTCGTCCTTCGGGATAGTTGGGAATGTAGAGACGATCGGTGACGAGAGAGGCAACATTTGGAGAAACGCCTTTGCCCTCGTTGCCCATGACAATAATGCCATGCTGGAGAAGGGGTTTGCCATAGATGTTGTCGCCATCGAGAAAGGTGCCATAGATAGGAATGGATGAGGGGAGTTGGGACAGAGATGAGGGAAGATCTACGTAGTGAACCTGAACGTGAGCGATGCCACCCATAGTGGCTTGGATAGTCTTTGGATTGTACACATCGGCGCAGCCACGACTACAGAAGATGTGTTCGATGCCAAACCAGTCGGCAAGGCGGATGATTGTGCCGAGGTTGCCAGGATTCTGCACGTCGTCGAGCACAAGGCAGAGGTTGGAAGATGCAGCTGCAGCTAATTCTACATCATTCTGAGGCTGGCGGAAGATGGCAAGGACCTGCTGGGGAGTTTCTTGGAATGAAGCGCGGCGAAGCTCTTCGTCTGTCAACTCGTCTATCTCCACATGACTAAGAGAGGCTATTGCAGAGGCATTGGCTGAGAGCCATTCGGCAGTTGCAGCAATGTAGATGCACTGAAAAAAAGGGAGAATGTCGCCCACAAGTTTGTGACCTTCTGCTACGAATACGCCCTCGCGAGTGCGATTCTTCTTCAACTCCAACGAGTGAATGTATTTTATCTTATTTTTACTTATCATTTCTGTTATTTTTCACAAAGGTAAGACTTTTATTTGCGAAATCACAATCGGTATGGAGTTTTTTTCGTAATTTTGTACGATTTTTGTACTTCCACGAATGAAACAGCTGTTTACACATATTATATTATTAATAATATTGTGCATGCTTGCTCCAGCATGCTCTGTGGATAGGTATATACCCGACGGAGAGTACATGCTGGACAAAGTGGCTGTGAAATGTGAGAATGCGGAGGTTATGAAGACATACGCACTGAGCGACTACGTGACACAGAACACGAACACTAACTGGTTTGGCGTGAGAGTGCCACTGAAGATTTACTGTCTGTCGGGAACAGACACGACGAAGCGAAGCACAAGGCTGCTAAGGAAGATAGGACAAGCGCCTGTGCTGTATGACAGCCTTGTGTCTGTGCATCAGATGGAGGACATTACTCAAGTATTGGCAAATGCAGGCTACATGAAAGCCGACGTGAAGGAAGTGAAGAGTACGAAAGGAAAAAAGATGAAGGTGGAGTACAACATCTACCCTAATCAGCAGTACACTATCCGGAACGTGAGTCGTCTGGTGGAAGATAAAAATCTCACCCAATTCTTCTGCGTGGAAGACACTGCCTATTCGCTTCTAAAGTCGGGAAAGGCGTTTGACGTGAACACACTAAATGGCGAAAGAGCACGTCTCACTTCACACCTGAGAAACAACGGCTACTATAAATTCACGAAGGACAATATCAAATTCAGAGCAGACACCGCAAGGAACAGTTCGGAGGTGGACGTGACGATGAAAGTGTCACTGCACCAGGAAGATGGACGTTCTTTGGCTACGAATCACAAACCATACACACTGAGAAGCGTTACGTTCCTGACCGATGTCAGCAACACAAACAATGCGATTGACACAGCCTCCTACAGAGGATACAATTTCATGTGGCAAGGCGCACCTCGTTTCCGCAAGAAGCTTCTTACATCGCATTCGCTCATCAAGAAGGGCGACTTGTACAACGATGCAAACCTTAAGCAGACATATAACTATTACAATCGCCTGTCAGCTGTTTCTCTTTCAAACATACGACTTGAAGAATACGGAGCAGACTCCCTCGACTGCTTCATAACCATCAACCACAGTAAGCCAAACAGCCTTGGCTTTGATGTAGAAGCAACAAACTCTGCAGGCGATCTTGGCGCTGCAGTGTCTTCATCATACCAAAATAAGAACCTGATGAAAGGTTCGGAGTCTTTTACATTCAAGTTGCGCGGCGCATACGAGGCTATAACAGGCCTGGAAGGTTACGATGGTCACAACTACATAGAATTAGGTGCAGAGGCACGCTTGAACTTCCCTTCGTTCCTTATGCCTGGAGTGAAGAGGAAATGGGGAACCGTGCATAATGCAAGCTCTGAAATCTCGTTGCAATACAACATGCAAAACCGACCAGAGTTCAACCGACGTGTGCTCACTGCCGCATGGAGATACAAGTGGAGCAGTATTGCTCAGCACTTGCAGCATAAGTTCGACCTAATGGAGGTTAACTACGTATATATGCCTTGGATTTCAAGAACATTCAAAGAGCAGTACCTCGATTCACTTGGCAAGACAAATGCCATCCTGAAATACAACTACGAAAACCTCCTCATCACAAAGACTGGATACACCTATACATACAATTCGCTTGGCGCACGAGAACAGACATACGGCAAGAATGCCTACACCTTCCGTTTCAACATTGAAACCTCCGGCATCATTCTTGACGGTTTGGCAAAGCTGCTCGACACGAAGAAGAACAGCGATGGACAGCGCACGTTCTGTGGCATTGCGTACGCACAGTATGTGAGAGGTGACATCGATGCGGCAAAGAGCATCAAGATAGACAAGAATAACTCAGTGGCGATGCATGCGGCAATCGGCATTGCCTACCCATACGGCAACAGCAACCAGTTGCCATTCGAGAAGAGGTACTTTGCAGGTGGAGCGAACAGCGTTAGAGGCTGGTCAGTCAGATCGCTTGGTCCTGGTTCGTATAATGGTGCTGACAAGGGTATCAACTTCCTCAATCAGTCGGGTGACATAAAGCTTGACCTCTCATTAGAATACCGCGCTCAGTTGTTCTGGAAGTTCAGTGGCGCAGCATTCATCGATGCCGGCAACATCTGGACAATCAGAAAATACGAAGACCAGCCAGGCGGAGAGTTTCGATTTGACAAGTTCATGGACGAGATAGCCATGAGTTATGGCATCGGTATCCGCATGGATGCTAACTTCTTCATCGTGCGTTTCGACGCAGGCATGAAAGCCCTGAATCCTGCAGGAAAAGGAAATGACCACTACCCTATCACGCACCCAAATTTCAAGCGCGACTTTGCATTCCACTTTGCTGTGGGATTGCCGTTTTAGCAATGCGTAATTCACAATGCTTAATTCATAATTATGTAATTCGGAATTTAATAATTCATAGTTCATAAATGACTATGCGAGGAGTTATGGCGAAATATGGCAGGAAAATTGTGGTAATAAGAAAATAATTCTCTATCTTTGCAATTGAATATACAAAAATAAAAATAAAAATATGTACAGAACGCATACAAATGGAGAGCTTCGTCTCTCAAATGTGGGCGAGACAGTGACTCTCGCCGGATGGGTACAGAGCGTGCACAATCTCGGTGCATTGACTTTCGTTGACCTTCGCGACCGCTATGGCATCACTCAGCTTGCCTTCAACGAGGATGTGGCTGAGGAACTCAAGGAAAAGGCTCAGAAACTCGGACGCGAATATGTAGTTCAGGCTACAGGCGTAGTGTCAGAGCGCTACTCAAAGAACAAGAACATCCCTACTGGCGAAATCGAGATCAACGTGACCGAGCTCACTATCCTCAACGAGTCAGTAACACCTCCATTCACAATCGAAGACAAGAGCGACGGCGGCGATGACATCCGCATGAAATACCGCTACCTCGATCTTCGCCGCAATGCTGTGCGCAAGAATCTTGAGCTTCGTCATCATTTCTGCATTGCTGTGCGCAACTACCTCTCTAACCTCGGTTTCCTTGAGGTGGAGACTCCTATGCTCATCGGATCCACTCCTGAGGGCGCACGTGACTTCATCGTACCTTCACGCATGAACCCAGGTCAGTTCTATGCTCTCCCACAGAGTCCTCAGACATTGAAGCAGCTCCTCATGGTAGCTGGCTTTGACCGATATTTCCAGATTGTGAAGTGTTTCCGCGATGAGGACCTTCGTGCTGACCGTCAGCCCGAATTCACTCAGATTGACTGCGAAATGTCGTTCGTCACCCAGGAAGACATCATCACAACATTCGAAGGCATGGCAAAGCACCTCTTCAAGGAGTTGCGTGGCGTAGAGATTGAAGGCGACTTCCTCCGCTTGCCATGGATTGACTGTATGAAGCGTTTCGGTTCTGATAAGCCAGATATGCGCTTCGGCATGGAGTTTGTAGAACTCAAGACTACAGGCAAGGATGGTGACTTCAATATCTTCCCAGAAGGTTTCTCTGTATTTGATGGCGCTGCATACGTTGGCGGCATCTGTGCAACTGGCTGCGCAAGCTACACTCGCAAGCAGGTTGACCAGCTCACAGAGTGGGTTAAGCGTCCACAGATTGGCGCTAAGGGCCTTGTATATGCTCGTGTGCAGGAAGATGGCAGCGTAAAGTCATCGGTTGATAAGTTCTACGATCAGGACACACTCCAAGCTATCAAGGAGAAGATGCAGGCACAGCCAGGCGACCTCATGCTCATCCTCAGCGGCGACGATGCAATGAAGACTCGCAAGCAGCTCTGTGAGCTCCGTCTCGAAATGGGCGAGCGCCTCGGTCTCCGCGACAAGAACAAGTTTGCTCTCCTTTGGGTTACAGAGTTCCCAATGTTCGAGTGGAGCGACGAAGAGCAGCGCCTCATGGCTATGCACCACCCATTCACACACCCAATGGACGAGGACGTCCACTTGCTCGACACAGATCCTGCTGCTGTTCGTGCTGATGCTTATGACATGGTTTGCAACGGTATTGAAGTAGGTGGTGGTTCTATCCGTATCCACGATCCTAAGCTCCAGGCAAAGATGTTTGAGATTCTCGGCTTCACTCCAGAGAAGGCTCAGGAGCAGTTCGGATTCCTCATGAACGCATTCAAGTATGGCGCTCCTCCTCACGGTGGCCTCGCATACGGTCTCGACCGCTGGGTAAGCATCTTCGCTGGCCTCGATTCTATCCGCGACTGCATCGCATTCCCTAAGAACAACTCTGGTCGCGACGTAATGCTCGACGCTCCTTCGTTCGTTGACCAGAAGCAGCTGGATGAGGACTTCATCGCTTTGAATCTTCCAAAAGAATAAACGATATCACCACTAAATTGAAATAAATAGTTAAAAAGTTTTGTCAATTCGGCAAAACTTTTTAACTTTGCACTGCTTTTGAGAAAAAGACTTCAAGTTCCTTTCTCCAGCAGTAAAATGCGTCCTTAGCTCAGTTGGTAGAGCAATTGACTCTTAATCAATGGGTCCAGGGTTCGAGCCCCTGAGGGCGTACTAAGAGGAAGTCTTTTACAGACTTCCTTTTTGTGTTTGTGACAATCTTGCACCGTACACATCATATTACAAATCTACCTGATCACGCTTAACTATTCATTAAAAACAGATGTTAACATTTCTGAGTCTTGGAAGCGGTAGCTGTGGCAACTGCTATTACATTGCAACTGAACGCGACGCCATCGTCGTGGACTGCGGTGTGAGCATAAGACGATTCAAGAAGAATCTGATTGAATACGGCATGAAAGCAAGCAAGATCAGGGGAATACTCATCACTCACGACCACGCCGACCACATCAAAGCAGCTGGCAAGATTAGCAACGAAATCAATGTGCCAGTGTATGCTACCCCACTGGTGCACGAGGGCATGGATCGTAACTATCAGGCATCGGTGAAGGTACAAGTCGACAACCGCATGATGGTGGAGAAAGATGAAACATTCGAAGTTGGCGAATTTAAAGTCACGGCTTTCAGCCTTCCTCATGACGCATCTGAGAACGTGGGCTACTTCATCGAAGCGGAAGACTACAAGTTCACTATCATGACCGATGTGGGCGACATTACTGATAATGTGAAGAAGTACATACAAGAAAGCACCCACCTTATCCTTGAAGCAAATTATGACGAAGAAATGCTAAGCCAAGGCAGATACCCGCAAATACTCAAGGATCGCATAGCAAGCGGACACGGTCACCTTAGCAACGACAAGACGGCACAAGCATTGGCAACCAATCTTCGCGAGGGCATAAAGTACGTTTGGCTCTGCCATCTGAGCGAAGAAAACAACCACCCAGAATTGGCTCGAAAGACTATAGAAACTACGCTTCGCAACTATGGAATCATTGCAGGAGTGGACTTCAATCTTGAAGTGCTTCGCAGAAAGATTCCGACTGGACCTTTCTGCCTATAATGTTGCAAACAGCACTCTTTCATCAGAAAAGACATCTTAAAAAACTTAAATTACACGATAAGCTTGCTTTTTTGACGTTTTTTTTTAGTATCTTTGCATAACTTTTTAGTGTTTAAAGCGAAAGTAGCACAGAATGAAAGCCAAGAAAGTATTATTTATCACATCAGAAATCGAGCCTTTCGTATCAGAAAGCAGCAAGTCAATAATGGGCAGAAAACTGCCTCAGTACATTCAGGAGCAAGGTCATGAAATTAGAACCTTCACTCCTAAATGGGGTAATATCAATGAGCGTCGCAATCAGCTTCACGAAGTTATCCGTCTATCTGGTATGAATCTCATCATCAACGAGACAGACCACCCTCTCATCATCAAGGTTGCGTCTCTCCCTTCTGCCCGCATGCAGATCTACTTCATCGACAACGATGACTACTTCATGAAGAGAGGCATTCTTACCGACAAGGACGGAAGAGAATATGCCGACAACGCTGAGCGTGCCATTTTCTATGCGCGCGGCGTGCTTGAGACTGTGAAGAAGCTTCGCTGGACACCTGATGTAATCCATTGCCACGGATGGGCTGCAGCATTTGCACCAATGTTCCTCAAACTTGCTTACAACGAAGAGCCCTCATTCTGCGAATCGAAGGTCGTGGTGTCTGTAGCGCCAAAGGAATTTGAGCTCGACCTAGGCGTGGACGCAGCAAAGAGCGTGGAGTATAAGACTGTGCACTACGACGACATTAAGGACATCTGCGCAGAAAGCTTTACCCACACAGACATGATGAAGGTAGCAGTGAAGTATGCCGACGGAGTTATCCTCGAGAGCGATGAAGTTGACCCTGCAATACCTGAGTATGCAAAGTCACTCAGCATCCCGGTGCTCAATCCTGTTGGCGATGACTTCAAGGAAGCTTACAGCGAGTTCTACGAGACACTCATGTAAGAGCGCGCAGCACTCATATATTCAAAGACATTATTCCCAAAGAGATGAAATTCCGATTTCTATTAGTTATGGTCGTCTCACTCATAGCATTATGCTCATGTGAGGATGAAGCAACGATACTTGGTGTTGACATGATGCCAACCGGCGACCTGATTACAAAGAACTTTGAGACCTACGACGTCAAGACTCAGTCATACGCCGTTGGCGACTCTGTGCTTGCACGCACAAGCATGTCATACCTCGGACAGTTCACTGACCCAGAGACAGGCACAACCATCAAGAGCGACTTCCTTGCACAGTTCCATTGCAACGAAGATTTCAAGCTTCCTGATGTAATCCTAGGCGACACATGCACAAGCGTGGAGCTCCGCCTTTTCGTCGATAACTTTGTTGGCGACTCTCTCACCACATTCAAGCTCAGTGTGTTTGAGCTTGACAAGAATCTCAATCCAAACGCAGAGTACTACACCAACATCAACCCAGAAAACTACTACAATAAGAACTCTGAGCCAATCGCAACTAAATGGTACACTATCAGCGACCGCACTATCACCGATTCTGAGCGCTGGTCAAGCAACTACTACCGCAATATCCGTATAACATTGCCTCGCGAAGTTGGCAACCAAATCATCAAGGGGTATCGTGAAGACCCAAGCCGATTCAAGAATACAGCCTCATGGACAAACAGTGGTCTTCCTGGCAGCAAGGGATTCTATTTCAAACTCGAAAACGGAGACGGTGCTATGGCATACATTGATGTGGCTCAGTTCAACTTGTATTTCAAATACTACGACGAAGGTTATGAGAAGGACACGACAGGCATCAGTCAATTTGCCGCTACAGAGGAAGTGGTGGAAGCAACAAGATTCGAGAACTACAACCTCGACAAGTTGCTTGCCGACAATAGCGCTACATACCTCAAATGTCCAGCGGGCGTGTTCACTATGGCAACCATCCCTGCCGATCAAATCAACGTGAACGACACAGTGAATTCTGCAAAAATCTCATTCACTCGCTATAACGACATCACCAACTCAGAGTTCCGTCTCGGAGTACCAAAGACACTTCTGATGGTGCGTCTCGATGACTACCTCAACGGCTACTTCGAGAAATATTCAATTCCAGACGATATAACATCTTACCTTGCTACATTCAACAGCAGCACCAATTCTTACACTTACACTAACATCTCACGACTTGTGAAGACAATGGTGAACGAGAAGAATAAAGGCACTGCAACTGAAAACTGGAACAAGGTACTTTTGATACCGGTTGAGATAACAAAGAACAGTTCCAATGCCGTTGTGAAACTAAATCACGATTTCAGCATGAACAGTTCACGACTCGTTGGCGGAACTGGAGGAAATGTCAAGCTTGAGGTTATCTACAGCCACTTCAGCAACCAATAAAATCATTCATTTTCATTAGCAAAAAAAGCAACTCCCATCACTGAGAGTTGCTTTTTATGTATGTCTTAATCAAATCTATGGCAGGAGCGGTATCGCCAATGGTTGAAACAATCAAATCAGCATATTGCTTCATCGGCTCAATGAACTGATCGTGCATTGGCTTTATGCGCTTGCGATACTTCTGCACCAATGCATCTAGCGATAAGTCACGCTCAGCAATGTCGCGTACAATAACTCGAAGCAACCTCTCATCAGCAGGAGCATCAACAAACACCTTCAAGTCCATCAGTTCGCGCAACCTCTTATCATAGAAAGCCATAATGCCTTCAATCACAATCACCTTGCAAGGCTCAACTCGATGCGTTTCTGCTAGGCGAGAACTCGTCACATACGAATACACAGGCTGCTCTATCGTCTTGCCACGGCGCAAGTCATTTATCTGCTCTATGAACAAGTCCCAATCGAAAGCATTAGGATGATCAAAGTTCGTATCTCGCCTAATCTCCACTGGTATGTGACTCAAGTCCTTGTAGTACGAGTCTTGCGGAATCACAGCAACACACCCTACAGGAAAACCTTCCACAATCTTCCTAACCAGCGTGGTCTTGCCACTGCCCGTACCTCCTGCAATGCCAATAATCATAGAATCTACATATTTCTAATTTCCTCAATCAAAGGAAGAAGTACCTTCTTGATAATCTTGTCGTTCAATCTGTGCTCACCCTCAAAACGGATGGCACGCTCAGCAGGATAATGCTTCTTGAACACATCATACGTATGCACGACAGGGTCATTAATTCCAAACAATCCCCACACGTTCTGCAAGTCATCCTTAGGGATGTTCTTGAACTGTTGACGCTCCATCTGGTTGTGGTGCTGTATGATATCCTTTGTTATCTTGAACTTCTTGGCACCATCATACCT
The DNA here is from genome assembly GCA_045600665.1 of Bacteroidaceae bacterium. Classification (GTDB taxonomy): domain Bacteria; phylum Bacteroidota; class Bacteroidia; order Bacteroidales; family Bacteroidaceae; genus Minthosoma. The sequence goes on from JAZRYI010000087.1 coordinate 16,149, forward strand.
ACCGTTGAAGAACTCATATTCGCCAGTCTTCAGCACCTTGCTCATTGTTGACATATTGAAAGCAGGATTGACTATGATGCGTCTGTATCCCCTCATCTGCTGAGCATACATTCCGCCCATCGAAGTACCGATGATCAAATCAGGTTTCTCTGTATCGCAGAGATTGAGAAGATAAGGCAACGCTTCTGCAGGATCTACTGGAATATCGGGTGCAACAACCTCATCCTCTGTCAAAATATTGCGCAATGTCTCTACCGTGCCACTTGCATGTGACGAACCGAACCCATGGAAATATATTATCTTCATAAGAGTATTTACTATTTACCTAATTAGCATTTACTTTTGTTTCTTCAAGAATATCTTGTGATCAATGTTGTTAGGAAGTTCCTCCTCATAGTGAGTTACCATAATCATTGTCTTGTTCTTGCGCTTGCAGAATGTTTCTATCACATCCTTAACAAGACGGCGATTTACATTGTCAAGACCATGCAATGGCTCATCGAGAATGATCAATGCCGGGTCTTTCACGAAAGCACGAGCCAGCAAAACGAGACGCTGTTCACCACTTGATAACTTAAGGAACGTAGTGTCCGCATACTGCTTGATGCCAAACACATCCATCCAGAACTCGCATATTGCCCTCTGCTCAGGCTTAGGTTTCTTGTACAACCCAGACACATCGCTCAACCCCGATGCAACAATGTCCACAGCAGGAATATCCCTCATATAGGCACGGTGCATCTCAGGTGAAATGTAGCCTATGTGACGCTTTATATCCCAGATGCTCTCACCCTTTCCGCGCTGATGACCGAATAGCACAATGTCGTTAGCATAGCTCTGCGGATTATCTGCACAAACAATGCTGAGAAGCGTACTCTTGCCAGCTCCGTTTTCACCACTCAATGCCCAGTGCTCACCATTCATCACAGTGAAACTTAAGTCCTTTAGAATCGTTCTGCTACCGTATCGGATATTCACTTTTCTAAAGTCAATAACTTGCTGAGTACCCGCAACTTCATCCTGCACACCTTCAGCATAAGGCAAAGAGAGTATGGCTTGTTCTAATTTCTCGCTAAGCACTCGGCTTGGCACAGCGGGTTTCGTTGCTTCATACTCTTGCAGAGTCTGTTTTGGCATAACAATTTTGTTCACTACAGGCACTACATGAGTGATGAAATCTGGTATGTCATCCGTCTTGGAGAGAACGAGAATCACTGTCACGTTCGTTTCTCTAGCAAGCACATTGAGAAATTCAGACAACTGCTTGCGCGCATTCACGTCAAGTCCGATGAAAGGATTATCCATAATGATGACACGAGGATTGGTGAGCAGAGTTTTCGTCAACTGAAATTTGCGAAGCTCACCGCTCGAAAGGAGGATGACATGCTTGTCTACAAGCTGCTCCAAATGGAACATTTCATAAAGTCGGTCACGCATCTGCTCAAGCTCCTTATGCATGGCTTGGCGATCCGCCTCTTCCTCAGCCAGTCGGGCAGCTTCCTGCTCCGGCGTTTCCTCTCTCACAACAAACTTGTCGTATGTGGATTGTCTTGTCAATCCTGTGTCCGCAATTCTAAAACTCTCCTCAAGCAAGTCTGCCACAATCGGAGTCTCTTCTATATCATTCTGATTCCATCTCTGCTGATAGTAGTACACGCCCTCGTTTGTGCCATAGCTGTCGCGGAAAGTGAGGTACTTGATATTGTCACTCACCATCTTTGCCTTGCTTGGCGAGAAGTCGTACTTCACATCGTTCATTGGCATAAGCGCATGTTTGCCAGTCAGTATATCAACAAGCATACTCTTGCCCGAACCATTCTCACCCACAATCGCAATCTGTTCACCTTGAAGCACCTCAAAATCGATTGGCGCTCCCATCTTGTACATCGGATGGCGTGCTATACCACCCTTTATTTCTATGATTTTCTGCACATCCATAGTCTTCTTCATTTCTAATTTGACTGCAAATATAGATATAATTTTGAACATATACTCTATCCATCCCCAATAAAGTGTTATTTTCAGTGAATGTCGAGGTATAATGAAATATTTTCATTACATTTGCAAAAAATTAGAGAACAAGCATATATCTATGATTGCAGAACTGATAAAAAGAAACAAGAACACAGCAATGATGCTGACACTGCTGGGAATGCTGATGCCACAAGACGGAATGGCACAGCAGTCACGCTCTTTCTCTTCGCGCATCAAGACGCTGCAAGTGCAGCTGAATGGTGAGTGGGGTGAGCCTCCTGTCATGCTGCTCAATAGCGGTCAGGCCATGCACATCAGTTTTGACGATCTGCAAGGCGACTATGAGCGATACACCTACACCATCACTCACTGCAATGCCGACTGGACGCAGAGCGACCTGCACGTAAGTGAATATATGACAGGCTTCAACGATCAACGCATCGACGACTACACCGCATCGATGGGAACCGAACAAAGCTACAATCACTACACTTTCACTTTGCCAAACGAAGACACTCAGCTGCTCGTATCGGGCAATTACCGCGTTGACATATTCGAGGATGGCAAGGAAGAACCAATCGCTCAGGCTTGCTTCTCTATCATCGAGCCCAAGGTTGGTGTGGACATCGAGGTGTCAGGCAATACAGACATAGATAATTTCACCTCGCATCAGCAGCTGTCTTTCTCCATCAACTACAGCGGCTACCCTGTCAGCAACCCTACTTCTGACCTCAAGCCTATGGTGCTTCAGAACAGGCGTTGGGACAACCATGTGGAAGGCTTGCAGCCAACCTACATGCAACTCAACAAGCTCATCTACGACCATCAGCGCAAACTCATCTTCCCTGCTGGCAACGAGTATCGCCGTTTCGAGATGCTGGACGAATACGTGCCAACGCTACGAGTAGAAAGGATGGAATACGACGCACCTTATTACCACGCTACAGTGTTCACTGACGAGCAGCGCATCAACTACATGTACGATGAAGACCAAAATGGACGTCTCCTCGTGCGAAACGGCGACGACGTGGATGATGACACTGAGAGCGATTACTTCATCACTCACTTCACTCTGAAAATGCCACAGGTGGCAGGAGGCGACTTATACCTCTTCGGCGACCTGACAGACAACGTGATAGACGAAGATTACAAGATGGAGTACAATCTGCTCAAGCATCAGTACGAGCTTGCTCTTCCTTTGAAGCAAGGCAGCTACAACTATCTCTACATGTTTGTTCGCGATGGGGAGAATGTGGCACAGACAGCACAGGCAGAAGGCGACTTCCATCAGACAGAGAACGAGTACTGGGTGTATGTGTATCACCGCCCATTCGGTCTCAGGTACGACAAATTAGTGGGGTTCAAAACCTATAGTACAAAGCAATGAGATTACTTCTAACATTCATATTATCAGCCATTTCAATTGCAATCAACGCACAGACCTTCGAAAGCAAAGTCAGTGCGTGGGCAAAGGCTTATACCCGCCCCGACTGCACACTCAGACCTTCTACGCTGAAATCGTGCTACGTAGATGCTGAGAGCGAGAAAGTGACATTAGAGCTGGGCGGAGGTTTCCCTGAGCAATTCTTCACTCCTGAAGTGGTGGATAGCTTATACGGCAAAGTACGCTCATTCTTGCCAGAGGAACAGAATGACTACAAGCTCGAAATCATAGCCGAAGGACATCCTATAGAGTTCCTGGTTCCAAACTTCTTCCGCAAGAACAAAAAGGACGAAGCACGATTGCTCAAGGAGAAATACAGAGGTGAGTCGTGGGTGAAAAATATGTCTCGCCCCTACTCTGCCCACAAAGGTTTGGAAGGAAACCACATCGCCCTCTGGCAGAGCCATGGCAGATATCTGCGAGACAAGGACAACGATTGGTGGTGGCAGCGCCCACGAATGTTCTGCACAACCGAAGACCTCTTCTCACAAACCTTCGTTGTGCCATACATCATCCCTATGCTGCAGAACGCTGGCGCAGTGGTGTTCACACCTCGCGAACGAGATTGGCAATGCAACGAAGTGATAGTGGACAACGACCAGCCAAATCAAGATGGCATGTACATCGAGTCAGTGAAGAAAAAACAGAACCATCTCATTTGGCAATCAACAGAAAAGCCTGGCTTCGCTCACATCAAGGATACATATGAATCCTGCGATTCGCCATTCTGCGATGGCACGGCAAGGTTGATCCCTACAGTGCAAAACGCCAAGGATGAAGCTGTGGTTCAATGGATTCCAAATGTGCCAGCAGAAGGCAAGTATGCAGTTTATGTTGCATACCAGTCGTTCGAGAACAGCGTGGAAGATGCAACCTACACGGTATTCCACAAAGGCGGAATGACAGAATTCCGAGTTAACCAGAAGATTGGAGGCGGCATGTGGGTTTACCTTGGCACATTTGAGTTTGATAAAGGTGAACATGACTATGGCATGGTTGCGCTGACAAATCGCAGCAACCAGCAGGGCATCATCACTGCCGATGCAATCAGACTTGGAGGTGGAATGGGCAATGTAGTTCCTCCTGCTTATACAACAGAGAATGGCGACACCATCACAGCATCGCCAAGCGGTTTGCCTCGCTGGGCAGAGGCAGCCAAATACAGCACAGTGTGGTATGGTTTCCCTTACAGCATCCATACAGAGCCATTCGGTCGCAACGACTACAACAATGACATCAATTCTCGCTCAGCATCAGTCAATTACCTGATGGGCAACTCCATCTACCACCCTACTCGCGAGGACGGACTTGGAGTTCCACTCGATCTGACAGTGGCATTCCACACCGACGCAGGCTTCTCAAGAGAAGACGACTACGTTGGCTCTCTTTCGATATACAAGACAGACTTCAACGAAGGCCTAACAGGTGCAGGACTTGACAGATACGTCTCACGCGATATTGCAAGCATCCTGCTCACCAACTTATCTGTTGATTTGAAGAAGTATGGTTGGAATGTGCGACAATTGTGGAACCGCGACTACGGCGAAGCGCGAGTGCCAATGACCCCCGTGTGCATCCTCGAGATGCTTTCCCACCAGAACTTTGCCGACATGAAGCTTGCCTACAACCCTGTATTCAAGTTTGATTTCTGCCGTTCAGTGTATAAGTCAATGGTGAAATTCATTGCAACTCAGTATGACAGAGAATACACCATCCAGCCATTACCAGTCAAGGACTTCCACATTGAGTTGAATGAAAATAAACATACAGCGACGCTAAGTTGGAAAGCACAAAATGATCCACTAGAACCAACAGCAAAACCGCATTCGTACATTCTTTATCAGCGTCGCGGTCATCAAGGATTTGACAATGGCATAGTTGTGAAAGGCACAAGCTGTACAGTCAACCTTTTGCCTGACGAAGTTTATTCATTCAAGATTACGGCTCTCAACGACGGCGGCGAGAGTTTCCCTTCCGAAGTGCTTTCTGCTGGCATTTCATCCAAAAACAAAGGCACAGTTCTCATCGTCAATGCTTTCACTCGATTGGAAGGTCCTGCAGAAGTAAACACAAGTACAGAAGCAGGGTTCAACCTTGAAGCCGATCCTGGCGTACCATACGGTGCTTTCGCAGGCTATTGCGGCAATCAGAAGGGCTTTGCCCGTTCTCGTGCAGGCAGTGAGGCTAGCGATGGCCTTGGTGCAAGCGGCAATGAATACGAGGGCAATGTGATGATGGGCAATACGTTCGACTATGCCGTCATACATGGCAGAGGCATTATGGAGTCTGGCACCCATTCTTTCACGTCTTGCAGCGAGGAGTCATTGGCAAATGGCGAGGTGGACATCAACCACTTCCCTATCGTAGATATGATATACGGCGTACAGAAACAATTTGACGCATGCACAAACGACATAATTGCAAAGTTCGCCAACAAAGGCGGCAAAGTGATCATCAGCAGTGCCAACGAAGGATGCGCAGACATTGGCGGCAACGTGTATGCCAAGCTGGTGGACAAATCCATGACAGGCATCAGCGGTTGCGGACTTGACTTCAATATTTATCGTGACATGAATCCGCAATCCTATTCCGTACCAGCGCCTTCTGTGCTCTCGCCTCTTTCGCCAGCATTCCCCATACTCACCTACAGTGATGGAAGCTGCGCAGGCATTGCTCAGCAGGGACGCTTCATCCGACTCGGTTTCCCATTAGAATCAATAGATAACAGCAGAAAGATTAATCTCCTGATGAAAGCATTCTTGCAATTCTTGGAGTAAGATTACGATAACGATGACGATAACGATAACGATGACGATGGTGATGACGATAACTTAGATGAAAACTAAAAATTCAATATAATGTACAAGATTCAAACAAACGCATCTGGCACTCGCCACATCGATGTGACAGAACTGCACCTCGAAACAATCGAGAAATACTCACTCCTCAAAGGTCTCGTGCCATCAAACGGACTTGTTGATGAGACAACACTTGAGAAGCTCAAGCAGAACGTGAAGTCTTTCATCCTCTCCAACTCCACTGAGGACAACAAGGATCTTTGCGATCTCTGCTTCAACGTGCTCTACCATGACAACATGAAAGTATTTGGCTTGAAGGAGCTCATCATGCTTTATGTTGGATGGAGCGATAGTAGAAATAATTAATACATCATTCAGCAGTGCCACAACTAAGCGACTTTTTACCAACAACAAAGAAGGAAGTGCAATTGCACGGATGGGATGAGCTGGACGTAATTCTGTTCAGCGGTGATGCATATATAGATCATCCTTCATTTGGAGCAGCCGTCATCGGACGACTGCTGGAGTCGTTGGGGCTACGCGTAGCCATCGTGCCTCAACCCGACTGGCACGGCGACTACCGTGATTTCAAGAAATTAGGGCGCCCGCGCCTGTTCTTCGGCATTTCGCCAGGAGCGATGGATTCTATGGTGAACAAGTACACAGCCAACAAGCGCATGCGCTCTGAGGATGCCTATTCGCCAGATGGTCGTCACGACTTGCGTCCAGAGTACCCAACTGTAGTATATACTCAGATACTCAAGCAATTGTATCCTGACACACCAGTAGTATTGGGCGGAATCGAAGCAAGCCTTCGCCGCCTCACTCATTACGACTACTGGCACGACCGTCTGAAGAAATGCATACTATGCGAAAGCGGTGCCGATTTGCTCATCTATGGCATGGGCGAGAAGCCAATGACTTCGCTTGCCAATCTCCTGATGGAACAAGGCTGCGAAATAGATGTCCGCATGTTCCGCAATCTGATGGTACGCTTCCCTCAGAAGCAAACCGTTTCGCTTCTCAGCAAGAAGGAAATACCAGGCGGCTTTCGCCAGAACGACATCATCCTACATTCGCACGAAACATGCCTGAAGAACAAGAAAGCCCAAGCAGAAAATTTCCGTCACATCGAGGAAGAGTCGAACAAGTACTCAGCACAGCGCATCATACAGGAAGTAGATGGAATGTATGCAGTGGTGAATCCGCCCTACCAGCCACTCACGCAAGACGAGCTGGACCAGGCGTTCGACCTACCATACACACGTCTGCCACACCCAAAATACAAAGGCAAGCGCATCCCTGCCTACGACATGATCAAGTTCTCCGTGTGCATGCACCGAGGCTGCTTTGGCGGATGCGCCTTCTGCACCATATCTGCGCATCAGGGCAAGTTCATCACTTCGCGAAGCAAGGAAAGCATCCTCAAAGAGGTGAAGGAGATAACCCAGTTGCCAGACTTCAAGGGATATCTGAGCGACCTTGGCGGTCCATCAGCAAACATGTACGCTATGCACGGCAAGAACCTTGAAATATGCCACAAGTGCAAGCGTCCGTCGTGCATCAATCCCAAGGTATGCCCAAACCTCAACACCGACCACTCTGGACTCCTCGACATCTACCATGCCGTTGATGCCTTGCCTGGCATAAAGAAGAGTTTCATTGGCAGTGGTGTGCGCTACGACCTGCTTCTGCACGATTCTGGCGACGAGAAGGTGAATCGCGTGAACCGCCAATACACAGAAGAACTCATCACCAAGCATGTGAGTGGCAGATTGAAAGTGGCACCAGAGCATACATCCCAGCGCGTGCTCAACCTCATGCGCAAACCATCTTTCAAACTCTTCTACGACTTCAAGCGCATCTTCGACGACATCAACAGGCGCAAGCACCTCAATCAGCAGATCATACCATACTTCATCAGTTCACACCCAGGCTGCACGGCAGAGGACATGGCTGAGCTCGCAGTGCTGACCAAGAACCTCAACTTCCAGCTTGAGCAAGTGCAAGACTTCACCCCGACACCTATGACTGTGAGCACCGAGGCTTGGTACACAGGCTATCACCCTTACACGCTTGAGCCTATATATTCAGCAAAGACTCAGAAGGAAAAGCTCGCTCAGCGACAGTTCTTCTTCTGGTACAAGCCATCCGAGCGACAGAATCTAATCAAGGAACTGAAGAAGATGAACAGGATGGACTTGATAAAGAAACTGTTCTAACAAACTACCGCATCAGTCCCTATAGCAACTATAGACTCTGCTGCTTCAACAAAACATCAAACTCATGCCACAAGAAACCAAACATCTAAAAATCATATTCACGACGGACGTCCACGGCAACTACTACCCATACGACTTCCGTCACGAGCGCTGGGGCAAAGGAAGTCTCCAGCGCGTGCACGCTCTTGTGGCAAAAGAATGCCAGGAGAACCCGGGCAACACAATACTTATCGATGGCGGAGACATGCTGCAAGGCGAGCCAACAGCCTACTACTACAACTACCTCTCCAAGAGCAAGCGTCACCGCGTTGCAGACATCTGCAATTATATCGGCTACGACGTTGCAGTGATTGGCAACCACGACATAGAAACAGGTCACGAGATATTTGACAAATACGTACGCGACTGCAACTTCCCAATCCTTGGTGCCAACGTGATAGACACCGAATACGATGAGCCATACTTCGAGCCATACAAAGTCTTTCATCGCCAAGGACTTAAAATTGCCATCATAGGTCTCATCACGCCTGCCATACCGCACTGGATTCCCAAGGACATCTGGAAAGGCATGCGATTTGAAGGCATCAAGGAGAGCGCAGAGAAGTGGATCAAGATAGTGAAAGAGGAAGAAGAGCCCGACTTCATCATCGGCTTGTTCCATTCTGGCATGGACGAAGGCATCGTCACCCCCGAATACAAGGAGAACGCCACTCGCGAAACAGCAGAGAGCGTGGAAGGCTTCGACCTCATACTCTATGGCCACGACCACTCCAACAACATGGAAGAAATCACAACCAAGAGCGGCAAGAGCGTGCTCTGCGTCAATCCTGGCTGCTATGCATACAATGTTGCTGTGGTGGACATCGATTTCAATATCGGAAAGTCGGGCAAGGTGCTGAATCACGACATCAATTGCACGCTCAACTATATCGGCACGCTCCACAACCTTCACGGCGCAGACTTCAAGCGCCACTTCACATACGCCTTCAACGAAGTCAAGCGCTTTGCCACTGAAAAGATAGGCACATTCCTCAACCGCGTGGACGTGACAGAGGCATACTTCGGCTCTTCTGCCTACATAGACCTCATTCAGTCGCTTCAGCTGAAGGTGTCGGGCGCAGACCTCTCTTTCACCGCTCCGCTCTTCTTCAATGCTGCCATCGAAGCAGGCGACATCAAGGTCAGCAACCTTTTCGATCTCTACCGCTTCGAGGATCACCTCTACACCCTCATCCTCACAGGCGAGGAGATAAAGAAGTACCTTGAAATGAGCTATGCCAGCTGGACCAACCAGATGCGCAGCATCGACGACAACCTCTTGCTCATCGGTCCGATGAAGAGCAATCCAGACCGCATGGGCTTCAAAAACTTCATCTTCAATTTCGACTCAGCCGCAGGCATCATCTATGAGGTGGACGTACGCAAGCCCGAAGGCAGCAAGGTGCGCATCATCAGCAAGGCTGACGGCAGCCCATTCCGCAGCAATGAGCTTTACACTGTGGCTATGACAGCCTATCGCTCCAATGGCGGCGGAGAGCTCCTCACCAAGGGTGCGGGCTTGAGCAAGGAAGAAATAGATTCGCGCATCATTGGCGTGAGCGAACACGATATCCGCTACTACCTCTTGCAATACATCAAGGAACTCGGCATTATCAATCCACAGCCAAAAGGACACTGGAAGTTCGTGCCTGAGGACTGGGTGAAAGTAGCTTCGGAGAGAGAACGCGAGATACTCTTCGGCACCATCGGCTCTACGCAATCAGACAAGAAAGAATAACCACCCTCACTGGCATCCACATCCTGCATTGCAAATGCACAAAGGCACTATGTATATAGTGAATGGCAAAAAGATAGTGTATCTAACATACTTGCAGAAAGTGCTGACTCCCCCAAAAGTCAGCACTTTTTTTGCTCATTGTTTACATTTTCCTTATCTTCATATAGCTAATTTTGCACATCTCATACTTTTTGCCTATTTTTGCATCGGAAATAACTAAGCTATATTGACTATTATTAGAAACGCACCTCTAAATGCGTTTTTCCGCATTGATAAATATCGAATTTACTGATTAACTATATTACAAATGAAACAATCTTTTTTTAAGCGCTCATTATGCTTGGTGTTGAGTGTGATGAGTTTTATTCATGTGTGGGCAGAAGGACCAGAGATGAATAAGGTGTACACAGTACCAATGGAAATAACTGTGAACAACTCTTATCTAATTCCAAGAAATGCATTTCTTTCAGATGCAACATCTGCCATTATAACAGTATCTAATTCTAGTTGGGTAACATTCACTGTCGGATACTATGGTCAAACAAGGCTTGCAGACGCTCCTTATGGCTCCTCATCATTCTCTTTCGAATGTACTGGTGCTAACCTCACTATTGCATTAAATGGGAATTTGTATGTTTCCCTTGAAGGCAAATCAACTGTCACAGTCACCGTCCTCAACAAAGATGCTAATTACGTAGAACCAGGCACAGGAGGTGGCACAGGCGATGGTGGCAACACTGATGACCCAACCTACACTCCTGACTACACCTATCAGCTTGACTCCGACAATGATGGCAAGCTTGAGCCTTGCAGCGAGTACCCTGCTTTTGGTGCAAAGGTTGACTACAACAAGTTTCCTCAGTTGACAGACATCCCTACAATCTACTTGACAACTGACAATGATTTTACATGGACAGCATGGACACCTAAGTCAGAAGAATACATGAATGCCTCAATCGTTATCGTTGATAAATTTGGCACAATGAAACAACGCAACGAAACTGTCACTTTCCGAGGTCGTGGCAACTCTACATGGGATAGTGGCTCGAAGAAGAAGCCTTGGCGTCTGAAGTTCCCAGAGAAGACAAAGCTTCTTGCAGAGCAAGATGCTAACTATTCCGAAATCAACAACTATGCAGATGCCAAGAGCTGGACTTTGCTTTGCAATGTGTATGACAAGTCGTTGATTCGCAATGCTGTGTCTGCAGAACTTGGCAAGCGCTATGGCATGGAGTTCTGTCCTGCCTATCGTTTCGTGGATCTTGTCATCAATGGTCAGTATCAAGGCACATATCAAGTGTCTGACCACGTGCAGGTAGATAAGAAGCGAGTGAATGTGGACAGTAAGACTGGCTGGTTTGTGGAGTTCTCAACGCTGAAATTTGCAGAAGATCCATACATTTCTGTTCAAGCAGGCAACCAAAGTGTCCTTGCATCAATCAAGAATCCTGAGACAAGCATAGCGACTACAAGCGGAGCAACTACCGACACTCAGTACGATGCGATGAAAGAATGGATTGGCAAAATGTGGACAAACCTTTGCAATGGAGCAAACGAATACAATACAAATAGCAAAGCTGATTACAAGGCATTCCGCGATATGGTTGACATGAAGTCGCTCACAGGATTCGTCATCCTTCAAGATCTTGCAGGTAACTATGATGGTGCTATGGCAAATGTTTATGCTTACAAGAACGCAACAGACGACAAGTTGAAGTTTGGCCCAATGTGGGATTTAGACCTTGCATACGGCAATCATAGCAAACTCGAAGGTTCTCATTTCTGGGAAGCTCAGTCACAAGGCGTCGGCTATCTTTTTGGCTATATGTGGAAAGACCCATATTTCGTTAAAGCTCTTTATGAGAATTGGCTTGCCTTCAAGGACGGAGACAAAATGTTGGCTTTCATCAATGGAGATAATAATGGCAATAATGGAAAGATTGACGAACTTGCAGCACGCATAGCTTCATCGCAAGCAGCAAACTACGACACAACGAGCGACTCTTGGCGTCAATGGGACAATGCTTGGTCGATCTCCAGCAGTTTGAGTCTCGGTCATGGTGCTTCCTCGTACGCAGCAGCCATTCAGGAAATCAAGGACTATATAAGTGCTCGTTCTGAATGGATTACAAATGTTTATTCAAAGCAATACGAAGCTCTTGACTGTGCATCTCTCGACCCTTGCGCAGACTTTGGTCACAACGATTCCTACGTTCTTCAGTCAGATGGGTCTTATCGTAAAGGTTGTGATGTGTGTGGCACATTGAGTGATGCAGATACTAAGTACTACCTCTTCACCATCTACCCAGAAAGCAAGAAAACCACAACACAATACGCAACAAGCTGGCAACCAACTTCTGACAAACCAAATTCAATTGCTGTAGTTGAGGCAAAGCAAGATGTGGTTGAGCGCATTGAAGGCTGGAACATCATTGCCGGCAAGAAGAATGCCGATGGCAATCTCACTTGCAAGGACTTCCGCCTCACCGATGGTCACCCTTACTACGGCGATAACAAGTTCGTAGCAACCACAGCCACTTACACTCGCTCCATCACTGCAGGCAACATCGGCACAATCTGCTTGCCATACAAGATGCAGAACGCCAAAAACACAGATGCCAAGTTCTATCACTTGAAATCCATCAGCAGCGATGAAATGGTGCTCACACCTATTCAGCCAGAAATAGAAGGCAACGCAAGCGCATACGTGCCAGTTGTGTTCATTCCTGAAACAGGCAAGACTTCTCTTACCGTAGCAGGAGAGAATATCACTGTGAAGAAAAACTCTGCACTTGCCCCATACCTCTATAGCACAGCCGAAGGCAGCAACAGCGAAGCCGAAGGCTGGAGCATAGTCGGCTCAATGGACAAGCAAATCATCGACGATGTCACAACATTGAAAGACGAAGCAGAGCAGCAGCAATACCTCTACTACTTCTCAGGCGGCAAGCTCTATCGTGCCACAGGCAAGTACACCAGCAATCCATTCCGTGCCTACTTCCTCAGCAACATCAACATCTTCGCAGCAAGCGATGCAGCAGCAAGCATGCGCATCTGCATCGAAGACGAATCAGCAACAAGCATCGTAAGCACATACGGCAAGCCATCCCACGATGCCATCCATCTTAGCCGCATCTACCTTCCTCTCCCAGAAGGCGAATACATCATCAATGGCAAGCGAGTAATCATCACAAAGTAAACATACACATAAAAACAGCATATCATGAAGAAAAGATATAGAGCACCAAAATCCATTGCAATAGACCTGCAATGCAACAGCTTACTTTCTGAAAGCGACATACGATTCACAAAAGAAAGCGGCTTATTCGGAGGCGATGACAACCTAAGCCCAACATCAGAAGCCTCAGGCGATGCAAACATCCGCACCTCCTCTACAGACAACGAACTATTCGACTGGAACTTCTAACAAAAGCTCCACAACACTATTTTTCTCTAACACACAAAGTGCAGGCTCGTGGTGAACCTGCACTTTGTGTATTGTTGGAGGTGAGTCAGGAACCTGTCCCTGTGCCCCGTTTATCTCTTCCTGAATAATTCTGCATGACTTCCTAAGTTTGTAAGCACTAAAGTGAGTTTGTTGTCATTCTGTTTCCAAATCAGAAGCCAGTCATCGTCTATGTGACACTCCCAATAGCCTGCGTACTCATCATGAAGCACATGAGGACTATATGATGCGGGAAGAGAACCTTCCTCCATCAAGAGCCTGACTGCGTCCCATAATTGAGACATGTCCTTTCCTTGTTTCTTGCAACGTTTAGCTGCTGCAAGAAATCGTGGGGTATAAGAAAGCTCATACATCTTATCCAACTCTGTTGATAAGCTCATCAAGCGATTTGCACTTGATTGTATGTCCGTTTTCCACCTCTTCGATTGCACGTTGCAAGTCGCTTTTCTTTTCGATAGTAAAGCCAAGCGCCTTGACTATAGCTGTAAACTTTTTCAATTCAAAATGTGGCACATTTACCACAACTTGATCGTATGTTGGAGCTACATTTATTGCCATATCTTTCTAAACTTTATTTTTCTATTTTCCGCCACAAAGTTATATCTTTTTATTCATTCCTCCAAACATTTCAGAAAGAAAATGATGGAAAGGAAAAGTGCAGGCTCGGAAAGAGTCTGCACTTTGCGTATTGTTAGAAGTGGGTCATGGAACCTGTCCGTGTGACCCTGCAGATGTTCAAGACAACTCTATGCCTGTGAGTTGAAGTATTTGCTCTGCGGACAATCCTGCAGCCTTCATTTTTGAGGCAATTTCTAAAGCTTTGCTATTTGCGCCCTCTGCGCGACCTTCTGCACGACCTTCTGCACGACCTTCTGCACGGCCTTCTGCACGGCCTTCTGCACGACCCTCTGCACGACCGGTCTCAATCACACTGCGCTGGTAACGCAGATTCTCCAGCATACGGTAATAATCCTTCTTCTCGCTATCAGACAAGCCATCGACACGAAGACGCTCACGCGCCTCTGGCAAACCTGGTGCTGTGGCTGTGACTGGA
>JAZRYI010000088.1:0-5151 GCA_045600665.1 Bacteroidaceae bacterium
GCCGAACCATCCAATAGCCGCACTTGTAATCCTATGAGTGCTATTCTTTCTTTTGTCTCTTGGGCTCATAACTGAGTAAAAAACAATAAAAAAATATGTCTCACGCAAGTGGGACGCTTATTAATTTACGTATGAAAAGAATATTCCCAATCCTTCTATTGTCTTGTGCCTGCACCTCCGTGCAAGCACAAGACAAATTATATTCAAACGAATTTCCTCTCTCTCAAGTCACACTCCTCGACGGTCCTCTCAAGCATGCTCGCGACCTCAACATCGAGACGCTGCTCAAGTACGACTGCGACCGCATGATGGCTCCTTATCGTAAGGAAGCAGGACTCACACCCAAAGCTAAGACCTATCCAAACTGGGACGGTCTTGATGGTCACGTGGGCGGTCACTACCTCACAGCCCTTGCCATCAATGCTGCTACAGGCAACGATGAATGCCGCAAGCGTATGGAGTACATCATCGGCGAGATAGCCGAGTGTGCTGAGGCAAACATCAAGAACAACCCAGAGTGGGGCAAAGGCTATATGGGCGGCATGCCAAACAGCCAGAACATTTGGAACACATTCAAGGATGGCGACTTCCGTGTCTATAACGGTTCATGGGCACCATTCTACAACCTCCACAAGATGTATGCAGGTTTGCGCGACGCATGGCTATACTGCGGCAACGAACAGGCGAAGACGCTTTTCCTCCAGTTCTGCGACTGGGCAATTCTCATCACCTCGCGTCTTTCCGACGATCAAATGGAACGCATGCTTGGCAACGAGCATGGCGGCATGAACGAGGTGCTTGCCGATGCCTACGCCATCACTCATGAAACTAAGTATCTCGACTGTGCCAAGCGATTCTCCCACAAGCGACTCTTCACGCCTATGTCGCAGCGTCAGGACTGCCTCGACAATATGCATGCCAACACGCAAGTGCCAAAAGTCATTGGCTTTGAACGTATCGCCGAGCTCTCAGGCGATGAGACCTATCACACTGCCAGTGCATTCTTCTGGGATATCGTCACAGGCGAACGCTCACTCGCATTCGGTGGCAATAGCCGTCGCGAGCATTTCCCTGCTAAGGATGCCTGCATGGATTTCATTAACGACATCGATGGTCCTGAGTCGTGCAACACCAACAACATGCTCAAGCTTACCGAAGACCTTCACCGTCGCAATCCAGAAGCACGCTATGCCGACTACTACGAACTTGCCACTTTCAATCATATCCTCTCGTCTCAGCACCCTGAGCATGGCGGCTATGTATATTTTACTCCTGCTCGCCCTCGCCACTATCGCAACTACTCTGCCCCTAACGAGGCAATGTGGTGCTGTGTAGGTACCGGCATGGAGAACCATGGCAAGTATGGCCAGTTTATCTATACCCACATCAGCGATGCTCTCTTCGTCAATCTCTTCACAGCCTCTCAGTTGCAGTGGAAGGAAAAAGGGATAACATTGCGTCAAGACACAGAGTTCCCATATTCAGAAAACAGCACGATCACCATAGCCGAAGGCAAAGGCTCGTTCAAACTCATGGTGCGCTACCCAGGCTGGGTGCGTCCGGGCGAATTCAAGGTCAGCGTCAATGGTCAGCCTGTTGAGGTCATCACAGGGCCATCATCCTACGTATGCATTGATCGAAAGTGGAAAAAGGGTGATGCCGTTACTGTCAATTTCCCTATGCACTCATCTCTTCGCTACCTGCCTAACGAGCCACAGTACGTAGCCCTCATGCACGGACCTATCCTCCTTGGCATGAAGACAGGCAATCAGTCGCTCCATTCGCTCATAGCCGATGATAGCCGTTTTGGCCAGTATGCTGGTGGCCCTAAGCTTCCTATCGATCAGGCTCCTATCCTCATCAACAATGACATAGAGAGCATTGCCTCTCAGCTCACACCTGTGCAGGGCAAACCTCTCCATTTCACACTATCCACACGCATGGAGAACAAGATTGATGCAGAGCTTCAGCCGTTCTTTGAAATTCATGACTCACGTTACATGATGTATTGGCTTGCTCTCACCGAAGGCAGCTATCGTCAGTACATCGACAACCTTGCCAAGCAAGAGCAGGAGCGTCAGGCACTTGAGGCACGTACCGTGGATAAGGTGCAGCCAGGTGAGCAGCAACCAGAGACCGACCACAAGATGGAGACAGACGACTCCTTCACAGGCAACACCAACAACGTCTTCTATCGCGACGCTCGCGATGGTCACTACTTCAGCTACCTCATGCAGACAAATGGTGAGACAAATCTCTCCCTTCGCCTCAAGTACTGGGGAGTAGGCGAGTGGAAGTCGCACGAGTTTGACATCTACATCGATGACACTCTTCTTCTCTCTGTAAACAACACAGGCAAGTACCGTATCTCAGAGTTCAAGTCTGAGACGTATGAGATTCCTGCTGACCTCCTTAAGGGCAAGAAGCAGGTGCGTATCAAGTTTGTAGCCAACAAAGGTAAGCAGATTGGAGAGATATATGAAGTTCGCCTCGTAAAATAATGCGCATTCTCTCTATATAGAGGAAGAATTTAAAACACTCTTCACTCTTCATCTATAGGGTGTATTTATATGAATAACAGATGCTTATGCGTATGAAGAGTGGGTGAAGAGTCATTACGCACTCTTCACCCACTCTTCATCTGTTTAATACAAAGAATATCAGAGCGATAGCATGCCTTGGTGAAGAGTGAAGAGTGTTTTTCATTTGCATGCATTTTCGGAAAATAGTGATGGCATCAAGTGTTTTGCTTGACAAAGGCAAACACATATTCAGAAAATGCAGTTCCAGTGAATATTGTTATTCATACCGTATGAATACCGTTATTCACACTCTATGACTACTGTTATTCATGCCGTGTGACTTTTGTTATTCATACCGTGCGAATAAGTGTATTCACAAGAAAGGAGACAAGCATCCGTTGCGCTTGTCTCCTCTTTTGTTGCTGTATGAATGGTTGTGTTACTTCTTGAAGATGAGCTGAACGAACTCATTGAGGCAGCGACGCCATGTGAGCCATTCGTGAGCTGTGCCTTGCGACTCGTAATAGACAGTGTTGATGCCCTGCTTCTTGAGGTTCTCGTTCACATTCTGAGTGCCGAGGTTCTCCTCTGTGCCTGTGCCAAGGAACACGGTGTGGAACTGCTTGTTGAACTTGGCAGCATCTGCCCACACGCCATTGTATGCCTTGTCGTAGCCACCCTGACCTACCATGAAGAGAGCGCCAGAGAATGAGCCGAGGTGTGAGAACTTATCGGTGTTGTTCATGGCAATCTCAAACGACTGGTAGCCACCCCATGAGAGACCTGCCATAGCACGGTTCTCACGATCTGCCTTTGTGCGGAATGTTGCGTCGATGTAAGGAATGATGTCGTCGATGATAACCTTGAAGAATGATGAGCCGAATGCACCACGGTCTTCGTTAGGGTTTGCGCCGAAACCATAGTCGCAGTTGCCGTTGTCCATCACAACAATCATAGGTGTTGTTGTGCCAGCAGCGATGTTGTTGTCGAGGATGTTTGCCATCTTGCCCTGAGTGTGCCAGCCTGTCTGGTTCTCAGCCATACCGTGCTGGAGATACATAACTGGGTAGCGCTTCTTAGGGTTCTTCTCGTACTCTGCAGGAGTATAGACGTAGCACTGGCGCATCTTGCCTTCGGTGTTGCTCCAATACTGGCAGAGGCGAACCTGACCGTGAGGTACGTCCTTGTTGAATGTGTAGTATGCTGCTGCCTCTGGAGTTTCTGGAACCTCAATCTCGCTTGCGTATGTGCCGCAACCATATACAGTGTGTGAAGAAGGGTCGCTGACACGTGCACCATCCACCTCGATGAAGTAGTAGTGTGGACCAACAACGAGTGGGTCAGTTGTTGCAAACCAGTTGCCCTTGCCGTCGTTGATCATTGGGTACTTCTTGTTGCAGATATCTACGATGACGTTCTCTGCATTAGGTGCTGATACCTTGAAGATGCCACGACGATCGTCAGTGAGCTTTGGGTACTGCGACATTGGGATATTTGTAGATGCTGGCTTTGCTGATGGATCTTCCTTAGGAATGGCAACTGGGATTGGGAGAGTCTTTGCGCCACGAGCCTTGTTGAGGAAGTTGACCATGCGTGTGAGGTTCTCCTCTGTGTACATATTGAATCCGTGACCACCACCTTCTACTGTGTAGAACTCAGTTGTGCCGCCATTGTCCTTGAGAGCCTTAGCCCACTTCTCTCCATTTGAGTAAGGAACAACGTTGTCGGCTGTGCCGTGGAACACGATTACAGGAGGATCCTTAGGGTCGAGGAATGTGACTGGAGAAAGAGATGCGAAGGCGTTCTCCTTGCTGCCGAAGAGTGGCTTAGGGTTGTCTTTTAACTTCAGAAGAGCATCTTCAGGAGAACCCATGCCATCGCCTGTGAGTGGGAACACGATAGGACCTGACCATGTGACAGCAGCATAGATGTCGCTGCTCATATTTGTATATTTGCCCAGCTTGCCTTCGATGTCAATCTCACCTTTACCGACCTTTGCCTTCTTTGTGCCAGAGGTTGTAGCCATGAAGCCAGAGAGGTGAGCACCAGAAGAGAAGCCTGATGTGGCGATGTGCTCAGTATCGAAACCATACTTGTCTGCATTGCCACGAATCCAGCGGATCACAGCCTTGATGTCATGGCTCTGTGCAGGCCACTGAGCATCTGCACTTGAGCGGTGGTTAGGACAAACTACTGCATAGCCAGCCTTGAGGAGTGCTGTGCAGATTGTGCCGAGGTCAGCTGCGCCCTTGCTGCTGTTGCTGAACCAAGCTGAACCGTAGATGTGTACCACTACAGGATACTTATCAGCCTTCTTTTCAGGAAGGTAGATATCCATTGTGTGGTATGCCTGACCATCGTCGGCATAGTTAATGTCTTTGAATGACTGAGAACAGTGCATGTCCTCTGCTTTGATCTGCTGTCCGCCAAAGCCGAAGTTTTGGGCAGAGGCAGAGAGAAGTATTGCTGATGCAAATAAGGATAAAAAGATTCGTTTCATACGTAAATTAATAAGCGTCCCACTTGCGTGAGACATATTTTTTTATTGTTTTTTACTCAGTTATGAGCCCAAGAGACAAAAGAAAGAATAGCACTCATAGGATTACAAGTGCGGCTATTGGATGGTTCG
>JAZRYI010000089.1:0-21192 GCA_045600665.1 Bacteroidaceae bacterium
CCAGGCAGCCGACGGCGATGTGGAGAAAGCGCAGCGAGGCATAGTATTCATCGACGAGATAGACAAGATTGCCCGCAAGGGCGACAACCCAAGCATCACTCGCGACGTGAGCGGCGAAGGCGTGCAGCAAGGATTGCTCAAGCTGCTTGAGGGCAGCGTAGTGAACGTGCCTCCACAGGGTGGACGCAAGCATCCAGAGCAGAAGTTCATACAGGTGGACACCAAGCACATCCTCTTCATCTGCGGCGGCGCATTCGATGGCATAGTGAAGCGAATCGCTCAGCGACTCAACACGCACGTGGTCGGATTCGACGCTGCACGCAACGTGGCAAAGATAGACAAGTCGAACATGATGCAGTACATCGCGCCTATGGACCTCAAGTCCTTCGGCCTCATACCTGAGATCATCGGTCGCCTCCCTATCCTCACCCATCTCGAACCACTCGACCGCAACGCTTTACGCTCCATCCTCACCGAGCCAAAGAACTCCATCATCAAGCAATACATCAAGATGTTTGCCATCGACGGCGTGGAGCTCACATTCCAAGAGGAAGTTTACGACTACGTTGTCGATAAAGCTATCGAGTTCGGCCTTGGCGCGCGCGGTCTCCGCTCCCTCATCGAAACAATCATGATGCAGCCAATGTTCGAAGTGCCATCCTCAGGCGAGAAAACCTACGAAGTGACACTCGAATTCGCGCGTGAAAAAGTAGAGAGTGCGAATATGGCTGTGCTGAAAGAAAGCACAGAAGACAAGTAAAATATTTTTTTTGCAGTTAAAACGCAATTTTTTCTCGTTTTTCTTTGGTAAATCAAAACAGATTTATAACTTTGTGGTAGAAAGAAATTAACCCACACTAATATTGACTGTAAATCTTCAATGAAAAAACCTGCAACGCTTCAACAATCGTTGAAATACTATTTCGGCTTCGACGCCTTCAAGGGAGAGCAAGAATTGATAATCCAGAACCTGCTCGACCAACAAGACACCTTTGTGCTCATGCCAACAGGCGGAGGCAAGTCGTTATGCTATCAGTTGCCGGCTTTACTCATGGAAGGAACAGCCATTGTCATCTCTCCTCTCATCGCCTTAATGAAGAATCAGGTAGATGCCATCAAGCACATCAGCGAGGAAGACAGTGTGGCACATTTCATCAACTCATCGCTCAGCAGAGCGAACATTGAGCAGGTGAAGTCTGACATCATGTCGGGCAAGACCAAGATGCTCTATGTTGCTCCTGAGTCGCTCACAAAG
This sequence comes from Bacteroidaceae bacterium, assembly GCA_045600665.1. Lineage (GTDB taxonomy): Bacteria > Bacteroidota > Bacteroidia > Bacteroidales > Bacteroidaceae > Minthosoma. Next base: position 1,256 of record JAZRYI010000089.1, read on the forward strand.
GAGGAGAACGTTGACTTCCTCCGTCAGGTGAACATCTCATTCTTTGCTATCGACGAGGCACACTGCATCTCTGAGTGGGGACACGACTTCCGCCCAGAGTATCGCAAGATACGCCCTATCATCAACTGGATAGCAATGGCTCCAATCATCGAGAAGCTTGAGCCACGCGAGCACGCAGCCAAGTTTAAAGCACTGAACGACCTGCACCGCGAACTGAAGCAGAAGTTCGATGAGCTTGACAAGGAGCTCCGCCAGTTCCCCGACCGCGTGGACAAGGTTCTCTACGAACAGCTCAAGACTCGCCTGAAGAGCATCGCCTCAGTGGTGACGTTCCGCGAGGAGATGATGGAACAAATCAAGGACAAGAGCGACAAGAGCCCTCGCCTCGACGGCAAGTTCGTGAGCGCGCTCATCGACATGATGCCTGCCCTGCGCAAGAACCTCAAGGCACTGAAGAAGACTGTGACCGGCGAGCCAACCGTAGCCGAGCTGCCAGAGCTTCCTACAGATGAGGAGATACTCAGCGCAGCTGAACGCATCATCAACGTGCCAGTAATAGCACTTACCGCCACAGCCACCGACAAGGTGCGCACCGACATCAAGCGCAGCCTTGGCATACTTGAGGCAAAGGACTACAAGTCATCATTCAACCGTCCTAACCTCTACTACGAAGTAAAACAGAAGACAAAGAACGTCGATACCGACATCATCAAGTTCATCAAGCAGCACCAAAACAAGAGCGGTATCATCTATTGCCTCAGTCGCAAGAAGGTGGAAGAGCTCACTGAAGTCTTGAAAGCTAACAACATCAAGGCTGCAGCCTATCATGCTGGCATGGACACGAAGGATCGCAATGAGACGCAGGACGACTTCATCATGGAGCGCGTTGATGTCATCGTTGCCACCATCGCTTTCGGCATGGGCATCGACAAGCCGGACGTGCGCTTTGTCATCCACTACGACATACCAAAGAGCCTTGAGGGCTACTATCAGGAGACAGGTCGTGCTGGACGCGACGGTGGTGAAGGCAAATGCGTAGCGTTCTACTGTCAGAAAGACCTTGAGAAACTAGAGAAATTCATGAAGGACAAGACTCCAGCCGAGAAGGACATAGGCAATCATTTGCTTAGCGAGACCTCGGCATACTGCGAGTCGTCCGTTTGCCGCCGCAAGATGCTGCTCCACTATTTTGGCGAGGAGTATGGCAAGGACAATTGCGGCAACTGCGATAACTGTTTGAATCCGAAGATGAAAATTGATGCGAAGGAAAACCTGGTGCTTGCTCTGCAGACAATCCAGGCAGTGAAAGAGAATTTCAGAAGCGAATACATCATAAATATCCTGCGCGGCGAGGAGAACGAAACAATCCTCAGCCACAAGCACGACCAGCTCGACATGTTCGGCGAAGGCGCCGATGTGGAGTCAGCCATGTGGGAGGCTATCCTCACGCAGGCAGGATTGGTAGGCTACATCGAGAAGGAAGTGGAGAGCTATGGCGTGCTCAAGCTCACCAAGGCTGGCAAGAAGTTCATAAAGAAACCAGACACCTTCATGATAGTGGAGAACAATGAGTTTGATGACGAGTACGACGACGCAACTGAGCCTGCAGGCACAGGCGTAACCGACGAGGTGCTCTACGGCATGCTGCTCGACCTACGCAAGAAAGTGGCAAAGCGCCACAACGTGCCTGACTATGTCGTGTTCACCGAGCCGATGCTTGAGGCGATGTGCACCGACTACCCTATCAACGAGGAAGGCATGCTCAACATCCCTGGTGTGGGCGTGGGCAAGGCAAAGCGCTACGGCGACGAGTTCTGCAAGCTCATCAAGCGCTACTGCGAGGACAACGAGATAGTGCGTCCGAGCGACATGCGCGTTCGTACGGTGGCAAACAAATCGATGGTGAAGGTGAAGATCATACAGGCAATCGACCGCAAGGTGGATCTGGAGGACGTGGCAAAGGCTAACGGACTCGATTTTGACGAGCTCCTCAACGAGATGGAGTCAATCGTCTATAGCGGCACGAAGCTCAACATCGACTACTACTTCGAAATCTGCGAAATAGATGAAGACGTGGTGGATGAAATCTACGATTACTTCCGCGAGAGCGACACCGACGACCTCGACACAGCCCTCGACAACCTCGACAGCGACTTCTATGAAGAAGACATAAGGCTTGTACGCATAAAGTTTATTAGCGAAATGGCTAATTAGCAATAGAATTTTAGTGAGAAACTGCATGTTTTATAGCAGTTTCTCACTATTTTTTTGACGAGTGTCAAATTTCTTCTTTCATCGTTCTTTGTAATCCATTTTTTTTTCATACCTTTGCATGCAATAAATTCTAATTTCAAATATGGCATCATTTATTGCAGACAAAGTTGTGATGGAAGGCTTGACTTATGACGATGTGCTCCTTATCCCAGCATATTCAGAAGTCCTTCCACGCGAGGTTTCCCTCACTACAAGGTTTTCACGCAACATCGAGTTGAAAGTTCCTTTTGTGACTGCCGCTATGGACACAGTCACTGAAGCTCCTATGGCTATTGCCATTGCTCGCGAAGGCGGCATTGGCGTTATCCACAAGAACATGTCTATCGAGGAGCAGGCTCGCCAAGTAGCTATCGTTAAGCGCGCAGAGAACGGCATGATCTATGATCCTGTCACTATCATGCGTGGCAAGACTGTTAAGGATGCGCTTGACATGATGGCAGAATATCATATTGTCGGTATTCCTGTAGTTGACAAAGACAACAAACTCGTCGGCATCGTAACAAACCGTGACCTTCGTTTCCAGACAGATATGAATCGCAAGATTGATGAGGTTATGACAAAGGAGAACCTTGTTGTCACTCACCAACAGGCTGACCTCGAAAGCGCTTCACGCATTCTGCTTGAGCACAAGATTGAGAAGCTTCCAGTAGTGGACGACAAAAACAAGCTTATCGGTCTTATCACATACAAGGACATCACTAAGGCTGCTGACAAGCCTATGGCATGCAAGGACTCAAAGGGCCGTCTTCGTGTTGCTGCAGGCGTAGGCGTGACAGCTGATACATTCCAGCGCATGGAAGCTCTTGTGAAGGCTGGCGTTGATGCTATCGTAATCGACACAGCTCATGGTCACTCAAAGGGTGTGATTGAGAAGGTTCGCGAGGCAAAGCAGAACTTCCCAGAGGTTGACATCGTAGTGGGCAACATCGCAACAGGCGAAGCAGCTAAGGCTCTTGTTGAGGCAGGTGCTGATGCCGTTAAGGTTGGTATCGGTCCTGGTTCTATCTGTACAACTCGTGTCGTTGCTGGCGTAGGCGTTCCACAGCTCAGCGCAATCTACGACGTTGCAGCTGCGCTTGAGGGAACAGGAGTGCCACTCATTGCCGATGGCGGTCTTCGCTACTCAGGCGACGTAGTCAAGGCTCTTGCTGCTGGTGGATACTGCGTCATGGTTGGTTCGCTCGTTGCTGGTACAGAAGAGGCTCCAGGCGAGACAATCCTCTTCAACGGACGTAAGTTCAAGTCATACCGCGGCATGGGATCGCTCGAAGCTATGGAGAAAGGCTCTGCTGACCGCTACTTCCAGGGTGGCGTGAAAGAGGCTAAGAAGCTTGTTCCAGAGGGCATTGCAGGTCGTGTTCCTTACAAGGGCACAGTTCAGGAGGTTATATACCAGCTCGTTGGCGGTCTCCGTTCGGGCATGGGCTACTGCGGAGCAGCAAGCATTGAGAAGCTTCATGAGGCCAAGTTCACTCGCATCACAAATGCAGGTGTGCTCGAAAGCCATCCACATGAGGTAATCATTACTTCTGAGGCTCCAAACTACAGCCGCCCACAGTAATATTAAAACATACTCACACACATGGGTAATCAATGGAGCATATCCTTGATTACCCTTTTTTATTAACGAATCTTACAAAAGAGAGGGAAAAAGTTAAAAAACTATTATGAAAGTTGGAGGCGATGGCAAGGGATGTCAATTGTTTGCTGGATTTTTCGTATATTTGCACCCAAATTGAATAATAGTGTATATAAAAACAGACAACATAAGACGATGAAAAAAATAATGACAATGGTGGGCGCGCTGCTGATGAGCGTGGCTGCTATGGCACAGGCTAACGATCCAATTGTGATGAAGGTGAACGGAAAAAACATCACCCGAAGCGAGTTTGAGTATTCTTTCAACAAGAACAACTCAGACGGCGTGCTGGACAAGAAGAACGTGGAGGAGTATGTGCCACTGTTCGTGAACTTCAAGCTGAAAGTGGCTGAAGCTGAAAGTCAGAAGATTGACACGCTCGATGCCATCAGAAAGGAGCTGGACGGATACAAGGAGCAGATGGTGATACCAACCATCGTGGACAATGAGTACATCGAGCGCGAGGCGCGCAAGACATACGACAACACCGCAGCGAGATTCGACGGTCAAGACCTGCTCACAGCAAGCCACATCCTCGTGATGCTGCGCCAGGACGCCACTCCAGAGAAGGAAGCTGCCGGCAAGGCAAAGATCGACTCCATCTACAACGTGCTGAAGGCAACGCCAAGCGACAAGCTGGCAGAGAAGTTCGCCGAGGTGGCAAAGGCTTGCAGCGAGGATCCTGGCAGCGCACAGAGAGGCGGCACGCTAGGTCAGTTTGGCAAGGGCATGATGATACCAGACTTTGAGAACGCTGCCTACGCACTCAAGGCTGGCGAGATGAGTGCACCAATCAAATCGACTGTGGGCTACCATATCATCTACATGACAGAACGTCACCCATTCGAACCATACGAATTCCACCACGACAACATCATCAAGTTCCTGGAGCAGCGTGGCATCAAAGAGGCATCAGCCAACGCATACGTGGATTCCATCGCCAAGATGAGAAACGTGAGCCGCAGCGCCGTGATTGAAGAACTGCATGCCGACCTGATGAACAAGGACATGGAACTGAAGTACCTGGCTCAGGAGTACTATGACGGCACGCTGATGTATGAAGTGACAAAGAAGGACGTGTGGGACAAGGCACAGAGCGATGCTAAGGGACAAGAAGCATACTTCCAGCAGCACAAGAAAGAGTACGCATGGGATAGCCCACGATTCGCTGGCATCGTGATTCATGCCAAGGACGCAGAGACGCTTGCCAAGGCTAAGAAGTTGCTGAAGGGCGTGGCAGAAGAGAACTATGCCACTGCGCTGACTGGCGCGCTGAACAACGACTCGGTGAAGCTCGTTCGCATTGAGCGAGGCATATTCAAGATGGGGGACAACGCCAACGTGGACAATGCCGTCTTCAAGCAGAGCAAGGAGGTGAAGCCTATGAAGGACTATCCTGTGGCAGATGTGTATGGCAAGAAGATCAAGGCACCACGCACAAGCAAGGACGTGAAGGGACAGGTGACTACCGACTACCAGAACGCAATGGAGATGCAGTGGGTGGAGGAGCTGAAGAAGAAGTTCAGCTATGAGACATATCCTGACGTGATAAAGACGGTGAATAATCATTGATTGAGTTCTTAAGTTATTTAGATTATGAATATTAGAAAGATATTTACAGCACTTTGCTTGATGGCGGCTGGCGTGGCTTTTGCGCAGAGCGACAACAACGTGATTGACGAAGTGATATGGATTGTGGGCGACGAGGCAATCCTGAAGTCGGATGTGGAGAATGCTCGCATGGAAGGATTGCAGCAGGGACAGCGATGGGATGGCGATCCTTACTGCGTGATTCCTGAGCAGCTTGCCATACAAAAGCTCTTCTTGCATCAGGCAGCCATCGACTCGGTGGAGGTGTCGGATGCCGACGTGTTCAGACAGGTGGATGCCCGCGTGAGCTACTATCTGCAGAACATTGGTTCGAAGGAGAAGATGGAGGAGTACTTCAACATGACTACCACTCAGATCCGCGACAAGATATACAACATGATAAAGGATGATGAGATGTCAAAGCAGGTGAAGCAGAGCCTGGTGAAGGACATCAAGGTGACGCCTGCTCAGGTGCGCCGATACTTCAAGGAAATGCCAGAAGATAGCATCCCGTTCATTCCAACAAAGCTGGAGGTGCAGATCATCACTCGCGACCCTATCATCCCGAAGGAGGAGATTGACCGCGTGAAAGATGAGTTGCGTGGTTACACCGAGAAGGTGAACAGCGGCACGATGAAATTCTCTACGCTTGCTACTATGTACTCCGAGGACAAAGGCAGCGCACAGAACGGCGGTGAACTGGGTTTCACGGGCAGAGGCGGCTTCGTGCCAGAGTTTGCCAATGTTGCATTCAACCTCACAGACACAAAGACGGTGTCGAAGATTGTGGAGTCGGAGTTTGGTTTCCACATCATCCAGCTCATCGAGAAGAGAGGCGACCAGATCAACTGCCGCCACATTTTGCGCAAGCCACGCGTGTCGATGGAGGCTCTGCAGCAGAGAGTGAACGAGATGGACAGCATCGTGGCTGAGATAAACAAAGGATTGTACACGTTCGACGAGGTAACAGCAATTGTGTCGTTCGACAAGGATACTCGCAACAACTATGGCATCATGGTGAACAAGGACGAGATGTCGGAGAACTTCAACACACCAAAGTTTGAGATGAAGGAGCTGCCGCCAGAAGTGGCACGCGCTGTAGCATCGCTGAACGTGGGCGAGATGAGCAAGCCTTTCATCATGATCAACAGCAAGGGCAAGGAAGTCGTGGCTGTGGCTAAGCTGAAGAGCAGGGTGAATGGTCACCGCGCCACGATGAAGGACGACTACCAGGCGATGCAGGACGTGGTAGTGAGCAAGCTGAGCGAGGAGAAGATTGAGAACTGGGTGCGCGAGAAGCAGAAGACTACTTACGTGAGAATAAACGAGGAGTGGAGAAACTGTGAGTTCAAGTATCCGGGATGGATTAAGTAAGGGCTTGGATGGATAGCAAGAGTTTGAAATATAGGATACTCATAGGATGGCTGATGCTGTCAGTGGTGGGCGTGCTTGTTGCAGGTGCGCCTGGGGGGATGATGTTTGTGCCTAAATCGACAAGCGCGGAGAAGGCAATGATGAGAAATGAGAGCACAAGGGTGCCGGATGACAGAAACAAAAGGAAGTCGAGCGAGGAGGTAAAGCTGATACACTCAGACGTGCTGTACAAGAACCATTCGGACATCAGAGCTGATGTGCTGGTGGGACACGTGAAACTGTTCCATGATGGCATGTACCTGGATTGTGACAGCGCGCGATTCTACAGGGAAGATAACACGTTCAATGCTTACGGCCACGTGAAGATGGTGCAGGGCGACACACTGACGCTGACAAGCGACACGCTGCTCTACAACGGTCCTATGATGCAGGCACATGCCATTGGAAATGCAGTACTGATACACAGAAAGACAAAGCTCAAGACGAGCGTGATAGACTACGACCGCATGGAGGGAGTGGGATACTACCCAAGGCATGGCGTGCTCTACGACGAGGACAATGTGCTCGATTCTGACTACGGACAATACACGCCTGGCACTCGCGAGGCGATTTTCCGCGATAACGTGGTGCTGGTGAACCCTAAGTTCAACCTGAAGACCAATGAGTTATTCTACTACACCGACACTAAGGTGGCTCGCATCGTGTCGGAGTCGAACATCGTGTCGTCGGACAGCACATTCGTGTATGCCGTGAGAGGCGACTACAACACGAAGACTGGTCAGGCAAACCTGCTCGACCGCTCGCACATTTACAAGGACATGCGCGACATCGTGGGCGATAGCCTCTACTGCGACAAGGAACTCGGCATCAGTGAGGCTTTCTACAATGTGGTGCTGACCGACGTGGAAAACAAGTGCATGCTCACTGGCAACTATTGCCGGTACGAGGAAAATACTGGCGTGGCTGTGGCTACGGACAGCGCGGTGTGCTATGAGTTCTCTGGACCTGACACCCTGTTCGTGCATGGCGACACGCTGAAGATGATCACATACAATCAGGACACTGACTCTATGTACAGAGATCTGTACGCATACCACAAGGTGCGCATGTTCCGCCGAGACTTCCAAGGCGTGTGCGACTCGCTTGTGTCGCACGAGCTGGATTCGTGCACATACCTCTACGGTCAACCTATCCTCTGGAACGAGGGTCAGCAGGTGGTGGGCGAGGAGATACGCGTGTATAACAATGACAGTACCATCGACTGGGTTCATATCATCAACCAAGCAATGACAGTGGAGAAACTGGATTCGATGTCATTCAACCAGGTGGCTTCGAAGGAGCTGTTCTGCTACTTTGATGAGGGTGTGCTGACGCAGAACTATGCCAAGGGCAACGTGTATGTGGATTACTTTATGCTGGAGGACAATGGTGAACAGATAGGCATGAACTATTGTGAGACATCGGAGATGAAGGTGTTCATGCAGGATAAGAAAGTGCACAAGATATGGATGCCAGAGTCGAAGCACACTATGTACCCACCGTTTGCCATTCCACAAGATAAGCGATACCTGGAAGGATTCGCTTGGTTTGACTACATACGTCCGAAGGATAAGGATGACATCTTCGACTGGAAAGCTAAGTCGGCAGAGCAGACACTGCAGCAATCGGCAAAGAGAGTGGTGCCAAAACAGAAGCTGGAAGACATAGAGTAATCGCCCTACCCTGCTACGCCTTTCTCGAAAAGAAACGAGACATAAATTCACACATTATTCATTTATACACACACGGGAAGAAATGGGAATGTTCACAACAAGAAAGCCAAGAGGTTTTCAGCATAACTACATATATTATGATCCTCGCAAGGAGAAACTGAAGGAGATAGACGAGAGGGCAAAGAGAGAGTTAGGCTTGCTGCCCCCGAAGGAATTTACGCCTGAGGACATAAGGGGTAAGTTCGTGCAGGCTACAAAGCACGTGAAGCGTCGTAAGGACAGCGGTAGGAAGCCGGTGTCGTATGGCGTGCTGATAATTGCCATCGTGCTTCTGCTCATGTTGATGTATTACCTTTACACAGGCAGGTTGCCTTTCTAAACAAAGATTCTCACCTTGGACGATATAATTCATCTTTTACCCGACTCGGTTGCCAACCAGATTGCAGCAGGCGAAGTGGTGCAGCGGCCTTCATCCATCATCAAGGAAATGGTGGAAAACTCGCTTGATGCCAGTGCCAAGAACATACAAGTGCTGGTGGTGGATGGCGGCAAGACGAACGTGCAGGTAATTGACGACGGCAAAGGTATGTCGGAAACGGATGCACGCCTGTCGTTTGAGCGTCATGCAACATCGAAGATAAAGAATGCTGCTGACCTCTTCCAACTCACTACGATGGGATTCAGAGGTGAGGCGCTGGCTAGCATTGCCGCTGTGGCACAGGTGGACCTGAAAACGCGTCGCCCAGAGGATGAACTTGGCACCTACTTGCAGATTGCAGGTTCTAAGCTGGAAAGGCAAGAGCCTGTGGCGTGTCCTGTGGGCAGTAATTTTGCCGTGAAAAACTTGTTCTTCAACGTGCCTGCGCGACGCAAGTTCCTGAAATCAAACCAGACAGAACTGACGAACGTCATTGCTGACTTCCAGCGTATCGTGCTGGTGCATCCAGAGGTGTCATTCACACTATACAATAATGGTGCGGAGATGTACCGTCTGCCTGCTGCTGCGCTCAGGCAGCGAATCATTGACGTGTTTGGCAAGAAGATTAACTCCGAATTGTTGCCGATAGAGGTGGAGACATCGCTCGTGAGCATTTCGGGTTATGTTGGCAAGCCTGAGTCGTCGAAGAAGAAGGGCACACATCAGTTCTTCTTCGTGAATGGCAGATACATGCGCCATCCTTACTTCCATAGCGCAGTGATGAGGGCGTTTGACAACCTCATTCCGATTGGTGAGCATATTTCGTATTTCATATACTTCTCGGTGGATCCATCCACGATAGACGTGAATGTGCATCCAACAAAGACGGAAATCAAGTTTGACAACGAGCAACCAATCTGGCAAGTGCTCTCAGCCACTGTGAGGGAGACTTTGGGCAAGTTCAGCAACGTGCCAATGATTGACTTTGACGTGGAGGGACGGCCTGACATTCCTGTGATTGGTGCTTCGGATGATATTCCTATACAGCCAAAGCTCTCGGCTCCGACCTACAATCCATTTGCTAACAGTGGGTCAAGACCAAAGGCAACTCGTTCCGAGGGTTGGGAGAAGCTGTTTGAAATGCCCAAGTTTCAGAGAACGGAATCCTCTTCGAACATTAATGAGAATGATTTCGCCAGCTATAGGCCTTCGGCCTTCAATGACAACAAAGATTGCCTAACGGGAGCGGCTTTTATTGCTGGCGATGCAGACGAAAGCAACCTGCAGCCATCTATATGGAACAGTGAAGATAGCAATTTCCAACCATCGGTTTGGAACAATGAGGATAGCAATCTGCAGCCATCGCTTTGGAACAATGAAGAGAACAAACGAAAAGACTTGTTTGCGGAACTCGACCTGTCCGTGCCGAAGTTTCAATACCGTGGACAGTACATCATCCTGCCTTGCCGCAAGGGATTGATGGTGGTGGATCAGCATCGTGCGCATGTTAGCGTTCTGTTCAATCAGAACATGCAATGTATGACTATCAATGCACGCCCTACTCAGAAGGAGCTGTTTCCTGCTATCATACAGTTTGAAATGGCTGAAGCTGTGGTGCTGGAGGACATGATGGACGATATGACAAGTCTTGGATTCGAGTTGTCAAATCTTGGCGGTGGTTCATACTCAGTGAATGGAGTGCCAACTGGCATTGAAGGCGTGAACGTGGAGAAACTGTTGCACGACATGGTGCTATCTGCCATGGAACGCACCTCCGACGCACGCAGTGAGGCTCAGGAGGCTATGGCACTGACTATGGCAAAGAGCAGCGCAATCGTGAGAGGCCAGGTGCTGTCTGCAATAGAGATTGACCGCTTGCTGGAGGATTTATTTGCACTTTCCACACCTGCCAGAACACCTGATGGGAAGGTTGTTTACCATATCATAGAGAACAAGGACGTTGTGGAGCATTTTAGTGACTAAAAGAGGGAAATGGCGGTTATTTTGCTCAATAAATGTACACCAATTCACTTTTTTAACCCCTCTAAGCATTTTTATGCTGTTTTTATTTGCTATTTCAAAAAAAAGACGTACCTTTGCACTGCTTTTGAGAAATGAGGCATCTAATTGGTTCTAACGAGCCGAAAAACGGGATGTAGTACAGTTGGTAGTATACTTGGTTTGGGACCAAGGGGTCGCACGTTCGAGTCGTGTCATCCCGACCAACAAAGAGGCCGAAATTTATCGGAAAAAGCATCGGGATGTAGTACAGTTGGTAGTATACTTGGTTTGGGACCAAGGGGTCGCACGTTCGAGTCGTGTCATCCCGACCAACAAAGAAGTTGAAATAACTTCGGGCGTTTAGCTCAGCTGGTTCAGAGCATCTGCCTTACAAGCAGAGGGTCGGCGGTTCGAATCCGTCAACGCCCACTAAAAAAGAGAGTCAATTATTTGGCTCTCTTTTTTGTTATTATCGGTTATATTGTCATTTACACCCAGCTGAACAATCCTAATTCATTTGCGAATATGATAATAATGCATACTGGAGCAAAGTAGCGAATGATGAAACGATACACAGGATATAGAGGCGACTTGATAGTACCATTATTAGTCATTTCAGACTTGAGAACTTTCTCATCTACTATCCAGCCAAGGAATATGCACATGAGCGTGCCGCCGATTGGCATGAGTAGCTTAGCAACTAGGAAGTCGAAAAGATCGAAGAAGCCTAAACCAAACACTGTCACATCTTTCCATGCACCGAACGAGAGAGAACAGCAGATGCCGAGAACAAGGCATACAGCACTGACGAGCATTGCTGACACAGGGCGAGAGAGTTTGAATTGCTTTATGAAGTACGCTGCCGACATCTCAAGCATTGAGATACTGCTCGTGAGAGCTGCCATCACAAGTAGAAGATAGAAGACAAGCGAGAAGACATAGGCAAGGATAGGCATGTCGCCAAACACTTGCTGGAACACGTTTGGAAGCGTGATGAATACAAGTGAAGGGCCTGCATCGGGTTGCAAACCAGGGATGGAATAAACAGCAGGGAAGATGATGAAGCCGCTAAGAAGCGCTACGAGCGTGTCGATGCTTGCCACAGATAGTCCATCTTTCATCAGGTCAACATCCTTACGGAAATAGCATGCGTATGTGCAGAGACAGCCAATGCCCACCGAGAGGGAAAAGAATGCCTGTCCCATGGCATTAAGGCATACGGAACTCGTCACTTTGCTGAAATCTGGCTGAAGGAGAAACGACAAACCTTTGTCAGCATTTGGCAATGAGAGCGAGCATCCCACAAGCACGATGATGAACACAAAGAGCATTGGCATCATTATCTTAGCACCACGTTCAATGCCTTTTTGTACTCCGAGCGCTATGATGCCGCAGGTCATTGCAATGATTATTGCTGTCCAAACTACTGGCTGCACTGGATCAGACGAGAATGCAACGAAATCGTTGGAGTAATCAGCCGCAACTTTTCCGGCAAAGCCATTGCCAAGAGCTTCAACCACGTAATGCAGAGTCCAGCCAGCCACAACAGAATAGTAGCTCAGCACAAGCAAGCCGCTCACTACAGGGAGGAGTCCCATGAGTCGCCATGGTTTCTTCCCGCCGCTCATCTTGTAGAATGATTCCGACACATCACTCTGAGCATGTCTGCCTATCGTGAATTCCGTCACCATGATTGGTACGCCAAGCAAGAGCATGAACAGAACATAAATGAGGATGAATGCTGCTCCGCCATTGGCACCTGTCTCTGTTGGGAATCGCCACACATTGCCGAGTCCCACAGCACTGCCTGCTGCAGCAAGTATTGCGCCGAGCTTAGACGCAAATACGTTTGTGTTTTTTATATTAGCCATTGTGTTTGGGTGTTTATTTTACTACTGGCAACCACACCTTGCTATCAGGATAGATGGTGATGGTAGCTTTTTGGAAATCAGAATCGTCGCATGTATAGATGTTGCAAAACTTCTGCGGATTGCGATCTACGAGAGGGAACCATGTGCTCTGCACCTGTATCATAAGTCTGTGACCAGGAAGGAAGGTGTGAGCAATGTCTGGCATGGCAAAGCGCACCTTGGTCTTCTCGCCCGGAGTGAATGGCTCTGGCTTCGAGAAACTGTTGCGATACTTTCCTCGCATGACCTCTCCACGCACCAGCATCTGGTAACCAGCCATTTGATGAGGCGTCTTCACATTCTTCGTGTACAGATCGCGCGAATACTTGAAATCGTCAGGAAACACATCCACAATCTTCACTATGAAGTCTGCGTCTGTGCCTGTTATTGCAACTTCAAGCTCTACTTCCACTTCACCAGATAACTGGAGGGAATCGGTAAGCACTTCGCTATCGAATACTGCTACGTCTGGTCGGGCAGCCGCAAAGCGTTGATCATCGAGCATGTATGTTGTGGTGCGGCGCTCCAATGGTCCATCCTGGAACGGAACTGGACGAGCAGGATCGCTCACATATTCCACAGGACGCATCATCTTGAGCACATTCTGTCCAAGAAGACCATCTTCAGTGAGATAAAAGGCAGTCTTATCGCTTTCAACTGGCCAACCTTTCTCGTAGTTTTGCCATTTCAAACTGCCAGAGTCATACACACGTGCCTCCGCGCAAGGACGTTCTCCTTTGCCCTCAAGGTAATAGGCAAAGAATGGATATTCTATGTTTTTGAGATAGTAGTCGCTGCATTGGTCATTACCAAAATAGACATTACCAAAGAATGGCTCTGCACCTCTGCCCCACCCGCCATGACTCCAAGGACCTTCAACGAGGTAGAGGTCTGTCTTTGGGGAATCTTTCTTGATCTGCTTGTATGTGGCAAATGCTCCGTAGCAGTCTTCTGCATCGAAAAGTCCGCCAACAATCATCACAGCAGGACGAATGTCATGGCAATGGTATAGTACGTTTCGATCTTCCCACCACTGGTCAAGATCTGGGTGTTCAATCACGTCCTTCCAACCTCGAACGCTGTCACCTAAGAGGGCAGAGAAGTTTTTCACAGTTCCAATCTTTAGGTAATCATTATAGAGATCAGTATGATTGATGTCGGTTGGATTCTTGCCAATATGCGAATAGTCGCCTTTGCGCACTGCGGCTGTGTTCTGGTACTCAAACCAATACTGGAACGAGAACATATCTGCTAAGAAGAATGCACCGTTGTGATGAGCATCATCGCCACGGAACCAATCCGTCACTGGTGCCTGAGGACTCACTGCTTTGATGGCAGGATGACCGCTCAATGCCCCCATAGTGCTGTAGAAACCAGGATAGCTGATGCCAAACATACCTATGTTTCCATTAGAACACGTATTGTGGATGAGCCACTCAACTGTGTCATAAGTATCTGAAGCTTCGTCGATTGGGGTGCCTACCTTGGCTATTACCACACCTTTCTTATTGTATTTAGGGCGTTTTTTGCCTTCAACAAACGGACGGATATCTTCAAATACCCCCTCGCTCATGTTCTTGCCTCTAACGTCCTGGAACACGATGATATAACCATTTCTCGTGAATTCTCTCCAGGCTGGTCGCTCCAGTGCCTCAAACTTGTCCTTGCCATAAGGCGAAACCGAATAGCAGGTGCGATTCATGATTGTCGGCCGCTTTATGCTCTTGTCCTTGGGTTCATAAATGGAGGTGAAGAGCTTCACGCCATCACGCATGGTGATCATCACCTCGCGCTTTGAGTAGTGCTGCAATAACCATTCCCTCGTGATGCTGTCTGCCTGCTCTTGAGCAGAAATGCTAAGGGCAAAGATAAATATAATAATCAGTGATATTAGTTTTTTCATATTCTTTTCAATTCCTTAGTCGCAGTTTCCACACTCCGTTCTTTCTTATCATCTTCTGTGAAGCCACTTCCTTCACACTGTCAGAGTAGGTGTATTGGTAATAAACGGTGCACACAGTGTCGCCTTTCATAACTGCGTCGATCACGTCAACCGACTTAACTTCTTGATGTTCTGTGTTATGCCACTGTTGATGCAATCGTACCACGCTACGCAGGCTTGCCTCTTGTGCTGAGTCCATATCTGCACCGAAGTCGAGGAATCCGATATATGCATCAATGTCGTCATTGTTAAGTGCTTCCAGTGCCGATTTCAGTGTTGCTTTAGGCGCATCAGCCGGTTCTGTCATGGCTTTGTGACAAGCAATGAAGGTGAGCACAAGAGTACTCACCATCATGACTAATATTGTATTGAAAAAACGTTTCATCGCTACTTCTGCCTAATGTATATGTTGATCGGCGTGCCAGTGAAGTCCCAGTGCTCGCGTATCTGGTTCTCGAGGAAGCGACGGTATGGCTCCTTGACGTACTGTGGCAGGTTAGCATAGAACACGAATGAAGGTACACGTGTCTCAGGAATCTGCATGATGTACTTAATCTTGATGAACTTGCCCTTCAACGATGGTGGCGGAGTCGCCTCGATGATTGGGAGCATCACCTCGTTAAGCTTGGCTGTTGAAACTTTATTGGTGCGCACCTGATACACTCGCTGCGCTTCTTCAAGCACACGGAATATGCGCTGCTTGGTTGTGGCGGAGGCGAAGATAATGGTGAAATCGGTGAATGGGGCAAAGCGGTCTCGGATAGCTGCCTCGAAATACTTGATTGCTTCGTTTGTCTTGTTCTCAACAAGGTCCCACTTGTTAACAACCACCACAAGTCCCTTCTGGTTCTTTTGCACGAGCTGGAAGATGTTGATGTCCTGGCCTTCAATGCCACGTGTGGCATCAATCATCAGCACGCACACATCACTGTTCTCTATGGCGCGGATAGAGCGCATGACAGAGTAGTATTCCAAGTCCTCGGTCACTTTGTTCTTCTTGCGAATACCAGCTGTATCCACAAGGTAGAAGTTAAAGCCAAACTTCTCATATTTAGTGTAGATAGAGTCGCGAGTAGTGCCTGCTATGTCTGTCACCACATTGCGATTGTCGTCAAGGAACGCATTGATGATGCTCGACTTGCCTGCATTAGGACGACCTACCACTGCGATGCGAGGGATGTCCTCCTCTATCACCTCACTCATTTCCTTTGTAAAGCTTGCCACTACAGCATCAAGCAGATCACCTGTTCCGCTTCCTGTGAGACTTGACACGCACATTGGCTCACCAAGTCCCAGACTATAGAACTCTGCTGCGTCGTAGCGCTGCTCGTTGCTGTCCACCTTGTTGCTGCACAGGATGATTGGCAACTTACTGCGACGAAGAATATTTGCAACAGCCATATCCAGATCCGTTATGCCTGTCTTCACGTCCACCATGAAGAGGATGACGTCGCATTCCTCTATGGCGATTAATACTTGACGGCGTATCTCCTCTTCGAAGATGTCGTCACTATTTACTACCCAACCACCTGTATCCACAACACTAAACTCTTTGTTTCCCCATTCGCACTTGCCATACTGGCGGTCGCGCGTTGTACCAGCTTCGTCACTCACGATGGCGTGACGAGTCTTTGTCAAGCGGTTGAAAAGCGTTGACTTACCCACATTCGGGCGTCCTACAATTGCTACAAGATTTCCCATTTCAAAAAATAAATTCTTGTTTTCTTAAGTCGTTCTCACGAACGGAGAGCCATAATCACCTTAAAGGTTAATACTGTCCGCTTCCCCGATGGCTCTCCCTATCCTTCGGAAAGGGCGAAGAGCGGAATTGCTTTAAACTGACTGGTTGTTGTATCCAAATAAGTTCAGCGACTTATCCGAATTTCTCCAGTCCTTATCCACCTTTACGAATGTCTCAAGATAGATTGTCTTGCCAAAAAACTTCTCAAGGCTCTTGCGTGCCTCTGTAGCCACTTTCTTCAATGCCTTGCCACCCTTGCCAATGATGATGCCTTTCTGAGAGTCGCGCTCAACGTAAATGACAGCATTGATGTGGATGTGGGTGTTGTCTTCTTTGAACGATTCCACGCCGACCTCTACAGAGTAAGGAATCTCCTTATCATAGTAGAGGAGTATCTTCTCACGGATGATCTCTGTGACGAAGAAGCGAGCTGGCTTATCTGTGAGCTGATCCTTCTCGAAGTAAGGAGGGCACTCAGGGAGGAGTTCTTTGATGCGAGCAAGCACTGGTTGCACATTGAATTTGTGTAAAGCACTGACAGGCACGATCTCTGCCTTTGGCAGCACTTCATGCCACTGCTCTACGAGAGTGACAAGGTTTTTCTCATCAGTGAGATCAATCTTGTTGATGAGCACAATGACTGGTATGCTATCCAACTGTGCTACCTTTTGCAAAAAATCACTGTTCTTGTCAATCTTCTCCACAGGGTCGGTAACGTAAAGCAAAACGTCAGCATCTACAAGAGCACTCTCGCTGAATGCCAGCATTGATTCCTGCAACTTATAGTTTGGTTTTAGCACGCCTGGAGTGTCGGAAAACACAATCTGCGCCTCATCATCGTTGATGATGCCCATAATGCGATGGCGTGTCGTCTGCGCCTTGAATGTTGCAATGCTGATTCGCTCACCAACGAGCAGGTTCATCAGCGTGGATTTACCCACATTAGGATTACCTACGATATTTACAAACCCTGATTTATGCATAATTCATTATTTAATCTTAAAAGAGCGACACCGTCCTATTCGCGATGTCGCTCCTATATTTGTAATTCTGCTTTCCCGTCAGTCACTCTTTTCCCTTTGGGAGAAAGTGCTTGGGGGGGGAGGGGCATTGTCTTATTTCTTGCCTCTCTTAGCGTACCACTCTTCGCGGCTGATCTCACCTTCTTTGTAGAACTCTGCTGGACTCTTTGCGGCCTCTGCAGCTCCGTCATAGCCCCATACCATGTAGCTTGCGCCCCATGTGAAGCCTGCGCCGAATGCTGTAAACACAATCTTGTCGCCTTTCTTCAAGCGTGGCTCATACTCCCAAAGCGCGAGAGGAAGAGTGCCACTTGATGTGTTAGCCATATGGTCAATATTGATCATAATATGATCCTCATCAATGCCGATGCGACCAGCAACAGAAACCTCAATGTTGATGTTTGCCTGATGAGGGCAAACCCAGTCGATGTTTTCCTTGTTGAGACCATTGCGCTCTGTGATTGTCTTCACAGCTGAGCTCATATCGAGTACAGCATGCTTGTACACAGCACGACCCTCCTGATAGCAGTAGTGCTCGCGTGCATCGACAGTCTCATGAGTTGGCATCTTAGCACTGCCACCAGCTGCCATATGAAGGTTGTCATACCCCTTGCCATCTGTTCGGAGGTAGCTGTCGAGGAGACCGATGTTCTCTTCCTCTGTTGCTTCCATCATGACGCATGCTGCACCATCGCCGAAGATAGGACAAGTGTTGCGATCCTCATAGTTTGTCATTGACGACATCTGCTCGCCACCAACAACGATGATTCTCTTGTAGCGTCCGCTGCGGATGTAGTTTGCAGCTGTCTCCATCGCAAAGAGGAAACCTGCGCATGCTGCCTCCATATCGAAGCCGAAAGCATTCTTCAATCCGAGGTTGCCAATGATGAGTGAAGCTGTTGAAGGGAAGTGATAGTCTGGAGTAACGGTTGCAACGAGCACCATCTCTACAGAATCAGGATCAACTCCCGTCTTGTCGAGCAGCTGCTTAACAGCCTTTGTCATCATGAACGATGTACCCACGCCTTCCTCTGGCTTGAGGATATGACGTGTCTTCACACCAATTCGCTGCATGATCCACTCATCGCTGGTGTCAACGATTGTCGACATCTCCTCGTTGTCGAGGATATAGGTTGGAACCCATCCACCTACGCCTGTAATTACAGCATTAATCTTTCCCATAAGAATGAGCTTTTGAGTTTCCGAGATTTTGAGTTTTTGAGTCTTCAATAAACCCTTACGACAGTCTATGTCTGCAAGAACTTAAGAACTTAAAAACTCGCGAACTTAAAAACTCGCGAACTGATTATTAGATAGCAGCTTCCTTAACGATAGCAATCTTGCCACGGTAGTAACCGCAAGCAGAGCATACTGTGTGATATACGTAGAATTCACCACAGTTTGGACATACAGCGAGTGTTGGAGCCACTGCGCCGTCATGAGTTCTTCTCTTTCTTGTACGAGTCTTTGACTGTCTTCTTTTTGGATGTGCCATATTGCTTTATTTTATTTATTAATTTTGTGATTTCAATTTTGCTAATGCTGCCCAACGTTCATCCACAGGGCTATCATTTTTTGCGCCATCACTGACGCTTGAGCCGTCATCTTCACCATCCTCTTGACCGCTTCGGGCAGCCTGATGCATGCTGAGAGTCTGCATCATCGCGTCATCACATTTCCCAGGTTCGTGTTGACACGTAATTGGCATGCTGAGAACTATAAACTCATAGATGAACTGCGCAAGGTCAACATAACCTTCTGTCTCAGGTACTACAACGCAGTCACCATCATCGGCATAATCAATTCCAAGCTTCACGGCGAGTACGTCTTCAGTATCAATCCGCAATTCTAGATCTGCAAGACACCGATCGCAAGGTACAATGACCACACCAACGCTGTGTATCACGAACTTAAAGACTGAACTTGCACTCACGCACTCGACACTTACGTGCAACGACCCACGCTTCACCAGCCCATTGATGTCTGCGAAAAACGCATCATCAATATTCCACTCAAAGGTCTTCCCCTTGAGATCACGGCTTAGCAAATCAATCTTATATGTATCCATAATACCCATTTGAGCTGCAAAGTTACTAATAATTTTTCATCCACACCAAACAAAACAACATTTTTTTACACTTTTCCCTCAAATATGCACCATAAGCATAAAAGATGTAACTATTCAGGCCATTATCGCAAAACTACTTTTGGAGATTTAACATTTTAGAGTAAAGTGTTAAAATTACTCGTTTTGTAATATTGGTCTTTGTGGCTATAATTGACATGCAGCTTTGCATATATCATTGACATATGA